>NZ_QUAC01000014.1 GCF_003389455.1 Streptomyces inhibens | reverse complement strand
ACTTCCTCGCCTTCCTCGGCCTGGCCGCCGCCCTGACCTGCTACAAGAAGCTCGCGAAACTTGCCACGTGAGACACCCTCTAAAGGTTGTCCCGTAACTGCTGGTCAGGCGAGATGGCCAATCCGTGGCCGGTGTTGTTCACGGGCGGGGCAGACCCAGCCCGTCTCTAGCCCAACAAGTAGCTGATGCCGCCCTGGGGGTCGTTGCCGTTCCAGTTCACGGCCACCAGCTAAATCGGGGCCCCGAACACCTCGTCGGGCAGAAAGGGGGTGGCGACGAACCAGACGAGGGGCAGCACGGCAAACAGCGGACAGCGGGCAGCAGGCAGCAGCACCAGTCCCTCCTTCCGGGAGTGGTGCTGCTGTGGTGTCGAGTTCGTAGGCACCCGCGCAAAGTAAGCAATGCCAACGGCTCAACGCATGAATATCCGTACCTGAATGCCGCCAGTCCTTCGCCCACATGCTCGCCGAGCATCAGGACGAACGACTCCCGGACCGGCTCGACGCCGTCCGGCAGGACGGCCTGCCCACCCTTCATACCCTCGCCGCAGGCATCGACCGCGACCGCGACGCGGTCATCGCTGGTCCGACGTTGCCCTGGAGCTCCGGCGTCGTCGAAGGTCACGTCAACCGGATCAAGATGCCGATGCTCAAGCGCCAGATGTTCGGCACGCGCGGGCTTCGGCCTTCTGCGCAAACGGGTCCCGCTCGCCCGACGTGAGCCAGCGCGCGTTACTGGCCAGGGCCGTCAGCTTGATGGTGGCCACCATCGGGGGTGCAGGCCTCGGCGACCGAGAGGCTGTTCTCGTAGACATGGTGCCGGGTGATCAGCCCGTCGTCCATGGACAGCCGCAGCGCGAAGGGCCCTTCGAAGGTCTTCCCGGTGGCCCGTACCGTTCCTGAGAGGTGACCCGTCAGCACTGCCTCAGTGCCCTCGACCACGATCGTGTCGATCGAGAAGCCGCCTCGGCCTGGGACCGTGTGCGCGGCCAGGTCAACCCAGTGGCCCGCGACATCAGCGCGAGTAGAACGGGGGCGGATCCACGGTGCTTGCGGGTTCTCGGCCACCATCCAGTCGACCTTCTCCGCGTAGACGGCGGCGATACGCTCCGGGTTCCCTTCTGCGGCACGGCGAAGATAGTCCTCTACGACAGCTCGGGTGCGGTCGGTGGTGCTCGTCATGGTTGGGTCCTCTCCCCTGGTGATACACGGATGATCATGTGCCAGGCCCCGCGAAGCGTCGATTACCTGCCGAGTAATTGACGGCCTCCGAAGCCCGCCGGCAGGGCAAGAGCTGCCTGATATGGCAGGGCGAGTGCTGCGAAGCCGCGTCCAGGCGGTAACAGCAGTGCACAACCTGCGACTTCGGACACACCCAACATCACGCTCCACGGAGCTGTGCCAGAGCCGAAACTCGTGAACAAAGCCGGATACCCGAAGGCTTACCCCACAGCGGGACCCGCAGGTGATCGCGCTCTCTCCGGCTGCGCACCGGGGAGGGCGCCTGCGGGATCGGCCACCGCTGCTCCGCCGGTCGGTCGTGGCCGCGTCCACGCTGCCGAGACGCTCAGCCTCCACGACGGCATCGAAGCCCTCCCCCGAGCCGCCGAGTCCCACGGCGGTTACGAGCACACGAAGTTCAAGCACTGGATCGACGAGGAGAAGGATCCGCCTCCTGTTCGGAGGCGTGGTCCACATCCGTGATCCGCTGCACGAGGGCCACGGCCTCAGCACGGCTCATTCCCACTAAACCCATCGGCCCCACTACACCCATCAGCTGTGAGCCGATCGGCCGCCATGACCATCGCGACCGGCATGCTGGCCGCAGAGACGATCCAGAGCATCAAGGCCAGGCGCAACAGCACCTGATTTCAGTGCCGCTCGACGCGGGCGCGGTGTTCGAAGGCCGTCTACACCCGATCAGTCGGCCCGACGAGGGCCTTCATCCCGCTGGGAGNCGTCTACACCCGATCAGTCGGCCCGACGAGGGCCTTCATCCCGCTGGGAGGAGCGCCGGTTCCTCGGCCGGCGCGGTTCATGGCGGCGGAGCCTGCGGACCGGCGCAGTGGCACCAGTGACGACGAGAGCGCCGCCGACGAGGGCTCTCTCAGACGCAGCCTTCACCTAGTTGCACGGCCAGCGCGGGGTCTGGATGGCCGTGACGGCTCACCGCCGCTCGCGCGGAGAGCACGGCGCCGGCCGCGATGAGGCCCTTGACCTGGCTGGCTCGCCTCCACTCGCGCGGACCTGCTCCCCGCGCGTGCAGGCATCGTCCTTCTCCAGCATGCTGCCGCCCCCGGCGCCGAACTGCTCCCCGCACGTGCCGGCGCCGTCCCGGGCGTTGACGAACCCGCACCAGCCTCCGGACACACCACCGCCCCTCGGCACCCTGACACTCCACCACAGCAACGCCGGCCGTCAGGCGGTGACGGTGACGCGCTGCTCCCAGTCGATGCGATGGAAGTGCAGCGGACGGAACATCTCCTCAGGCGTGGGGAAGGTGACAGCTGCCGCCTCGGCCTTGCCGGCCTTGATCTTGTTGGCAGTGGCCGCGTTCTGTCCGATCGCCTCCACCCGCGGTCGGCGCAGGCCGACGTAGGCGGCGAACGCCTCGGTAGGCGTGGGCAGGTCACGCAGACAGCGGGCCAGTTCGACCGCGCTCTCGATGGCCAGCGAGGCACCCTGCCCGGAGCTGGAGGAGGGGGCGTGCGCCGAATCGCCCACCAGCACCATGCGGCCGCGGTGCCAGTGCGGCACCGACGGCATGCGTTCCATCCGGCCGACTGTGATCAGTCGTTCGGGATCGGTGTGCCGCAGCAGCCGCTCACCCGGGACATGGCCCGCGTAGACCTCGCGCAGCTTGGCCAGCCACTCGGCGGCCGGCACCTGCGCCAGCTCGGCCGGACCGGGCGGTGTGTCGGTGGGCAGCCCGGCAAACCAGATCAACTGCCCGTCCGGGCCCTGCCAGTAGCCGATGAAGGTGCGGCCGAAGGCGAAGTACATCGTGCCGGGCTCGGCCTCCACCCCGCTGTCCGTGGCGTGGCCGCCGAAGCTCAGCACGCCGCCGTACTCCGGATCGGGTGCCTGCGGGTCGATCAGGGTACGGACGGTGGAGCGGATGCCGTCGGCGCCGATCAGTATGTCGGCGGTCGCCGACGTACCGTCGGCGAAGTGGGCGGTGACACCGTCGGGGGTCTCCTCCGCGCTCACCAGCCGCTTGCCGTAAGCGAAGTGGACGCCCTCCGCCACCGCGTGATCGGTCAGCGCCCGGAAGAGCGCGGCTCGGGGCATCGCCAGGCTCGCGGGCAGCTCGGTGAACCCGCCGAAGCCTGCCATGCGGTGCCCGGCGCCGTCCGCCATCACCACGCCGGGCACCGGCTGACCGATGGCCTCCACCGCCTTGTCGGCGCCGATCGTCCGCAGTGCCGTCAGGCCGTTGGGGGCCAGAGCCAGCCAGGCGCCGACGCCGTCCGCCGCCGCGGGGTACGCCTCGTGGACCGTGGCCGTGATGCCCGCCTTGCGCAGCGCGAGTGCCGTCACCGGACCTGCCACCCCGCCCCCGATGACCAATGCCGTCCGTACGCCGGTGCTGACGCCCTGACCGTCGTGGATGTTCATGACCGCTCCCACTGTGGATTCGTTCGCGCCGGGCCGCGTGCCCGGCCCGCTCATAGTTGCACTGCACCTAGTCTCAGTGCAACTAGTTTCGTCCCTACTAGACTTACCGGCATGACCGCTCCCGTGAAGAGTTCGCCGCTCGGCCTGACCGTGCTGGCGCTGCTGCACTACCGACCACTGCATCCGTACGGCCTCCAGCAACTGATCAAGCAGTGGGGCAAGGAGCAGGTGGTCAACGTCGGCCAGCGGGCAGGCCTGTACCGCACCATCGAGCGGCTGCACGCAGGCGGACTGATCGCCGTACGACAGACCGAGCGCGACCAGCAGTACCCCGAGCGCACGGTCTACGAGGTCACCGCGGAAGGCCGCGCCGTCGCCCGTCAGTGGCTGGAGCAGATGCTCGCCGTCCCCAAGAGCGAGTTCCCGGTCTTCCCGGCCGCGCTTTCCAACGTGCCCATGCTCACCCCGGCCGAGGCCTTGGAAGTGCTGGAAAAGCGCGCGGAGCACCTCGCCGCACAGCGCACCGACCTGGAGGCGCGCCAGGCCGTCGACGCCGGCTCCGGCCTCCCGCGCGTGACTCTCATCGAGAACGAATACGTGCACGCCATGGTCGTCGCCGAGGAACGCTGGGTCCGGGCAGTAATCAGCGACCTCCGGAACGGCGACCTGACCTGGTCCCCGGAACTGCTCGCGGCCTTCGCGGAACACTACGAGGCGCCCTCGGCCGATTGAGCTGCCGATTGAGCTCGTCCTTTATGGTCCGAGCCTGAGCTGCTCGTCAGGTCACCGGTTCCTGGAGGCCCGGAACGATGATGGGAGGTGCGCCCGGATCGCCTTCACCGGCCGCAGGCTGCCGTATACCGCCCACCGGATGACCCGGGACCGAGCCGAAGGTCTGGGCTCTGCGACTCAGCCGCTCCAGTGGGTGTGCGCCGGCGACGAAGGCAAGCCCGCCATGAACCGAGATACAGACGAGGCACGGCCGCAGTGCGGCAACGCGGTCTTGTCCCCCGCAGTTCACCGCACCCACAATTACTGCCTGCCACAACTTGGCAGTACTAACGGGGAGGACGTACGGGGTGAAACTCAACAGGCATGTCGCACTGTCGGTGGGAGCCGTCGTGTTCGCGATGGCGGCTTTAGCCGGGTGTGGCGTTGAAGGCAAGATCGGGAACTACGACAACGTGACCGTGTGGCCGTCCGCAGATGCGAGAGGCCAGACACCAGTGGGCAAGCTGACGACACTGATGACGGTGACGGTCGACTGCCACGTGCCGGGCAAAGTAGACGCCAACGGCTATGGCTACGGCGGGAGCTACAAGGTGTCGTACGACGGCGGGTCCGGCTACATCGACGATAGTACCGAGATCATGAGCGACGACGGTGCGGTGTCCCCTGACCGGGTATCCGAATGCTGAGCTTGCTCAGCATGACCTGACCTCTAACAGCGTCACTCACCAGGGAGTTCAGCAGGCGTGAACGGCGGTCTTGGCGTGATCCTTTGCGCTGACCAGAGCGCGAGTTTCACCAGCTCCAAGACCGCCGTCGGAGGTGAGTCTGCTGCATCACGATGGCCTACGCGGCGACCCCTCCGGTGGGCTGCCAGCGCCCACACATCACCGACCTGATCAGCGGTCAGCCCGCGTCGGCTTCTGCCCTCCACATGGAGCGGAGTTGCGCGTCGACGTCGCCCGCCTGGCGAAGACCCGCTTGGTAGGCCGGTTCCCAGGCTGCCAGGTCGCCCATGTCCGAGCCGAAAGCGCGCACCGAGGCCGGATCGGGGCCGATGGTCACCACGGTGCCTGCCCCCACGGCCGCCAGCTGCTGGTTGAGTGGCTCCCGGGGAAACAGGTGGGCCATCGGTTCGACCACGACCAGCGTGCGGGCTCCAACGGCGAGATCGGCGTTGGGGCCCGCACGCAGCGCACCGTCCATGTACCGCCGGCCGTCGATGGCAACGGGCGGCGCGGCCCCGGGGAAGGCGCTACTCGCTGCCACCGCGTGCACCAACGGCACGCCGCTGTCGCGGTCCCACACCACGGGCTCACCGGTGGTTGCGTCCACGGCGGTGATCAGCAGTCGCCGCTCCGGCCACGCGTCCGCGCCGATCAAGGCGGCGCGCCCCGCGATCAGCGCCTCCTCGGCCTGGACGTCGGTGCTGTCGAGCGCGAGCCGGCCGACGCGACGCCTGGCCTCGCCGGGTTCCAGGCTGCGGTCGCCGAGTACGGCGAACACCTCACCCATCCGCCTGGGGTCCACCTTGAGCCGGTGAGCTGGCTGGCGGGCCGACGTCGCGAGCCGCCCCGGGTCCTGGCCGGTGGCGAGTAGCGCTGCGACGATCGCGCCGGCCGACGTCCCGACGATCAGGTCGGCTTCGCCCAGTTCCACGCCATCGCGGCGCAATCCGTAGGCCAGCCCTGCCATCCAGGCGGTGCCGACGTGACTCCCAGGACCCAGGACGAGTGCTCGGTCGAAGGTGTGCAAGGTGATCTCCCTCGTTATTGAAACAGTCGTACCATATACTCGCTAATGCTGTTTCAACTCCGAGTTGCTGAGAGGAGATCCACCGTGGGGCGACCCGCTGATCCCGCCCGTCGCGAGCGCACGCTGGCGCGGGCGACCGACTATGTGCTGGCGCACGGCTTGGCCGGGCTGAGCCTGCGGCCATTGGCCGCAGCCCTCGACACCAGCCCACGGATGCTGCTCTACGACTTCGGCAGCAAACAGGAGTTGGTTGCTGCGGTCCTGGCCGAGGCCCGTCGCCGAGGTGCTGTGCGCCTGGCCGAGCACCTTCCGCCAAAGACGGGCTCTGCGCAAGAGCGGCTGCGTGGCATCTGGGCGTGGATCGGCGCAGACGAACGTGCGCCGTTCGTCCGGCTGTTCTTCGAGGTGCACGCCGACGGACTGGTTCACCCCGAGACCTACCCCGACCAGGGCGAGGCGATCACGGACTGGTTCGACACGCTCGGCGCCACCTTCCGCGACGTCTCCACCGGTCCTGACGACACCGTCACGCCCACGTTGGTCATGGCCGTTGTCCGGGGTCTGCTGTTCGATCTCACAGCTACCGGCGACCGCCAACGCACCGATCGTGCGCTGGACCGCTTCGCTGAACTCCTGAACCAGTGAACGGTCCTGGCAAGGTTTTGCCAGGGTGGAACCACCCCGGGAAAGGACGGAAGCCGGCCCGATGTGAGGGCCGGGAACACCGCCGAGTCGGAGCGATGCCGCGATCGCATCGGGCGGGCCGATGGTCGGTTTCGCCCAAGAGTTGGCGTCTGGTCACGGGCGGCGGTTCGGGCGTTCGTCCCATCGGTGGGTCGTCCATGCCCGACGGATCAGGCTACGTACCGTGATGATGGTGTCGGTGAGGTCGAAGAAGGCATCGATGACGGAGGGGCGGCGCTCGTAGCAGCGAGCGAGGCGGTGGCGTGGGTGCGTTCGACGTGCCACCTCTGACTTGCCTGGATCGGCGCCTTCTCGCCCTTGCGCGCGATGCGGCCGTGCAGGCCGCGTTCGTCGAGCAGGGCGCGGGTCTTGTCCGAGTCGTAGCCAGCGAAAAAACCAGGTGCACGGCGATCCCGCGCTCCTGCAGAAGTTCGGGGAGCGGGCAGCGGCCCGGGAAGAACGCGCTGGGCGCGGACTTCTCCATGAGGACGTCGTCGCTGCCGAGGGTGAAGCCGTGCCACAGCCGGTCGGGAAGCGGGCCGCTGCCGCCGGCGTTGCGGAACATCTCGGCCGCTTCGGGGCCGTGGAATTCGTCGCCGACCGGTGTGCGTTCCGTGCGGGCAGGCAGGACCCAGGCAACGGTTCCGCCAGCGGTGCGAAGGCGGTCGGCGAGGTGCTGGATGTTCGGGACGATGCCGCGGGCGTAGAGGTTGGCGTCGACGAAGAACGGCACCATGTCGACCATGACCAGCGCCGTGCGGGTGGGCTCGAAGCTCGTGTATGCGAAGCGGCGGCCGCGGCGCTCCTCCTGACGCCGGTACTCCCGGTCGTCGATGCACCAAGCGTGGACGAGACTCTCGGTGTTCTGCACGGCGGTGCTCCCGTCAGTCGTGGTCCGGGTGGTCCGACGCGTACGCCGACCGCGCTGCGGCCCACTGCTCGGATGCCTGAGCAGCGGCGGTGCGCCGCGGGCGGAGGACCTGCGACGCACCGTGGGCGGCCGGCCAGAGTGATCAAGTCTTACGGCCCGGGGCGGACGGGTTGCGTGGTGGCCCCAGTGATCGTGGCGTGCCCACCGTGGTGCCCACCGTGACGTCCCCAGGTCTTGGAGTCGACGATGTGGCGACGGTCGTTGAAGCAGGGTGGCGGTGTCGCCGTTGAGCCGTCGAGCTCTTGGGCCTGTCGCCGGTTCATCGTGCTTCCAGCAGTTCGACGGAGGGGTGGAACCCGGCTCGGCGGTAGAGCGGGACGCTGCGTTCGGACGGCCAGACGATGAGGACGTGTTCTCGTCCTGGCCGTGGAGATGATCGCGGACAGACTCAGACGTGGTCCGCCGGGTCGAGCCCGCTGCCTGCGCGGTGGTCAGCCGGCCGGAACGACGTTGGTGGCGGCCACCGCGGGGCGCAGGGCCCGGGCGAGCTTGACGCCGTCACCCACGGCCCAGAAGTGCGTGAAGAACAGGCGGGGTTCGTCCGTCAAGCCGTGGTTGTGCAGCTCGACGAGCTCGGCCCCGGCACGCCGCAGGGCCACCAGGACGTCTTGAACTTCCTCGGCGATCATGGCGCAATCGCCGCTGATCGCGGCCCGGCCGCCGCCCAGCGGCTGGAAGTTGAACGCGCTGGTCGATCCCAGTCCCGGGGGTAGTACCAGGTTCCCGTCGGTGATCGTCTCGCGGCGCACGAAGATGCACTTGTAGATGCCGTCGTCGATGGAGCCCTTGACTCCCAGCGCGGCATCGATGCCGGCGGTGTCCAGGTCGACGGACCGTTGCGGGGTCGGCGGTAGCGGAGGCGGGGTGCCGGTACGGTCGAACGCTGCGCGCAGGCCGCTGGCCAGAGCCACTGTTTCGTGGCCGTGTCCATGGACGTGGATCCACCAGATGTCGGGGCTCTGGGAAAGGAGGTGCTTGTGGATCGCGGTCAGCCCGATCTTGTGCTCGTGCAGGGCATCGGTGAAAGGCTGCAGTTCGTGCTCGGTGACCACCACATCGCCCATCACCAGCGTGCTTTTGTCGGCGTAACGGATGAAGGACACGTGCGAGCCGAGGGCGAGTGCCGGTTTGACGACGATGCGGCGGGAGCACACCCGGAGGTCCCCGCGTGGGAGGGCTGTGTGGTACATCGCATTTCGCTTGATATCGCCTGTTCGGCCCAGCGTGTTGGCGACGTGCTCCCAGTCCGATAGGACAGTGGGAACCGGCTCGACCAGCCTGGGGCTCTTCACCTCGGCCGTCCCGGTGGGCAGGGCGCGAGCGGGGGCTGGCGTCCCGGCCAGCATCGGAGCCAGGGCGGCCGCGGCCAGCACGCGCCGCCGCGGCGTACCCGCGTGCGGGTGACTGTCCTGCTGTCGGTATTCGGCCATCATGTGAGCACCTCCATGACGAGATGGAAGCATGGCGGGCTGGAGTCAACGTCGTTCATCGACACCGGTTAGGGCCAGGTGGGCTAAGGAATCAGTCCCAGGCCCCCGCCCACGACGCCAGGCAGCCCTCAACATCACAGCCGGCAAGCAGCACTCCGCTTATCGCACCGCCGAACTCGGCCTCGGCGAACGGCCGGTGGGTGGTCAACCGAGCTGACAGTTCTTCAGCTATCCCTACGAATGACCGGTCCAGACCCACCCCCCGAAACGTAGGACATTCGCCAAGTGGGAGTTTTGAATTCTGGCCATGGCGTCAGTCCGGCTGCGTGATTTGATCTGGCTTGGCGATCCGCCATCGGCCACGGCGGTGGCGGACGGCACTACAACACCTCTTCGGCCGTCTCCGCCAACGCCAAGCCCTACAGCGCCCGTTGCTGTGTCCGTAACGTCCTTCAACCGTTGCCTCTACGTCGAAACTGCTGCGTTACCGCCAAAGCACACCCGATGAGTTCGAGCGCACGGCTGGGCAACGACTGCCGGGATGCCTTGTCTGACTCCCATAGCAGGATGGGATAGCTCCCCATCTGGTGCGGTGAGGAGTGTCGGCCTTGGTCTTGCTCTCAACTGTGACTGGACGACGTTCCACCCCACTGACCGGCCAGGCGTTTCGCCGTGTCCGGGATCCAACGGCTCTGTCCGTTCCGTTGGTTGAAAGGGACGTCGTCGGACGTAGACGCGCACCCAAGTCGCCCGCGCGCTGTTCGACGCCTGCGGTCGCAGTCGGAGACACGTACGACTGTGCGTACAGCTATGTGCTCTACATCACCACTGGGGATCCGAGTGGGGGCGATGATTTTGCAGCGGGGTGACAGTCTGCATCGACGTATCCCCCGAGCGAGGAAGAAAAGAGGAGCGAGTCCCATGCGCATCGTGATCAGTGAGTTCATGAGCTTGGACGGCGTCGTGCAGGCGCCAGGCGGGCCCGGCGAGGACACCGACGGTGGCTTTGCCCACGGCGGCTGGTCGCACACGTTCTTCGATCCGGAGGTGGTGGGCGGTGCCTTCGTCGACGCGCTGAGCAACGCCGAGGCGCTGTTGTTCGGGCGCCGCACGTGGCAGACGATGGCCGCGGCGTGGCCCGAGCGGGCCGGCGACCCGTTCGCCGACCGGATGAACGCCATCCCGAAGTACGTCGTGTCCGAGACGCTGGGCGACGACGCGCTGACGTGGGACAACAGCACGCGCATCCCTGGCGACAAGGCCGTCGCCCGCATCCGGGAGCTGCACGAGACCGACGGCGGCGACCTGTTGGTCATGGGGAGCCCCACGCTCGTGCGCGCCCTCCTGCGCGAGGGCCTGGTCGACGAGCTCCGGCTCATGCTCATGCCGGTGATCCTCGGCGGCGGCAAGACGATCTTCCCCGACGACGGAGCGCTGCGTACGCTCGAGCTGGTCTCGACTGTCACCAGCGGTACGGGCGTGCATGTGTGCACCTATCGGCCGGTCGCCGGAGGGTAGGTCGGGAGGCGGCGGGGGCGCCGGGGCTACCTTGCGGCTGGGGTCGGAGAAGGCCGGTGAAGGGCCACGGGCCGGGGCTGCCTACCTCAGAGTCGAAGCCCTCGATCCAGCTGAGCTTCAACGCCAGGTCGTCGACGCCGAGACCGACTCGACGCGCAGGCCGCTGCCCACGACCGCGACGCAGGTCCGGTTGTTGCGCCCCGCCGCGCCGACAAACGCCGTCGGCGCCCCGCCAGCCATCACCGCCCCGACACATACCGTGCTCACTGCCATACGCGCCAGCCACCGCGCCTTCGCACCCACGCCGTTCATGCGCCTACCCTGCCGAACCGATCGACCTCGCCAAGCGATCGCAGCAGCGCCAATCGCCGCTTACGGCCTTCTGACGGGTGCTTCACCCCCATGAGCGGCCAGCGGCAATGTCCATGAGGAATGGGTCCACCAAGGCCGCTGTAGGAGAACTCTCGACCAGGTTCTCCACCTTCGCCGAGACGTGATCAAGGTTCACGAAGACAGGACAGTGGCCGCCGGGCGGGGTGGGTCCAGTTCTGCCGTCCCGTCCCGGTCGATCTGCTTCCCGTCTCGCATGAACTGGTCCGCTTCGCGCGCCATCTCGGACGATCTGCTTCGCCGGATTCTTCGATGTCCTGTCTCGTGAGGTCGTCTTTCGTCTGTCTCCCCGGCGTACTCCGGTTCGCACGTCAGGGACAAGGGCAAGTGCGGCAACAGTCCGGGCGAGGCTCAGGGCGAGGGTGCGTACCGGTGTGCCAGTTCGGCCACGGTCTGGGCCATCGCCTCCCGCAGCTCTCGCGGACCGAGTACCTCTGCCTCAACGCCCAGCCTGAGCAGATCGCTGACTGCAACGGCTTGCGCCTCGACCGGCATCTCCACCTCCACCCAGCCCTCGTCGTCCGGCGGTCCGGCTCCGTCAAGGGCCCGTGCGCCTGCCGCGCCGAACTGCGCGGGCAGCAGCCTCTGTGCGCGAGGCGAGATCCGCAGTCGCGCGGTTCCCTGATGCAGCGCGGCCTCCAGGCGCCGTGAGGACTGCTCCCAGAAAGCGGAGAGATCGAATCCGGCCGGCCGCTCGAATCCTTCCCCTGTGGTGTCCACGGCCAGGACCCGCGATATTCGGTAGGTCCGCAGGGCCTCGTCCGCCAGTGCCACCAAGTACCAGACACCGCCTTTGAGGACGATGCCGAGCGGGTGCAGCTCCCGGTGCACCTCACCGTTCCACCGTCGGTAGTGGGTACGCAGCACACGCTGCTCCCACACCGCCTGGGCGATGGGCGCAAGATACGGGACCGGGTCGGCGTCCCGGAACCATGCCGGGGCGTCCAGGTGGAAGCGGTCCTGAATACGCCGTGCCCGGTCGGCCAGTTCGTCCGGCAGCGCGGCCTGCAACTTCAGTTGAGCGGTCGCCAGCGCCGCGCCGAGGCCCAGATCACGCGCCGGACCTGGCGCTCCGGCGAGGAAGAGCGATCCGGCCTCGGAGTCGGTGAGCCCGGTCAGTCGCGTGCGGTACCCGTCCATCAGGCGGTAGCCGCCCGCAGGACCGCGATCCGCGCAGACCGGGACGCCCGACAGGCTGAGCGCCTCGATGTCCCGGTAGACCGTACGGACGGATACCTCCAGTTCAGCGGCGAGCTCAGGGGCGGTCATCCGCCCGCGGTTCTGGAGCAGCAGAAGGAGGGAGAGAAGCCGGTCGGCACGCATGGAGCCATTGTCCTGCTGTACCTGACAGGAGATGTCAGGTACAGCAGTCAGGATCCTCACACGCCGTACGGAAGAGACCCTGCGGCCGATCGAGAGGACATCCATGCCCGCGCGTACCACCGGCCACTTCACCTTCGCCAACTGGGAGGAACGCACCATCAGCCCGAGCGAGGCGAGCCCCCAACTCGCCCATGCCTCCGTCACCAACACCTTCGTCGGGGGCATCACGGCTGCCGAGACCACCTGCGAGTACACCATCGTCTACGTCTCGGAGAAGACCGGTACGTTCACCGGCATGGAGCTGCTGGCCGGCAGCCTCGACGGGCGAGAGGGCAGCTTCGCCGTGGAGGAGCGCGGCTCGTTCGATGCCGACGGCTCTGTGCACTGCACCTTCGAAGTCGTACCAGGATCAGGCAGCGGTGACCTGGCCACCCTCAGCGGCACTGGCAGCTTCACCGCCAAACAGGGTGAACCCACTGTCCCGTATGCCTTCGATTACAACCTGAACTGACCGCCGGCGACTGGCGACTGCGAGTTCCTCGACCAGCGCGATGAGCCCGACAGCCTCGTAACGATCTTCAGGAACTCACAGTCGTGACTACCGGTCGCGGCTGGCCACCAGGCGTGGCATCAGGTCGCAACGGTGGAGCCGGACCAGGGCAACTGGGACTTCAACCGGCATCCATGCAGGCGGAGCCGCGGAGGTCCTTGGGGGCGAGGGCGGCGACGTCGGAGTGCTGGGCGGTCTCGGCGGCTCCGATGTTGCTGCCCGCGAGGATGAACGGGATCGCGGGAGGAAGGCGATGGCGGCCGTGTTGATGGTGAGCAACAGGTCGCAGGAGATCGCGAATGCGGATGGACCGTAGAGCCGGGTCAGGTGGCGTCGGTTCGCGCCGCGGTGACCGCCACCGTGGTGTAACGCATCGTGAAGCTGCCACCCATCGCGTCGATAGCGGCGCCGACACCCTCCAGCACCTCTGCCAGCTTGTCCGACGGGAGCTGGGTGAAGGCGCCATGGGTCGGCATCTGGTCCAGCCACGCGTCCCGGGTGTAGGACCACTCCCAGTCGAATCGCCACTGCTCCGGGTCGCTGAACCGGCCCACCTCCCGGATCCCGTCGGCGGCCTTGGTGAACAGCACCTGGTACCCGTCCAGGGCTTGCTTCGTCATCGACTGGAGGTTGAACGGCGAGTCGGGCATCACCCGCCCGTAGACCGCGGCGAAGGCTTCCGCCACCTCGGGCGGAAGCTGGAACGCGTTCCAAAATGCTGCCAGTCGGCCGCCGGGGCGCAGCACCTGTGCGGCCTTGGCCGCTCCCGCAACCGGGTCGATCCAGTGCCAGGCCTGGCCGGCGACGACCGCATCGAATTCCCGGCCGGCCGGGTCCCAGGCTTCGAACGTCGCTACGTCCACCCCGCCCCCGAGCTGCCGCGCCAGGTCGGCCATCCGCGCGTCGGGCTCCACCCCGAGCACCCTGCAGCCGGCCGCCTGGAACTGCCGGGCGGCGATTCCGGTGCCACAGCCGACGTCGAGGACGTCGGGGCCGGGGCTACCGGCGACGATCCGGTCCACCATTTCTTCGGGATAGCGGGGCCTGGCCCGGTCGTAGCGTTCGGCGTCCGAGCCGAACGACTCGGCTACCTGTCCGCGTGCATGAGGCTCGTGTTCGGAGATGGGTGCTCGCTCCGGCGGTATAGTGGGCATGTGCCCACTATTAGTGGGCGTGCGCCCACTCGTCAACCGGGCGGACCCAGCAAGCGAAGGCGGGATGCACGGTGCCGACAGGGGTAGCCATCCACGACGCACGCGAGCAGCTGTTCGACGCCGCCGAGCGTGTCCTGCTCCGGGACGGGCCGAGCGCGCTGACCAGCCGGGCGGTCACCACAGAGGCAGGCTGCGCCAAGGGCGTCCTGCACCGGCACTTCGCCGACTTCGACGCCTTCCTCGCCGAGCTCGTACTGGACCGCATCGGCCGGATCGAGAGCCAGGCCGCCGTCCTGCGCAACTCCGCCGGGACCGGCACCGTCGCCGACAACCTCACCGGCGCCCTGACGGACCTGTTCGGGGCGGTCGCTGTGGCGATCGTCGGCCTCGTCACCTCCCGGGACGACCTGCGCGCCCGGCTCCGCCGGACCACACCGACCGGCATCCCGATACTCACGGAAGCTACGGCCATGATCGCCTCCTACCTCACCACCGAGCGCGAACTGGGCCGCATCGCGGCGGATGCCGACGTCGATACCCTCGCCCCCACGCTGATCGGGACCGGGCACATGCTCTTCGCCGACCGGAAAGGCACCCCACCGGAGGCCGGCGCCGTCCACAAGGTCGTGACCACGGTCATCGCCGGCGTCGCGCAAGAACCGCTGCCATGAACGGCCCAGCAGCGAGCGATGTCCACCGAGGACCCAAGCTCAAGCAGCAAGGGCCGGGGCCCACTTGGCATAGGGCGCGCGCGTTCCCCGGCAGTACGCCTCGCTGTAGCTGATCTGGTCGACGTCGTCGGTCGGAGAGAATCCGAGGACCTGGACCTCAGCTGCGGACGGAATACCGTGACCTGCGGTTTCTCGCTGATCCTGGTCTCGAGATGCCGTATCGGGCTGCGGAGATTCCCGGATGCCCGATCGCCGTTAGGAGCGCTGCCGGAACGGGAGTTGGCCGCTGACCGCTGCGCCGATAGCGCGATCGGACAGCCACGCTTCCGGCGGCCGACCGCGAGCCGGCCCCGTTCGCGCATCAACAGCGGGGCGCGAGTGCACGTATGGCACGCCGCGCCGGGTGGACTGCGCGAGCCGCGCAGGACACAGCCGCGGGTCGAGCTCCCGGGGCCAGCAGACGGCCAGTTGAGGCTACCGAGCGCCGGCAAAGGCGACGGCGGCCAGGGCGGCCGCGAGCTGAGGGTGCGAGGTGCACACCGCGCCCGGACGTCGCGACCTCCGCCACCCCCCTGTCTGCGGATCCACCACCCGCATCCACCCCGCCGTGCGGCCCGCCCCAGGAAACAAACACGAAGCGGCCTGTAATTCGTCACGCCCGCGTGATAGAAACTAGAAAATAGTTCTAGTCGATTAGGTGGCTGGCCAGAGCCGTCGTCCTTGTTTTCGGCCCCGTCACCCCCAACCTCACACGGGAAGTGATCGCATGTTACGTGTGTTACGCGCCCTTGGTCTCACCGTCCTCCTGGCGAGTATGTCCCTCGTTGCAGCCCCGTCCGCGAGCGCGGATACGCGCACGGCCATCGGAGGCGGCACCGGGATCATCTTCCGGCTCCAGCCGACCCCGGAGGAGCACAAGGGCTACTACGTCTGCACCCTCACCGCGGTCGGCCGCGACTCAGCCGGCAACCTGGTGGGCCTGACCAACGCCCACTGCTTCATAGACGAGCACGGCAACAAGCTGGTCGGTGACAAGGTCTACCGGGACGCCTCGCCCGCGGGGACAGCCGCCGCCCCGGCGCCGATCCCCGACAGCCGCCCCGACCTCGAGACGGGGGCCATCGGCACGGTCACCTACGTCAGCACGCCCAACAACCTGCTCAGCACCGGCCCCAAGGGCCTGGACTACGCGGTGATCAAGCTGGACGAGAGCCGGGTGGCTCCCACCAACACCGTCGGCGGAGTGACCATCACGTCGATCGGAGCCCCACCCGCCAACGGAACCCGCATGTGCAAGCAAGGCCACCGGACAGGCCTCACCTGCGGCATAAAGCTGGGCACCCACGGAATCTGGTTCACCCACCTCATCTGGACCGACGGCGGTGATTCCGGCTCCCCCGTCGTCGCCGGCCAGACGCTGGTCGGCAACGCCTGGGGCGCCCAGCACAGCTCGCCGATCCTGAGCATCATCGATGAGATGAACGCCAACGGCGGAGTCGGCGCCGGCTTCCACCTCGCGTCCTGAACCGCTCCGAGAGCCCACCGGCCCGGCCTCGTTATCTCGTCGGCACGGGCCGGTGACGGCTCCACCGCCCGGGGAACTCCCCCGGGCGGGACCAGGCCGCCAAGCGGTAGCAGTCGCGCCACGCAAGGACAGCATGGGGTGCAGCCGGCGGCGTCCGGGCCATCGCTCTGCTGCCGCGCGCTCGCCCATCCGACAGGCACAGCCGTGGCCGGCAGCAGCACACCTTCACTTCTCGATGGAGCGACCATGTTGCGGGTGTACTTCACGTCCGAGGACTTGGCGCGGGTTCGGGTGGCCCCGGGGCCGGACTTCCTCTGGGAGATCAGCAACAGCGTGCAGACGCTGCAACGGCGGGACGGTGCCCGGGTGTTCGGCGAGTGGCGCCAGTGGGCGCGGCCGCGGCTCTCGGACAGCTGCCGACTGCTGTCCACCCTGCTGCCGCCCCGCGGCTACTCACCGGACTTCCTCACTCCTACGTCCGGCGACCGCGGCACGCTGCAGGCGGCCGTCGACACCCTGCTGAGCACTCCCCGCCCACGGCTGCACACCGATCTGACGCAGCTGGCCGCCTCGCTCCAACTCCCCAGTTGGGCAGGGTCTTTGGCCCGCGGCGACGTCGATACCCTCCGTCGGCTGGGCCTGGCCGTCCGCACCTACCACGGGGAGGCGCTCGCGCCGTTCTGGCGGCGTGTCCACGCCCATATCGACGCCGACCGTGCCGTCCGGCTGCTCAGCCTGCTCGACGGTGGCACCGAGGGGCTACTGGCCGGTCTCGGGCCGCAGTTCCGCTGGCGGTCGCCCGTACTGGAAGTCGCGTACCCCGTCGACCAGCAACTGTGCCTGCGCGGCCGGGGGCTCATCCTTCAGCCGTCGTTCTTCTGCTGGCCCACACCGATCACGCTCGCCGACGCGGAGCTGCCGCCCGTCCTGGTCTATCCCATCCATCACGCCGCGGACTGGGCCAGTACCGTCCCCAACGGCCGCCCCGCAGAAGGCTCCGGGCCGCTGGGACCGCTGCTCGGCCACACCCGCGCGGCCATCCTGCGTGCGGCCCGCACCGGCTGCTCCACCGTCCAGGTCGCCCGCCTCCTGGACGTCACCCACCCCGCCATCAGCCAACATGTGAACGTGCTGCGCGCGGCGGGCCTGGTCACCACCGTCCGCAAGGCCGGACGGTCCTTCCACGTCGCGACCGCGGAAGGGCGGGCCCTGCTGAGCACCGCGGAGCGGGCGGGCCTGGAGTAGCCGGAGCACACCGCCCCCTCCACATCCGGTGACAAGGCCGAGCCCAAGTTCGGTGGTAAGCCTGAACTTTCATCGCTTGCACCTGCCGCGGGCCAGGAACCACGCTGGCCCTGCCGTCACACGGCCGCGTCTTCCCCGAGGCCGTTTCTTCCCGCAAGGCCCACACCTTCCAGGAGCCGTCATGCGCAGAAGACTTGTGTCCACCGCGATCGCCGTCGCCGCCGTCGGAGCTCTGGTCTCCCCCGGCATCGCCCAGGCGAAGCCCACACCACGAACCCCGTCCGTGTCCGTGCTCGCCCACGGCTCGAAGGCCGGTACGGCCGTCGTCAGCGGACACCACCAGCCAGGCACCCGGCTGAAGATCGCCCCCGCACGCACCGCGAACGCGCACACGCTGCAGGTCGACTACCAGGTCCAGGAGACCGGTTACTGGTGCGGCCCGGCCTCGACACGTATCGCGCTCTCCGCGCGCATCGCCCCGCCCAGCCAGGCCGATCTGGCCGCGCAGCTCGGCACCACCGAGGCGGGCACCGACCACATCGGCCAGGTCACCGGCGTACTCAACGCGAATCTCGGCACGGGTTGGTACGAGACCAAGGAGATGCCGGACGACCCGCCCACCCAGGCCCAGAGGGACCTGCTGTGGAACGACATCGTCGTGGACATCGACCACAACTACCCGCTGGTGGCCAACATCGTCGCCCCGCCCGGGAACCAACCCCCCGGCTACCCCTCGGACCAGACGATCTACCACTACTTCACCATCATCGGCTACGACGACGCGAACCGCACCGTCCTCATAGCCGACCCCGCCTCCTTCAGCGGCAACCAGATCTACTGGCTCTCCTTCGACCAGCTCGCCACACTGATCCCGCCGAAGGGCTACACCGCCTGACCGGTCAAGGGGGACGACCTCGCATACGGCGCCCTTGTCCGCGAACCGGACCAGGGCGGCGTAAGCACGCGGCGCTGTCGCATTCACGGCCTCCAGCAGAAGCGCGGCGACGGCGGCGCGTGACATGCAACGAACAAGACGGACGTTCCAGCCGACATCCGCACCGTTTCGGACGCGACCCCCTGACGCCGAACCACCCCCTCCCCCACATCCATGACGTCCCGTCAGCGGGCGAGTACAAGAAGCGCTCGTCACGGCGGAGAGCCCAACCGGGCATGGGCGGCCCAGCGGCACGCTCCGAGTTCCGAAGCCCGACACACATGGAGGATCGATCAATGCCCACCCCGTCTACCCCCTCCGCCCCATCGCAGCCGGACCGCCGCCCGGCCACCCGCCGATCAGCGCTCAAGGCCGGCGTGGGCCTTGCCCTGGGCGCAGGGCTGCTCGGCGCCGCTCCTGCCGCGGCAGCCGCCCGCGACAACGCCAGGCCGCCTGTCACCGGGAACAAGAAGAATGCGCGACTGCTCCAACGCGGTACGCCGTTGTGTGACCAGCCTGGTGACTCGGCAAGCAGTCAGGGACTCGGGTCCGGCGACCTGGCCATTCCGTACTACCGAGAGCACGACAGCTCATGGGGTTACGTCTTCGGTGACGCGTGGACCGGGATCCAGCAGACCGACGAATACATCGGGTCCCCCGTGATGCTGAACCAGGCAAACTTCGACTCCTCCGGCGCAACACCGATCTCGTTCACCTGGGCGCAGCCCACCGGCGGCCGCGCCCGTCAGTTGTTCGACTATCAGCACAGGCAGAACAATGGCTACGGCGACGAGATCAGCCGAATCCCCAACGACTGCATCGAGTTCGGCGGTCGCACCTATATCCAGTACACGTCCGTCGCCACGTGGGAGCCGCCCGCTGGTTACGACGGCTCGCTGATGTCCGGCGTCGCCTACTCCGACGACTACGGCGTGACCTGGAACGACTACCCCTATCACTGGCCCGGCGATACCCAAGGGACGAACCAGTCCATGTATGGAATGTGGTCGTTCGCGGGCATCGACCCCGACGGCTGGCTGTACATCTTCTCGAAACGCTGGAACGGCACTCACGTAAACACCGGCGATGGTGGAGCAATCCAGCTGTTCCGCATTCAGCCGAACGACTTCCGCGACGGAAACTTCGGTGCCCAGCAGAATTGGGCCTACGTCAACAATTCCTGGCAGTGGACTAAATCGGCCGCACCGTCGGCCATCCTGTCCGGAAACAGAATCGGCGAGTTCTCCGTCAAACGGATCGGCAACACCTACTGCATGAGCTACTTCGACGTGGACGACTATTCGATCTGTACGCGCACCGCACCTCGGCCGGATGCCGCATGGACCGCCCCCACTCCGCAGATCGTCGGCAACAACACATGGCCGGCGAGCCACTGGGGCAAGCCACAGACCCCGTACCTCTACGGCGGGTACATCCACCCCGGCAGCGCAAGCGCCACGTCCCTCACCCTGATCGTGTCGCAGTGGAACGGAAAGCTGAACGAGCCGCCCTACTGGGTGCTGCAGTACGACGGCATCAACCCGTAATCGAATAGCGCAGGGGAGGGGGACGCCTGGTTCTGCTTCCGGGACGGGCCGGGCCGGGCGGACCCGACACCGCCGACCGTGGACAAAAGGCCACCGGCCCATAACAGCTGCCCCGCAGCTGGGACTTGAAACTTGCGCCCGACGCTACCCGGGTCAACGCCGTAGCCGCCGGCCCGACCGACGCAATGCGTTGCCATCACGGATTCAGCCGCGCATGGACCATCGATAGAGTGGTCAATGGACCATCGATACAGTGGTCAAATGGCTGAGAACTGGAGCTCGACAGACCCCGGGGTAATGCGCTTCCCCTCAGGCGTCCTGGTGCGCGGCCGGGGCCTGCGTCACCCCCTTCCCTCAGGACCGACGCCATCCTTCGCGATCTATCTACTCGGCAAGCAGCCTCCACCCACCGAGTGGGACGCTCGATGGCTGCGCTGGCCTGACTTTTGGCTTCCCAAGGACCGCCGGCAGGCTCGGAATGTGTTCAAGGAGGCGTTGACCCGGGCAGTGAACGAACGCGTCGAGATCGCCTGCGGCGGTGGGCACGGACGGACCGGAACAGCCCTGGCATGCATGGCCGTTCTCGACGGGGTCCCGGCAGACGAAGCCGTAACGTTCGTCCGCCGGCACTACCACCGTCGCGCTGTGGAAACCCCCTGGCAGCGACGCTTCGTACTGCGCTTCGACGACGCATAGCGCGCCAGGCTCTGTCGTCACATGCCGCGCCCACAGCAGGAGTGATGCGAGGGTGACGGCCGCCTTGTAGGACTCACTCGGCAGTCTTGTCGTATCGGGTCGTACTTGTCATATCGAGTCGTATCGGGTCGCGATGCCCCGCCACTGCTTGAGGCGGTTGAAGCAGCGCTCGACGACGTTTGCGGCGCTCGTAGACCTCGGTTGAAGGCCGGTGGCCGCCCCGCCCCGGCCGCCGGGGAGGTGTGGAACGCGGCTTCCGAGTACCGGGGCGCATGGTCTTGGTGGTGCGGGAAGGTACCGCCTGGGTCTCGGGTCAAGAGGACGCCCGCGACGCGGTCGCAGCCGAGACAGTGGTTACCGAGCAGCTTCCCGTTCCAAGGAACCGCAGGCAGCTGGGTTGGCCGGCAGGCGAACAGCGGCCTGAAGCGCGACGATAGGACCAGAGACTGATACCCGGGAACTACGACTGTGACGCGACTGTCCTCGGCGGCGGCGCTTCGTCATGACTGCCCCACCCAGCGTTCCCGGCACCCACCGCCACGCCAGCCTGACCTCGCCGACCAGACTGTCGTGGTGATCGGCGCCAGCGCGGGTATCGGACTCGAAACCGCCCGCCATGTACGCGCAGGCGGCGGCCGGGTGGTCCTGGTCGGCCGCAACCCCGAACAGGTCCAGCAAGCTGCGTTCGAGCTCCACCCTCTGGGCACAGCAGCGTTCGACGCCACCGACGCCGACCGCCTCAAGCAGTTCTTCCAGGATCTGCCCGGCCTGGTCAACCACGTGATGGTCGCAGTCGGCAGCCCCTCCTACATGCCCTTGGAATCCATTGACCTCACTGCCGCCCGCCGCGAATTCGACCAGCGCCTCGCCATGACACTCGGGGTCGCCCTCTACAGCCGCGACGAGGTCCGAGCCTGGGGCACGCTGCGTTCATGGGCGGCACCGGCGGTCGGCGCCCCGGCGTCGGCCTGGCCGTCGTGTCCACCCTCACCACGGCTCTGCCCACCCTCACCGCAAACCTGGCGCTCGAACCGGCGCCAATCCGGGTGAACCTCATCGCTGCCGGATTCATCGACACACCTCTGTCGGCCTCGCTCCTGGGCGATCAGCTCGATGCCCGGCGCGAGGAGCTGCGCGCGAACGCGGCCACGAGGTCGAAGTCGAGCACCTCCACGTCCATCTGACCCGCGTGCTGAAGTCGGCCGCCTCGTGATCGTTTCCAACGTCCGGAAAAGGACAAGCTGCTGGTCTGCTCCGATGCCGATGGCGCTGAGCGGCCACGAGAACATCCGCAGCCTGGCCATACACGTCAACATCAGCGCCGAAGCCGTCGCCGAAGCCCTCGCCCTCGCCCTCGCCCTCGCCCTCGCCCAGCATGCCCCCGCCCGCCGTCACCGCTCACACCGAGAACGCTGCACCGCAGTGTCTTCCTGCCGCGTTCCGGCCGCACCCCGTATTGGAGCCACGCGCTTGAGCTTGGTCCAACCGGTCCAGCCTCGCTTCGTCAGCAGTTCGAACAGTCGACGGGCCGGCGGCGCGGTGTCGAACGCCAGGGTGTCCATCAGCTTGACGAACGGTGGCGCGATGTCGGCATCGTCGACGTAGTCCTCGCCCTGCTCGTCGGCCATCCGCGTGAGGTAGGCGGCCAGTTTGTCGGCCAGCTCGACCAGTCGTGGGTCGTCGTCGGTGCGGTCCAGCGCATGGCCCAGGGTGAGATAGAAGTCGATGAGCTGCGGGTCGGCGATCTGCTCCCGCTTGCGTGCCATCCACTCCGGGACTCGCTCGGGTGAGTGCGCGGCCAGCGGGATCCAGCCGTCGCGTTCGACCTGGACGATCCGCTCGTCGACCCCGAGCGCCCGCAGTCGATCGAGGAACTCGACCACTTCCGGGGGCAGTGCCAGGTTGTCCCCGGCGGCGAGGCGGGCGATCCGCTCGCGGTGCCGCTGCCGCTCCCGGATCTCCGCCCGCAGCCTCTTGTCGATGTCTGCGACCGCCGCGGCGAACTCCTCCTCGTCGGCCTGGAGCAGCTCCCGCACGCGCGCCAGCGGGACCCCGGCCTCGGCGAGGGTCCGGATCTTGATCAGCTCGACCACGGCGCCGGCGCCGTACCTCCGATAGCCGGAGTGGTCCCGCTCCGGCTCCGGCAGCAGTCCCTTGGCGTGATAGTGCCGCACCGCGCGCACCGTCACTCCGGCGTACGACGCCAGCTCGCCGATGGTCAGCATCGAACCAGTCTCCCAGGAGCTGTTCAGGAAGTCGGCCTGCCGGCTGGATGGTGCGCGCTCCGGATGATCTCCGCGATGTCCGGGGCGTGGGTGAAGGCCAGCCGGTGATCGGCGTCGAGCCAGGACGTGGAGATGTGCGGCCGCTCGCGGACGAGCCGCTCGATGCCGGCGCGCCAGAGCTGATTGTGCCGCGGTGCACGCCCTTCGCCGCTGTCGCCGGCGATCGAGGTCGACATGATCATGCTGATGGGGCGGTCGATCTTCCCGTACCGGTCGAGGATTCCGGACCGAACCACATCGATCTCAAGGTTCAGGTCGTGGATGTCCTGTGCGGTGAGCGACACCTGACGCGCAGTGCCCCTGGCTCGCTCGGTCTCTTGCCGCGTCGCCAGGCCCTCCGCCATCGCACGGAATTCCGCCAGGTCAGCGTCTGTGATGAACGGTTCGGGCAACGGGTTCGCCCCGTCGATGAGGACAAGCCCGGCGACGGTGTCAGGACACTCGGAGGCATAGTGCACGGCCAGGTCCGCGCCCAGCGAGTAGCCCACGAGCACGGGCGCCTCGGGCAGGTCGAGGCGGCCCAACTCCGCCAGCACGGCGACGAGATCGCTGAGGAACGCCTCGAAGGAGTACCGGTCGGCGGCCGAGGCCAGGCCATGGCCCCTGAGGTCGAAGGTCACCACGTCGTGGTCGCGCCGCAGCAGCTCCGTCAGCTCGTGCAGGTCGGCCTGTGTCGAGTTCAGTCCAGGGCACAGGACCAGCGGCCGTCCCCGGCCGCCGCGGGATACCGGGATCGTGACGCCGTCGTGGTGGACCGTGAAGTGCCGCATCGTCCCGTCGCCTCTCTCGATCCGCTCCCCGTCGTCGCCGGTCGGCATGTCGGTGATCGTCCGTTGGTGAAGTCTCTGGTCGACTCCGGCGACCACCTCATGGTCGCCGTACGACTTGCGCAGTCCGGCGACGTCGATCGCACTGGTTCTCGTAGTCATGCCGACCATGCTGAGACGTTGCCCCTGCGTCAGGGTCAACCGTCGCGGCGACATGGCCTCCGCACACCCGCAGCCGCCGCCCCATGCCCCCGCACCGGCCGCGGCCGGCTGTCGTACGAGCGCGCCGAGTCCCTGTTCAAAAAGGCCGCCAACAAGCACGATCGCCCCGAGTACTCCGCGAACGCGGCCTTGACGTCGAGGTCGAGCACCTCCACGTCCATCTTCCTCGCGTGCTCAGGACGACCGCCCCATGATCAATTCCTCAGTCCGGAAAAGGTCCCGGCCGCGCGGCACGGATACGGTCCATCAGCGCCGTCATGAGCTTCGGGCACGTTGGGTACCGGCGGTCGGTGACCGGGTTTCAGATTGCGGACCTGGAAGCGTCCAAGAGGTTGCGCGGCCGGCGGCCTCGCACCCGTACCAGCGCCCCGGTACGAGTGCGGGACCGGCGAAATGCCACCCCAGGTGGGTCACCAGGTGGGTCACTTGAAGGCCGCGATGTTCCGCACCGCCCACTCGGCAAAGGTGCGAGGCGCGCGGCCGAGGACCTGCTCGACGTCGGGGCTGATGCGCTGCTCGGCGGGGTTGGGCTCGCCGAGGATGGCGAGGGTGGTCTCGACCACGGGCTCGGGCATGAACTGCAGCATCTGCGCACGGGCTTCGTCGCGGGTCTGCTCGATGAACCGGATCGGCTCGCCGAGCGCGTCACCGATCGCCTCGGCTCGTTGCCTGGGCGTGCTGAGGGCGGGCCCGGTCAACTCGTAGACCCGCCCGGCGTGACCGTCCTCGCGCAGGGCTGCGGCGGCGACCTCGGCAATGTCGGACGGGTCGACGGCCGGCAGGCCGACGTCACCGAACGGCGCGGCGACGGTCCTTCGGGCACGGACCGACTCGACCCATGCGTACGCGTTGGAGGCGAAGCCACCGGGCCGCAGGACCGTCCAGTCCATGCCCGACTGCCGGACGGCATCCTCGAAGGACAACCCCGTGCCCCCATGGGAAGCCGACTGCGGTCGGGTGACGACTCCTTGGGAAGACAGCAACACGATCCGTCCGACTCCGCCGGCTTTCGCGACGTCGAGGATGTCCCGAGGGCTCAGCAGATGCGCACCGGCACCGGAGTCGTGCAGGAACAGCGCGTCAGCGCCGTCGAATACGGGCCGAAGGCTCTCGGGGACGGCAAGGTCCGCCTGCCGGTGCCGGACACCCTCCGGCACGGCCACATCCGAGACCCCTCGGGACACCGCCGTCACCTGCTCACCGGCTGCCGCGAGTGCCTCCACGAGCGGTCGCCCGACGTTCCCGGTGGCTCCTGTAATCACGATCATGATCAGCTTCCCTTTCGATATGTACTGCGGCCATTCACATTGGCTGTCATTGCCGCGCCTTCCGGCTTACGGCTTACGGCTTACGGCTTACGGCTTACGGCTTACGGCTTACGGCTTACGGCCGTACCACGCCACGAGTCGGTCGATGTCCGGCGCGTCCGGCGCGACGTCCACCACCGCGGCGAACGGCACCTGGCCGCCGCGTGGTTCGGCCAGCACGGCGCGCCGCATGGCCGCAAGGGAGACCGCCAGCACCGCCGGGTCCCATGAGGGGCGCTGGCCGGTCGCGGTGGCCAAGTCCCAGGTGTGCAAGGTGAACTCAGTGGTGTAGACAACGGCGGCGGCCGCACCCGGCAGGGTGCCGAACGGCAGGCGCAGCGGTCGGCTCAGGATCGTGGGATCCGACCACACGGCCTCGACATCGCGGGCGGCGACGGCCCACTCCCTCACCCGGTCGCCGTCGGCGACATCGTCCGCGATGGCCGGAACGCTCAAGGGGTCACCGCCGCGCCCGATAACGGCAACCCTGCGCAGGATGGCGACGAGGTGGTTGGACAGCTGCCGGACGGTGTACCCGGTACAGGGCGTCGGTCCGTCAAGCTGGTCGACACGGACGGCGGCCATGGTGCGCCCGGCCAATCCGACGGCCTGCATGAAGCCCGGCCGCGGATCGGGGTCCGGGTTGGTGGCGGTGACGGCGGTCAGCGTCTCGCCGAAGTTCTCGGTTTCGGTCATGACGCCATCCTGAAAGGCAAATAGGCCATCTTCTGGCCAGTTTCTGAAAGAGAATGATCGGCATGAGAGCTGATCGTCTGGTGGCGACGCTGCTGTTCCTGCAGACGCGTGGGCGGGTGACCGTGGCCGAGGTGGCAGCGGAGCTGGAGGTGGCCGAACGGACGGCGCGCCGCGACCTGGAGGCACTGGCGACCGCCGGCATTCCCGTCTACTCGCAGCGCGGGCGGGGCGGCGGCTGGTCGCTGATCGGCGGAGCCCGTACCGACCTCACCGGGCTGACTGCCGATGAGATCCGAGCGCTGTTCCTCGTCGCAGGACCGTCGTCCACCACGCCCGAGCTGCGAACGGCACTGCGCAAGCTGGTACGGGCCCTGCCGGCGACCTTGCGTTCGGACGCCGAGGCCGCATCGCGCGCCCGTGTTGCCGACGGCACGGACTGGTCCCGTACGGCCGTCACGGCCACTGAGCCCCAACTCGACGCGCTCCAGCGTGCCGTGGTGGACGGAATACAGGTCCGGCTCGGGTACGCCGGCCCCGGCAAGCCTGCCGGCGAGCGGACGATCCACCCGCTCGGCCTCGCGTCCAAGGCCGGCGTCGGATACCTCGTCGCCGGCACCGACCACGGCTTGCGGATCTTCCGGCTCAGCCGCGTCACCTCCGTCGAGGCGACCGGCGATCCCGTCGTACGGCCGGACGACTTCGACCTCGCCACGGCCTGGCGTTCCCTCGCCGCACGGATGGAGCACCGTATGCACGCGGTGACCGTGCGGGCCCGGGCCGAACCAGGCGCCGAGGCAATCCTGCAGCGGCTGTTCGGCGGCCGGCTGCGGATCGGCCGGCCGCATCCCGACGAGTGGATGGACATAGAGGTAGATGGGCCATCACCAGAGGTTCTGGCGGCGCAACTGGCCGGACTGGGAGCGCGTATCGAGGTCCTCGACCCCCCAGAAGCAAGGGAATGGCTCGCGCGTCTGGCCATCGAACTCGCCACCATCTACGGGACACCGCCGAACACCGGCAACGATCCGACGATCCCGGCTGGGACCGTCCCCACACCGCCGTCGCCAGAGCCCCGGAATGCAGGTTCCGGGACGGAGGGGTGACGGGCCTCCCCAGCCCGGTCCGTCTTCACGTAGCCGCGTATCAACAATGAAGCCCGCTCCGGAAGTCCGAGCGGACATACCATCCCGTGAGACACGAGCACATGTTGACGAACAGGAGGCAGCGGGCTTTCGGGGAGCTGCACAGCTAGCCGCCCACGCGCGAACACGTCTCATGCCGAGTTATCGGGCGTACCCGATGAGTCCCTCGGTGCGGACTACGAGCTCGGCGTAGGGCTCGCCGTCCGAGAGCCGCTCGTCGGCGAGCGCCCGCCGGGCCACGTCGAAGTCGTGCCAGACCAGGGGGAACGGCGGCATCGCACCGAAACCGCCGTCCAGGCAGTCGCCGAGCGAATGCCAGCACCGCCCGTAGTACCCGCCGCCGGGACCGTTCGTCGCTTCCTCCAGCGCACAGTGGGCGCGGATTGAGCCGTTGCTGCCGGATCGGACTCCGTAGCGGGGTGGGCGGTGGCGGGATCACCGGCGGGGCCGCAGCTCTCTCCGAGAAGAGATTCGAGAGCAACTCGACGGCTGGTCATGCCGGGGTACTCGGCGACCGAACTGGTGGACACGGACCGCCAGATGCAGGCATCGGCGGCTCGACGAGCCGCGCCAGGCGATCCGTTCAGCTCCCAGAACGCCCAAGCTGCGCCATGGCCGCCATCAGTGACCGCCTGCGCGCCCAGCCGCTTCCCCGGTCCGGCTTGCACCGCCCGTCCACGAGCGCGGCGCCGTTCGTCCGCAAAGTCGGTTGCCAGTGCAGGACGGTCGCCACCGCTCGACGGGTCCACCGAGGGTCAACACCACCTGGCGTGGGCGGCTCATTCCCGGCTCATTCCCGGTCGCGCCGGGCCACCAGCGCGCGGAGGAGTCCCGGGAAGGCTTCGTCGATCTCGTCGCGCCGCAAAGCGTTCATACGGGACGTGCCGGCGTAGTACTGGCGAATGAGGCCCGCCTCGCGCAGCACGTGGAAGTGGTGGGTGGCGGTGGACTTGCTGACCGGCAGGTCGATCGTGCCGCAGGCGAGGTCCTGGCGGGCGGCGTACAGCTCGCTGACGATCTGGCGGCGTACTGGGTCGACCAGGGCCTCAAGTACCTGCTGAAGACCGATCGTCTGGATGTCCGGGTGGGGCGGGATGCGTTCCTGCCCACTTCGTCGTGCTACTGCCATCGCCTGTTGACCTCCCGCAAGCATCGTACGACATCCATCAAAGTACGATGCACATCAAAGTTTGACAGTCACCGTACTTTCAGCTTGGGTGAGGCGCGGCGGCGCGTCCTCCGCGTCGCCGTCACCGATCAGAAGGGGGATGTGTGATGGCCAAAACGGTGCGGTTCCACGAACATGGCGGGCCGGACGTGCTGCGACTGGAGGACGTGGAGGTCGGCGAACCTGGCCCCGGTGAGCTGTTGATCCGCGTGGACGCGATCGGCCTCAACCGTGCCGAGGTGCTGTTCCGCAGCGGCCAGTACATCGAACCGGTCAAGCAGTTCCCCGCCCGGCTCGGCGCCGAGGCCTCGGGAGTGGTCGAGGCCATCGGCACGCACGATGGGGGTCCCGCTTCCTCGCGAGAAGCCGAGAGCTGGGGGGAGGGATTCGAGGTCGGCCAGCCGGTCAGCGTGGTGCCCGCGTTCTCGATGAACGACTACGGCGTCTACGCCGAGCACGCGCTCGTCCCCGCGACCGCAGTGGTGCACCGCCCCGACGGGCTCGACGCAGTCGACGGCGCGGCGGTGTGGATGCCCTACCTGACGGCCTACGGGGCGCTGGTCGAGGTCGGCGGGATGCGGGCCGGAGACACGGTGGTGCTCACCGCCGCTTCCAGCAGCGTGGGCCTGGCCGCGATCCAGATCGCCCGGCGCATCGGGGCGGTGCCCATCGCCACCACCCGCACCGGCGCCAAGAAGGACGCGCTGCTCAAGGCGGGTGCGGCCGATGTGATCGTCACCGACGAGGAGGACATCGCCCCGCGAGTGCTCGGCCTGACCGGAGGGCGGGGCGCCGAATTCGTCTTCGACGCTGTCGCGGGCCCCGGTGTGGTGGATCTGGCCAAGGCCGTCGCCCCCGGCGGCACGCTCTTTGTCTACGGGGCGCTCAGCGGCGAGGTGACTCCCTATCCCGGTTTCGAGCTCGGCATGCCCGCGCTGAACATGCGCACCTACACCCTCTTCGAGACGACCACCGACCAGCAGCGACTGCGCCGGGCCGAGGCGTTCGTCTCCTCCGGCCTGCGTACCGGTGCATTCCGGTCCGTCGTGGACCGCACCTTCGGCCTGGACGAGATCGTCGAAGCCCACCGCTACCTGGAGGCAGGCACCCAAGTAGGCAAGATCGTCGTCACCGTCGACCGCTGACAGTCTCGCCGGTCCTCACGCCGCCCCGTCTCGGGCCGACATTGCGGTGCCGTCCGCCGACGCCCAGACGGACGCGGACGGCTGCCACCCGGCTGCAAGTTACCGGCAGGCATGGAAGCGCCGTACGTGAGGAAGCCCGGGCCGGAGAGCAACGGAACGGACCCTGCCCGGGATTGGGGTCCGGGTGGGAACGGAACAGAGAACCGGTGTTGCTGTCGGAAGTTTTGACAGCGAGTGCCTATGAGGACCTCGGTGGGTGGCGGAGCCCTGGGTCGCGCCTTGGCGAGGACCAGAGAACCCGCAGCATGATCGGCGGGCGGCGTGGTGTTTCACGGGCGAACTCCTGTGAAACACGGCCATCCTGGCGGGAGGGGAGTGATCACCAGCCAGCGACGGATGCCGTCGCGGCAGTCTGTTCGACCTTCGCAAGCAGGAGTCGGCGGTCGGCGACCGCGTCATGCGGGCCGCCGAGCGGCTGGTTGCGGTAGGTACCGCGCTTGACCGACCACAGCCCGCGCCCCCCCTGCGTAGGGCACCATCGCGTCCCGCCACCGGCAGCGGGCCAAACAAGGATCTCTCGATCAACGACTCCTACCAGTCGGTGGTCAGCGTCGGCGGTGCGGGTCGCGGAGTCGGGGTGCGGGCATCACGTCAGTCCCGGCTGTCCCGTTCGGGCGATCACCGGGCAGTCCTGAAGGGTGCCGACAAGCCGCACTACGCGGCATAAAGCCGCGAAGACAGAGTTGGCTGGTCGAGCAAACCAGCCGATCCGCGATCGTGACAACTAGCTTGTGGAAGCGGCGCGTTCGTAGGCCAGGGTGAGTTCGGCCAGGACGCCGTCGGCACGTTGCGGACGGCCTTCGAGGTGCATGGCGCGGAGCTCGTCCATGAACCTCTCCCCCATATCAGGGCCGCCACGAGCAAGAAGTTGGGCATGGATCGACAGCTCGGGTGATGTCGGGAACCATCGGGAGCCCCAGGCGCCCAGCTGCGTCATGAGCGGAACGAGTTCGATCGCTGCTTCGGTGAGCCGGTATTCGATCTTCTGCCGGTGGCTTGGGTCGTCGTGCCGAGTGAGCAGGCCGGCGCCCACGAGCTTCGACAGGCGGGCGGCAAGGATGTTCGAGGCGATGCCCTCGACCGAATTCGTGAGGAGCTCGCGGAAGTGCCTGTGGCCGCCAAACATGACATCCCGCAGCACGACCAGACTCCATCGGTCGCCCAGCAGCTCGACGGTCAAGTTAGTCGGGCAGCCCGATTTCCCCTCCGGCACGGGCAGCCGACCGGTCCGTACTGGTTGCGGCATGTCCATAAGGCAGTGCAGTACGACCGGTTGTTGATTGCAATCAGAAGTTGCTTGTCGGCTCCCAAAGGCGGCTGCATGTCGCAGCTGTTGAGGGTGCAGTGCTTCAACGTGTCGCGGGACGGGTTCGGTGCCGGCGAGGGGCAGAGCTTGGACCGGCCCTTTGGACACGCAGACCCCTCCCCCCTTTTCTCCTGGGCGGGTGCTACCGCCAGCTGGGTGAACCGCACCGACCCCGGCGGCACTCGCGGCCTGGACGACTACCTGACCCGCGACCACGCCCGCAACAGGGGAGCGGAGATCATGGGGCGTAACAAGTTCGGCCCCCAACGTGGCCCCTGGGAGAACCACGAGTGGCAGGGATGGTGGGGAGACACCCCGCCGTTCCACACACCGGTCTTCGTGCTCACCCATCACGAACGCCCGTCCTTCACCCTGGCTGACACCACCTTCCATTTCCTCAATGCGACACCGGCCGAGGCGCTGGCACGCGCGAAGCAGGCCGCCGCTGGCCGGGACGTGCGCCTCGGTGGTGGAGTTGCCACCACCCGCGAGTTCATCGAGGCCGACCTGGTCGACACGATGCACATCGCCGTCGCGCCCGTCGACCTCGGTCGAGGCGAACGCCTGTGGGAGAGCCACACCGACCTGCTCGACCGCTTCCACCTTGAGTCAGTGCCGAGCCCCAGCGGAGTCACTCACCTCCTGTTCTGGAGACGATGACCAACTGCCCCGCACGATCGCACCCACATGCCGCGATGGCGCGTACCTGCCTGCCGACCTCGACGCCTGCATCGCGCATTGGGGAACGCCCACGGAGTCCGGGCGTTCCCCAGCCGTCTGCCTTGCCTCATCCCCTGGGATGGCGAAGTGCTCCTGCCGGTGGAGGTGTTGAGCTGCTTGTAGGGGATTCGAGGTGCGGTCGGTTGTTGCGGTTATTCCGTGGGCCGGCGTGCCTGTCTTACTTCGCGGTGGATTGCCCAGGCGTCCGCTACTGGGCCCACGTGCCCGAGCTTGTCGGGGTTGATCACCGAGCGGATCGTCTGGATCTGCCCGTCGAGTACATCGAGCGCCAGGGTGTGGAGCACCTTGCCGTCCCGGTCGCGGAAGATCGCGCCCGGCTGGCCGTTGACCTCGTGCGGCTCGAACGTCACGTCGATCCGGGCCATCCGGGGGAAGACGGAGGCAAGCAGCCGGGCCACGTTCGCGGCGCCGATGACGGCCCTGGCCAGCTGCGGGGCCTTGCCGCCGCCGTCGCCGACCATCGATACGTCGGCGGCGAGCAGTTCCTGCAGGCCGGCGACGTCGCCTTCGCGGAGGGCGTCGAAGAACCGCGACGCCAGTTCCTCCTGCTCTTTGCGAACCGTCTCGAAGCGCGGCCGCCCGGCCTCCATGTGCCGCCGCGCCCGCACCAGCAACTGCCGGCACGCCGCCTCCGACCGCCCCACCGCCGCGGCGACCTCGTCGAACCCGAAGCCGAACACCTCCCGCAGCACAAACACCGCCCGCTCCAGCGGGCTGAGCCGCTCCAGCAGCAGCAGCGCCGCCATCGACACCGAGTCGGCCAGCTCCACCGACCGCGCCGGATCCTCATAAGGGTCGGCGAGCAGCGGCTCGGGAAACCACGGGCCCACGTACTCCTCCCGCCGCACCCGCGCGGAGCGCAGCACATCGATCGAGATCCGCGTCACCGCGGCCGACAGAAAAGCCTTGGTCGACGTGGGCCGGGTCGCCGAGCCGTCAAAGCGCAGCCATGTCTCCTGCACCGCGTCCTCGGCCTCACCCACACTGCCCAGAATCCGATAGGCAATCGAAAACAGCAGCGGCCGCAGCTCCTCGAACTCCTCGACCTTGCTCACGCCGAATCCCCTCCCCTTGAAGCCCTCCCACCCGGCCGTACGCGCCGGCGCGGACATCTTCTGGTGATCATCCGGACCACCGGCGGGCCAGAGTAACGCCCCCTGGCCCGGGGCCCGGTGGCCCGCAGCCGGACCCCGGGCCGATCGCCGATGCCGTTCAGTGGAACTGCCCGGGCTCGTAGTTGCCGGCCGGCTGCTGGGTGATGATGTTCAGCCGGTTCACCATGTTCATGAAGGAGACCAGGACCACCAGGGCGGTGAGCTGCTCCTCGTCGTAGTGCTTGGCGGCATACGCCCACACCTCGTCGCTGACCCCACCGGCCGCATCCGCGACCCGGGTCCCCTGCTCCGCCAGCTCCAGCGCGGCACGCTCGGCCTCGGTGAAGACCGTGGCCTCCCGCCACGCCGCCACCAGGTTCAGCCGCACCGAGGTCTCGCCGGCAGCGGCGGCCTCCTTGGTGTGCATGTCGATGCAGACGGCGCAGCCGTTGATCTGGCTCACGCGCAGCGCCACCAGCTCCTGCGTCGCGGCCGGCAGCGGCCCGTCCTTGAGCGCCTTGCCCGCCGACATCAAGTACTTGAAGGCCTTGGGGGCGGTCGGGCCGGTGGCGTAGTTCAGTCGCGCGTCCATGGTGTGCTCCTCTGCGGTCGTCAGTGGCTACACCCCCTGAGACGAGGTAGCCCGACCCCCTGTGACATGCACGAATGTGACCTGCGTCTCCCGGCCGTCGGCGCACGTCAGCCGACGAATTCGGCGTCACCCGCCCCACCATCCACCGGCACCTCGACAAGACCCTGCCCCAGCAGGCACCCAGCCGTGACAGCACCACCGAAAGCCTCTGATGGGTTGCTTGCCTCCTGGTGTCTGAGCCAGGACTCCCGGGCCGAAGGGGCGCGGGCTCAGCCCGGTGAACGGGGCGCCAGGACGGCTCCGACGCCGTGATCACGCCAACCGCTGGGCCGACCTGGCCCGCGACTGCGGATAGCCCGAGGGCAGCAACGACGCCGACACCTGGGCGAGCTTCCGTATCGCGCGGCTTCCCGGTCCCGGGTACGCCTGGCCGCTGGTGGCGCACAAGTTGCCCACGGTCCACAAGGCCGTATGCAACGCATGAGATGCCGGGCAGCTCGCCTTCGCCGATCCTGTCCGCGAGCGCCTTGGCCGGGCCGCATTGCTCCTGGACTCGACGGGCATCTGTATGTGCGCTGCGGCGAAGCCGGTGACGACCAGTGGCCGGCCGAGACCGCGGGCGAGGCCCTGGCGGCACCCTTCAGCCTGTACCTGGACCGCAACGTCAGGACTACCCTGCTCCCGCCCCAGCCGTAGCGCACTCACTCCTCGCGGCCGTCGTAATCGTCGTCCAGGTCGACCGCGTCCGGGGCGCGCAAGAGCCGCAGCCCCTCGCGCGGGACGGATGCGGTGAAGCAGTAGCGGATGCTCTACGAGACCTGCGCCCGGGCGGAGGAGATCCTGGGCGTCATCATCGAGGAGCTGGACCTGGCCAGGCGCCGGGCGCCGAGCGCCGAGCGCCGGTGAAGGCGACGGGGGGGGGCGGCCGCGCGGCGCCGGGGCGGTCGGGCGCGTAAGGACTTCGTGCTGTAGACGGTCCACTGGGACGCCGGCACCGCGCGGCTGCTGCCCCGCCTGATCAACAACCGCACCCGCGGCCGGTGTTCGTCACCCACCGCCGCCCGGGACCGGGCAAGGTCGTCTCGCCGCGGGATGTGTGCCCGGACACCGGGCCGGCCCGGCTGTCGTACGGGCAGGCCCGCGTGCTGCTGGACCACCACACCGCGTCCGCCGGGCAGGGCACCGGCTGGGACCTACACGAGTGGGGGCACTCCGGCCTGACCCACCTCGGGGAGGCCGGAGCGAGCCTGCTGATCCTCATGCCCAAGTCGAGGCATCGCAAGCCGGAAAACGTAAGCGGTACTTCAAGCCGTCGCCGGAGGCCATCGCGGAGGTCACCAGCCTGCCGGCACCCGGGGGCGCCCGGCGCTGAGCGGTCGTATTCGCCGTTGACGGCCGGGGCGCCTCCCGCGCATCCGAGGCGCCCCGACAGGCCGAACTGCTGATGGTGGCACTAACTCTGCGGGACGTCCTTGACGAACACGATGCCGTCGCTGTCCGCCAGGTGGGCCGGGTCAAGCGGAGAGTAGCCGAACCAGGGGGATACGCGGGGCGCGGGCGGCGTATCGCCGAGGGCGGTGGCCAGCCGAGGGGCGTCGATGACGTAGCGATCGTCCGGGAGCGCGTACAGGAGTCCTTCGACGGTGTCCGGGGGCGGGGTGTCCACTCCCTGGTGCCGGATCGTGCCGAGGGCCGTGGCCAGGAAGGCATACCCCTCGCCCAGGTGGGCGTTCACGAGCGCGCCGGCGCTCCACCACTCCACCGGCATGTCGCCCATCCACATCGTGCTCTTGTCCCGCTGGAGATGGCCGTTGTGGGCATGGACCAGTGCCGGGCCCCGTTCGGCGAGGGCGAGGAGGTTGTCGGCCATCATCTGGTCCCGCAGGCCCACCAGCCGCGTCATACGGCTCGGTGAGGTGTCGGCCATCCAGAAGTGGTAGCGCAGCAGGCCGATGGCGGTGCGCCCGTACAGGCGCGCCCGGTACCAGTCGTCCCGCGAGGTCGCCGTGATCAGGTGCGGCGTCTGCGCGTCGAGCAGCGCCACCAGATCGTCGGCGAGCAGCCGCAGCTCCCTGGCCTCGGCCGACTGCCCCACGGACCGGTCCGGGTCCATCATCGCAGCGGGATTGGTCCACGGGTCGTCGGCGCCGAGCAGGCGGTCGAGCGTTTCCGCGGTGCAGGGGAGCAGGTCCGCTTCCACCTGGGCCGAGAGGTAGCCGTGGAGCGCGGTGAGGGCCTGCCGGGGGCTCGCAGCGCCGGTGATCTCCAGCGGGCCGTCGAAACCGGCGAAGCGGAGCCACTCGGACGCGGGCCGACCGTCGTTGTACGCCCGTATCCAACGCACGAGTTCGCGGTTGGCCGCGGACGCACCGAACCCGTGGCTGAATCCGCGCTCCATGACCTCGTCGAGGGTGCCCGTGCCCGAGGTGACGTACTCGTCCACGACCAGGCCCATCATGCAATCGCTCTCGATCGCGATCGTCCGGTAGCCCTCCTGCTCGACGAGCTGGCGGAAGAGCTCGTTGCGCACGTCGAGCAGAGTGTCCTCGCCGTGGGTGGGCTCGCCCAGGGCGAGCAGCCGCGGCCGGGCCGGAAGCAGCTTCATGACGGCGGCGGCCTCGACGGTATGGGCGGTGTCCTTGATGTCAGTAGCCATGCCTTCAACGGTATCGTTGAACCCTCGGTTGAAACTTCTCCACGATATCGGCAGGCCCATGGGACGAAACCTTCAAAATGGCGAGCGGCTCAGGCCGGTTGATCTGGCGCGCGAGCACGGTCTGTCCACGCAAGCGATCAGGAACTACGAGGAGGCCGGCATCCTTCCGGCCGCCGGTCGCACACCCCACGGCTACCGCACCTATACCTCGCTGCACGCGGGGGCCCTGCGCGCGTTTCTTGCCCTGATGCCCGGCCACGGCCACCAGACGGCGACGTCGATCATGCGGGCGGTGAACGAGGGCGCGGCCGAGGAGGCGTTCCGCCTCATCGACCAGAGCCACGCCCAGCTCCTCGACGACCGCCGGACCCTCCAGGCCGTGGAGAGCGCCCTCCGCGACCTGGAGCCCACCACGGCGTCCGAGCCCGGTGTGGGGTCCGAGCCAGCCGCGGTGTCCGGGCCCGGCAGCACGTTCATCGGTCCGCTCGCAGGGAAGCTCGGAATCCGGCCCGCGACGCTGCGCAAATGGGAGCATGCCGGGCTGGTGCGCCCGCGCCGCGACCCGCTGACCGGGTACCGCGTCTACGACGAGGCCGACGTACGGGACGCCCGGCTGGCCCACCAGCTCAGGCGGGGCGGCTACCTGCTGGAGCAGATCGCCCCGCTGATCGCCCAGGTGCGGACGGCCGGCGGGCTGGAGCCGCTGGAGGCCGCACTGTGCGACTGGCGCGGCCGACTGTCCGCCCGCGGGCGGGCGATGCTGACCGGGGCCGCCGAGCTGGAGGCGTACCTCCGCGAGCGCGGATGAGACTTCGGCCGCCAGCTGAAGAGAACAAGGGGCGCCAACGGTTCTGTCTCGGCGGACCCGTCCGCCGATCTCGGCCCGGTCCTGGGCTGAGCCTCACTCCTCATCGACCGCAGCCGGATCACGCAGGGGCCACAGGCCACCGGGCAGATCGGGGAGCTGGAAGGAGTACCGGCCCAGCACGTTGATGTGATGCCGCGCGAACGACGAGAGGCGGGACACGTCCTCGTCGCGCACCTCGAAGCCGTCGGCACGTAGCTGGGTGACGGCGGCGTCCATGTACCGGGTGTTGAACAGGACAAGGGCGTTGAGGACCAAGCCGAGGGCGCCGATCTGGTCCTCCATGCCGTCCTGGTAGCGCTGATAGAGCTGACCGGTCCGGCCGTGGAAGATCTTCCGCGCGAGCGCGTGACGACCTTCCTGGAGGTTCGCCTGGACCTTGATCTGTCGGCGGTAGCCGGGTTCGTCGGCCAAGCGCAGGATGCGCAGGGTCTTGGCGCCCAGCCGCCTGGTCGTTGATCGTGTTGAGCCAGGTCGCGCCGCCCTGACGGCCGCAGTACTTCGGGGTCGGCCTGGCGTACGCACTCGGTACCGGCACGACGAACCGCATCCCGTCCACCGAGGCCACCAGCCAGCCGCCCCACGCCTGCGCGAGCGGGATCGACGCCTAGGTCTGGATCAGCGTGGCACTCGCCGCCCAATAGGTCGCCAGCCGCAGGTACGACTGGTCGACGCGGGACAGCCACCCGTACTTCAGCGCGGCGACGCCGCCGATGACCGGGGTGTATCCCACGTTGCAGCCGTGAGCGACCAGCAGCGCCGCGCTCGTGACGTGCAGGTCCTTCAATCTGGCCTCGCTGCCGGTGACCGAACTGAACGCCTGGCCGGTCCAGGAGAACACCTCCAACCGCACGTCCGGCAGGTCCACGCACGGCAGCATCGCGTTCACCGCCGCCCGTAGGTCCAGCAGCGACGCCGTTTCAGGCTCCGGCTCCAGGGCGGCGAAGTGCAGTCGGCCGTCGTCGTCCAAGACGATCTGCGCGTTGTCCGGCAGACGTCCGGCCACCTCGCGGTAGGTGCCGTCCAGCAGCGCGGCCCGCGCCGCCAGGTGCTCGTCGGCCGCCGCGGGCAGGCCGAGGGAGGCCAGCACAGTGGGTTTGGCCTGCTCCCATGCCTCCCCGGCCAGGAGCTTCGCCCTCGGGGCGCCCCCCTTGGAGGAGTTCTTCGCGAACACGTCTCGTCAGCGCAGCATGCGGTAGAACTGCTCCAGCACGCAGAATACGTACGCCTTCCAAACCACCGTGCCCGGCTCCAGGTGCGGGACCGCGAGGACCAGGCGCCGCCACGACCCCACGAGCAAGCCGGTGTCGATCTCCTGGGGGCTGACCTTCTTCCGGCCCATCAGGTCCGGCAGCCACTTCAGCGCGTTGAGGACGGGCAGCCCTTCCGGGGTGGCACCGAAGTCCACGACCTTGACCAGCAGCTTCAAGAACGGCCGCACCGTGCCGAACCGGGTGACCAGCCTCGCCCGCCATGCCTCGTCCGCGTCGGAGTTCAGCGGCGGCGTCAGCTCGAACAGCGCGGCGATCGTTGAGCGTCACCCTCGCTGTCGGAGACGCTCGACGATCGGCGTCCGCGCGCCCGGCCTTGGGGTACGTACAGCCTGTCGGCAGGAGAGGATCGGCCCATGGACCAGCAACGGTAGACGTGTTCGTAAGCACTTGTGTGGCTCCACCATGGAGAGGCGAAGTGGCTCCACAGACATAAGAAGTTGATCTGGCTCCACCGGCTGGCTTCGTCGGTGACAACCGATTCCATGACTCCAGTTCGCAGATGGTCCGAACCTCTTCTTTCCTGGATGGGCAGGTTCGGACCTGCGGTCCAAATCGGATGGCACGGGTACTGCGGTGCCCTCTACTCTCGCGGCCGTGACCAGAGACGACACCAGAGCAGATCCACGTAGTGCAGGGTTGTCGATCCGGCAGGAGCACGGTGACGACCATCCGGCAGTACACGCGCTCCACCTTGCCGCGTTCGAGGGCGATGAGCATGTACCGGCTCTCGTGGACGCCCTTCGCAGCGCGGCAGCGCCCCTGGCGCCGATGTCGTTCGTCGCCACGATCGAAGGACAGGTGGTTGGGCACGTCCTGCTGAGCGCCGGCCGACTCGATGCCCCGCGCCGGATCGTGGACGTCCTGGTCCTGTCACCGCTGGGCGTGCTCCCGCAATTCCAGAACCAGGGCATCGGCACCCGACTCATCGAGCACGCCCTCGCAGCAGCCGATGCCCAACACGCGCCACTGGTCTTCCTCGAAGGCTCGCCGCACTACTACGCAACGCGCGGCTTCGAACGCGCCGACAAAATGGGCTTCCGCTCGCCGTCGCTACGCATCCCGGGCCCTGCATTCCAGGTAGTCCGGCTGGCAGCACACGAACCCTGGATGACTGGCACCCTGGTCTACTCCGACACCTTCTGGGCGCTGGACTGCGTGGGTCTGCGCGACACTGAAGCGTCCACCGGTGCACCGTCGGCACTCCCAAACATCGGGCCTTGAGTCGTACGCGCCGATGGTCAGGCCGGCCGCGGCCGTAGCTTCGGCGTCACAAACGGCAATTGGGGATCAGCAGTCCGTCGGGCACGACCAAGTTGATGGCCTCTAGGACCCCCACGGGCGCGGCTGCGGCGAGCGCGGCCGCCTCCGGGAGAGCAGCGAGGCGGTGTGAGGGCGCTGGTGGAATGCCGGGGCTGGGGCTCATCAACAGGCTGCCTCCCATGAGCTCGATGCGAGAGCGGGCCGACAAGGGTGCAGGGGCCCTGGTGGTCGGCGGCAACGCGCATTCCTCTCTCGCCTCCTGCTGCGGTCGAAGTGGCTCGGGCGGGGGCGGATGTAGCCCCCGCGGGCGGGGCGGGGTCAGCTCTTGCCCGCGAGGGTGGCTGAGGGGGCGGAGGCGACCGCGTCATCGACGACCGCCTGGGGGAGGGTCTGCGGGGGCCGGCCCTGCTTGATGTGGTCGACGGCGGGCGCGATGGCGTCATACGTGTGCCGCGCCAGCGGCGGCCAAGCCGGCGGCTCCGGCGGCTTTGTCCAGCCGCTTTTGCTGCTCAGGCGGGAAGTCGGTGGTGCATCCGGAGAGACAGAGAACAGCCAAGGCAGCAGCGGCCATGACGGCCGGCATACGGCAGCGGGTGATGGAGTTCAGCCCTTCCTGGGCGGCCGCCCCCGCCCCGTCGGAAGACAGGCCGCCGCGCCCTGCGCTGATGGTTGCGACAGCCGTAAGCCTGGGTGCGGCGTTGGGGCAGTACGGCGTCTCGGGCTGGAACATGCGCCACCTGCTGTTCACCGCGGGCGGGTTCGCCTTGCTGGCGGCGTTCGCGTCACGGCTGCTACCGCCGGGCACCTGGCGTGCCGCACACGGCCTGCCGGCCACAGTTCTGCTGCGCGGCCTGGGTTCAGGGGTGTTCTTCACGCTGGAGGCGTACGTGCCCCTGTTGTTGGCCACCGAACGGGACGCGCCTCCCATGGTGATCGACCTGGCCTTCACGGGTGCTGCCGTGGCCTGGGCAGGCTCCTCCTTGGTGCAGGGGCGGCTACTGGAGCACTGCCCCCGGCACCGCCTGGTCGTGGCCGGTGCGCTGGTGCAGGCGGTGGCAGTGGCGCTCGCGGTCGCCGGGACGCTTCCCTCAACGCCCGCGTACACCGCCGCATCGGCCATGGCCGTCGCGGCCGTCGGCATGGGTATGTACGCCCCTTCCCTCACAGTGCTGTCACTCACCCATAGCCCGCCCGGCTGTCAGGGCTATGCCAGCAGCGCGATGCAGACAACCCAGAATCTGGGCCAGATGATGGTGTTGGGCGTCTCCTCCGCCTTGTTCAACGCCTGCCTGGGCGCCGGCTCGACCGACGCCGTCGGCTACGGCGCCGCCTTTGGGCTGCTGCTCGCGCCGTGCGCCCTGGCCACCGTGCTCGCCACCCGGACCGGCTGCGCGTGAGCAGAACTGCTTCCCCCCATAGACCTGTTGCCGCTCATGTATCGATCGGTTGATGAACAAGACAGTTGGGCCCCCTCAGGCCCGTACTCCCTGAATGGCATGGACAAGCGGAAGCTCCCGCAGAAGCCACGCCGGATGCGCCCACGCCGGAGAAGACGGCTACGGCATCTCGCCGCGCTCCGCATCATCCGCAGGCACTGCACCGGCCGCGCTGACCAGGACTCGCGGATCCGGCTCGGACACCGCCTCATCCTGCGCGCTGGTCTCCGCCTCCGGCTCGCCCAGCGACTCGCACGAGAGCAGGTACCGGTACTTCCCCTTCCCCTTGCCCATGCCCTTGCCCGCCCCGTCCTCCCCGGCAGCACCATGCCGCTCCAGGCCACACCACGCTCTGGTCTATTCCGGCTCGTCGTCGCCTTCGTCTTCGTCGTACCGGTCCATCCGCTCGAACTCCTTCCACACGTCCGTCCCCGGACCCGCTACGAGAAGATCGCGGTCGTCCCAGTCGAAGCCGTTGAACTCGCTGAAGAACATGTTGGCGATGTGAACGTTGGCCTCGACGCTGGCTACATGGAGCGCCGGGACGCGAAAGGGCTCTACCCGCTCCTCCTCGGGGTCGATGTCGACACCCAGAAGAGGAAGATCGTCCGAAGCGAACGTCACGGCGTCGGCAAGGTAGACATGGCCGTAGGCCAGCCCGTGACCTGCCGGGGCCGCGGCGAGCACATCGCCCGGCCGCGTACCCCGGTACTTGTCGTGGTCCAGTTCCCCGACGTAATGCACGGCACGGTCATAGTTGTCCGTGGCGTCGTCCGACTGCTGGAAGGCATCCCTCATCCCTACGGGCGTCAGCAGAGCCTGCAAGAGGCGCTCCCAGCCGTCGGGGTTGGTGAAGTCGGTTCGGATGACGGGCACACCGGCGTCTTCATGCCGGGGAAGAGGAAGGGGTATACGGGGCTCCTGGTGGAGAGATGGGCAACGGCTTCGCCCGCGCGGGGCCGGTGGGTGTCAGCGGGTGCACCGGTCCAAGGCGCTGCTCAGGTGATTGTCCGGCATGCGCAGGAACAGGGCCTGGATCTCGTCCGCCGGATTTCAGAAGGGCCGGTACTCCTCGTCCTCATCGTCGTACAGCCCCTCGTGCTCCTCTGCATCCGCCAATTCGTGGGCGCCCATCGGTGTCAGGGCACGGTCACGAAGATCCCATCGAACATGGGGTCTGTCCACTTCGGGGCGACACTGCCACAGCGTCCCGACGTTGCGACTCTGCACCTCGCCGAAGTAACCAGGCCGCGACCGACAGGAACGGGCTGTCCTCGGCCTTCCTCGCCTCCTCTCAGGAGGCGAGCCGTGCCCGGCTCAGTTCCTCCGGCCGGTCAAGGGAGTCGACAGTGAAGTCCCAGCCGCCGCCGGGCTCCCGCTCCCACTGGGGAACGCATCCTGCTGTGCGGCCAGCCACGTTCAGCCGCGGGTTGTCCGACCAACGCTTCGGCCTGAAGTTCCTCATTGTCCGTGCCTGGCGACCCCAGACGTGCCAGCGGCACCACCGGCGTGGGGATCTACGTCGCCTATATCGGCTGCGCCTGACCGAACCCGGGTGCAGCCGGAGGGTCCTCACCCCGTTGGTGGGGGCCCTCTGTCTGTCGGGGCCTGCCCTCGCGCCCCTTTAGTGGGACGGGCACGACGGAATCCTCCTTCTGGGACTTCCCGCGGACGCGGGTGTTCTCCGCTACGGCGAATACAGCCTCACCATCGTCCACCCCGGATCCCCCACGGACGCGGCCGATCTCCCCGCTCATGACCCAGCCGTGGCCCGCCAATTCGCAGAATGCTTAGGCACCGTCGACACGATCCTCGAAGACCTGGGAACTGTCCCCGCGACCGCTGACGTAGCCGCCGGCACCCGAGCCGACCTGGAACTGGTCCGCGTCGGATGCTGGGGCAGCGTGAGGGAGATAATCGACCCCGCTCTTGGACACACCGCGGACGACTTCCCCGTCCTGGAGTTGACGGAAGAACTCCACAAGAAACTCCCCGACGCGGTGATCACCGCTGCGTGCACCATCGACGACAACACCGCCCATGGCGCCTGGGCGATCTTCCACCCCAGCGGTACAAAGCTCCTGGCGTCTGGCCGGCACGCTCAAGAAGACGACTGGTACGTGGAAGGAGAACCGCAAGCCGTTATCGACGCGTTCGGCATCACCAGTGAGGCCCTGACGGAAGCAGGCATCCACCTCGACGAGCCCGACTACATCTTCCCCCGGGATGCGCCGGCCCAACTCGCCCTCGAACGCGTCGCCCCCTCAACCACGACGGCCGCGCCATGTCTCTGTTCCGTGTCCGGCACACCGAAGAGGCCACCTCGGTCATGCAGGAAGCGTGGCTCGAAGCGTAACGAGCCGAACGCGCATGCCACGACGGCCACTCCCGCCCGACCTACACCGAGATCCACACGGATGAGAAGGTCGCCACCTGCGTGGACTTCCTCACCCGCGCCGCCGCGTTCTTCCGCACCCCACGGCATCACCCGCATCGAACGCGACCTGCCCGACAACGACTGGTCCTACCGCAAAGACCTGGCCTGGAAACCGGCCCTGACCGACCTCGGCGCGACCGGCAAATTCACCCGCGCCTACCGGCCACAGACCAACGGCAAAGTCGAATGCTTCCACCGCACCCTGCTCGACGAATGGGCCTAGATCACGGCCCTTGACCGACAGTTCGCTCAGAGGAAGAACAATCCCGGCGACGGACGAATGACGGAAAAGAGCCACCATTGCGCACAGTTCGCTGCGGCAACGTAAGTACGAAGCAGAGGCCGCAAATCCTCGCCGTCGCCACACTTCCGAAACGCCGGAGCAGCGGGCGAAGCGACGCAAGGAATCTGCAGCAGAACGCCGCCGGGGCGAGGTCGGTCGGATTGCGGTCCAGCGGCTGGGGGAATCCCACCCCGAGGAGTTTGATGACTACCTTGCCGAGGAGTACCACGAGGCCGGCATCGCATTGCCCGACGCCCTGGCTCCCCGAATAGCCTCCCGGCTCGAACTGCAGGCTGAGACGCTGCTGCTCTCGCCATTACGTGCAGTCTCCACGCGAGCGGAGGTGAACCGTCCGCCGGACGCCTGCGCTTCGGCCAAGATGCGTGCCCTCCGCGCAGGCGGAGGTGGGCCGTGAGCTGCCGCTCCGTGCCCAAGATTGTCAGTATTCGAAGCGGGAGATGGCAGGCACGTCGAGATCGTCCTCCAGGTCGACTTCGGGGAAGCTGTTTTCGTAGACCGGTTCGATGAAGACGTTGCTGTAGTCGGGCTTCGCAGGACGAGGGACATTGCCAACGATCTTGTTGTGCGGCTGCGGTGTTGAGGGGGGCATGACGTTCCTTGGTGTTCTACGGCCGTAAGCCGTGGTCGGGTTGTGATGGGTCGCACGGTCGGGCCTGCGTCCGACGAGCTTCTGGATGCGGCGCGGGCCAGCCGTAACGTCGGGGCCGATGCCGCGGCCCAGATGTCGGCGAGGTTCAGCTCCGCCGACGTAGCCGTGGAGACGATCTGTTGGGCCCGTCCGGTGTGGTGCCGTACCGGGTCGCGGTTGGTGTCGGCGAGGGACTGTGAATCGCTCCAGATCCTCGATTCGATGATCATGATACGTGTATCGGGCTCAGCAGATCTTGTCAGGCGACGCGTGGGGTGAACCACCCACCGTGCAGGCGGAGAGCAGGCACCCCTGTGCGGCACGTCATCGACGATGAACGCCGGCCGCTGCCACGCCCACGTCGGTCGACCTGACGCCCACATGATCGCGGGCCACATGCCGACGGACGGGGTGCAGGCTCCGGGCCTCATGGCTGCGGCCCGATGCCCGGTGGGGCTATTTCCGGCGGGCGATCGTGATGATCTCCCGGCTCGTATCGGTGACCGGTCCGCGGTGCCAGTCACCGTACCGGGCCTCGGTCTCGAAGCCCGCGCCGACGAGGAACGCGTCGAGCCTCACAACGTCGAGGAAGCGCAGGCTCGTGCGGTCGACGCGGAGGACGCTGCCGTCAGGCTCGGCCGTCGTTTCGGTGAAGGTGACGACGTCGTCGGCGACGGACTCGGTCTCGTGCCAGATGCGCAGGGCGCGGCCGGCCTTGTCGGCGATCTCGGATACCCTCGACGGGTTCCAGCCCTCCCAGGCACGCGCCTGCGGGTGGCGCGTCTCGAACGCGAAGCGGCCACCCTCGCGCAACGCTGCATGGATCGCCGCGAGTGAGGCGCGCAAGTCGTCGTCGGTGACAAGGCATTGAAATGCGTGACCGGCCATCGTCGCGAGATCGAATTCGGTATCCCACCCCGCGTCCGCCGCGGTGCCCTCGACCCACTCGATGTCGGTACGACGCCGGGCCCGGGCCAGCGCGGCACCGTCCGGGTCGAGGCCGACGAGACGTCCGGTGTGGCCCTGCTCGCGCGTACGGTGCAGCATGGAGCCGGTCCCGCAGCCGACATCCAGAACCGAGTCGGCGGCCATGACCAGTTCGTCGTAGAAGCCATCACCGGGCCAGAGCTCGGGGTCCCACGGATTCAGCAGGTCATACAGCGCGGCAGCGTCAGCGTCTGAGAACACCGCGACAGTATCCACGCACCGTCGACGGTTACCAACCGGTTACCCGCCCCGCAACAGGGCGAACGTTGGCAGCGGCGGCGCTGGAGGAAAGACTCCGTTCCCGTGCGACATCCGTCAGCTCTCCGCTGCCCGCCACGTGATCAATTACGTAATCAATTACCGGGGTTGCCCTTGGTGGGGGCAGGCGCGGAGCCCGGCACGAACACACTCAACCGATAGGTGGTCGGATGCACCAAGCGCCCGCACAGTGTGTCCATTCGGGCCATCGACCAGTCGATCTGGTTGCGCTCGGCACGCAGTCGGCGCACCTGGGTTCGCCATTCCGACACGTCCTGAGTCTCGAAGACCACTTCCCAGCGTCCCGCGTCAGCGGCCAAGCGATCGGCATCCCCCTGACGCATCCCCTGCTGCTGTCGCTGCCTCTTCCGCTTCCTCTGCCCTGGCACGGACCCAGCTTCGCGGCCCCACTATCACTGCAGCAAGACCTTTTTGCCTCTGCCGAGGCTCAGCCAGCCGTTGCTCTTTGCCAGACAGGCCCTTCGGTCATCTCTGTCAGATCATCAGATCGTTGGTCTGCTTGGTCTGTGACCGAGCGACGAGCAGACCGCGCGGTCCCGCCGACTCACGTACTGAGCAACGCCCGAAGGTCCCACAGCCGCATACGGCGGTCCCGGCCCGCGGTGACGGCGACGGGACGGCCGTCGAAGTGGGTGATACGGACGGCGAAGACCTCTTTCTCGTGCTCGGTGAGCGGCACCCCGAGCAGCCTCCGGCCCGCAAGATCCCACACGCACACCGTGCCGTCCTCACCGCCGGTCACCGCCACCGGCAACCCGTCGACGACACCGACGTCCATGCACTCGATAGCGTCCCCCGGCACGGCGAACGGCGCTTCCCATGCACCGGTGTCGGGATCGCCCATGACAAGCGCCCGGCCCCCGGCGGCCACCACGCGCGCGTGGCCGTCCACAGTCACAAGTCCCACTCCGCGAACCACGAAGTCGAGGTCGTCGAATTGGGTCAACGGCTCTTCAGCTCCGATGTCCCACACCAGCACGCTGCCGTCATAGGCGCCGGACACCACAACCGGCCGGTCCCACAGCCGGCCCGCGGTGACACCGCCGACGCCGTCGCCGTGCCCGGCCAGCTCCACCTCGTCGGCCGCGGGATCGGGGTCGCTTTTCGAGGCGTCCCACAGATGTACGGCGGGGCCGGTGCAGCCGCTGAGGAACAGCGTCCGGCCGTCGAGCTCCATCGTGGTCGTGGAGGCCACCCCGCCGTGCTCGTAGCGGGCGTACGTCCGTACGGCACCGCTCGCCAGATCCCACTGCGCGAACGGCTGGTGGTCGCCTCCCCCGCCCACCACGACCCGCCCGTCGACGACCGCGGCACCGATCGTGAGGATGTCGCTGAACTCGTACTCGTCCTCCGGCCGCCACGGCATGTCGAGCCGATGCCCGGCCCACTGATCGCGCAGCGGATCCCAGCTGAAGACGTCACCGCTGAAGTCGGTGCAGACAAGGAGCGGACTTCCGCCGACGACGACGATGTCGAAATCCAGGATCGGCGAATCGGAGGGGATCCTGCTGGCCAGCAGGAGTGAGGATGTGGACATGCCGCGATCGTAGTGTTCCGGCCGGGGTTGTTGGCCGAGTTGGTCAGGTCAGGTCAGCTCAGGGCACTGTGGCGAGGGCCCCGTCCGCCCTCCGCGCACACTGCACGGCGAGGTGCCGGCCGACCTGGAAGCGCTGGCGAACGGGAAGCGACCCTCGTCACGGAGAGCCGGCCCGCCCATCAGCACGCGATGGAACGCGCGATGCGGAATCCCACGTCGTCGATCTGGAAGGTCGGGTGGCTGCGGCGCCGCACCGAGGCCCGGCAGCTCCACGGCTCGTCGAACCAGCCACCGCCACGCAGCACCCGATAGGTGCCGTAGACCTCGGCATCGTAGATGTCCCAGCACCACTCCCAGACATTGCCCAGCATGTCGTACAGGCCCCATGCGTTGGGCTGCTTGCCGCCCACGTCGTGAATCCGCTCGTGCGAGTTGCCGCGATGCCAAGCGATCTCGTCGAGCTGCCCGTACCGCGCACCGGCCGTACCGGCACGACATGCGTGCTCCCACTCGGCCTCGGTCGGTAGCCGGTACCCGTCAGCGGATGCGTCCCGCTCGATACCCTCGACGTCGGCGTGGAGGCGATACGCGGGCGTCAACCCGTCCTGCTGGGACAGGGCGTTGCAGAACCGGACGGCGTCCAGCCACGAAACGCCCTCGACGGGCAAGCGGTCACCTTGGGCGGCGCTCGGCCGCCGGCCGGTGACCTGTGCGTATCGCGCCTGGGTGATCGGGAACGCCGCGAGCTGGTAAGGCGCAACCTCGACCGACCAGCTGCGCTGCGTTCGCCGGTCCGACAGCGTCACCTGCCCCGGTGGGATGGCAATCATCTCGTATCGTGCGCTCGCGTCCATGGGCAGGTGATCTTACCAACGGCCCGTCTCTCAAGATCCCGAAGTCGTACGGGCGTTACAGCCGGACGATGACGAGGGCGATGTCATCGCGGGCGCCGGCGCTGACGCCGAGGCGTGCCAGCAGTGCATCCGCGAGGCGTTCCGGGCTCAACTTGCTGCAGTGGGAAAGGGCGTCGGCGAGGCGAGCCACACTGGCGTCGATGTCTTCGTCACGGCGTTCGATGAGCCCGTCGGTGTAGAGGACGAGGGTGTCGCCAGGTGTGTACGGAAGGTGGGCCTGGGGGCGGGGCACATGTTCGGGGCGGGCGCCCAGCGGCGGGTCGGTGGCTTGGTCCAGGAGTTGGTGGGTGCCGTCGGCGTGCAGCAGGACCGGCGGTGGGTGACCGGCGCTGCTGTAGATGATCTGGCGGCCGGCGGTGTCCATCAGCACTTGGACGGCGGTGGTGGCCAGGGCTTTGTCTACGGAATGGGCGTACAGGCCCAGCACTGTCAGTGCCTGGGCGGGGCCGTCGACGGAGCGGGCGGCGGCACTGAGGGCGCTGCGGAGCATGCCCATGACGGCGGCGGCTTCCAGTCCGTGGCCGACGACATCGCCGACAGAGACGGCGAAGGTGTCCCCCGGGAGGTCGACGACGTCGTACCAGTCGCCGCAGACATTCAGTGAGCCGATGGCGGGGAGGTAGCGCACAGCGATATCGCGGTGCCGGGCAAGGTCGGGCGAGTGGAGCATGGCCTCCTGCAGGGTGACGGCGACCTGGCGCTCGCGGGCGTGGGCGCGGCGCAGCTCCTCGTTGAGGTGTTGCAGCGCGCGTGCCCGGACATACAGCTCAGCCTCCATCGCCTCCTCCCGTTCGCTCAGATGCCCGCCGGGCATCTGACGGGCCCGGCGGGAGTGGACGAACGCAGTCACGTCTTCCACCCGGTGGATGATCCACGCGACCGTGCCGTCCGGCCCGAGGACAGGGGTGTTGATCGTGGACCACCAGCGCTCCTCGAACACCCCCGGCCGGCCGGCGACGGGGATGTCGTACCTCTGGACCGCCATCGTGTCGGGCTCCCGGGAAGCCAGAACCCTGCGCAGCGAGGGGTGGAGGTTCTGCACCCCTTCGGCATCGGGTCGGCGGGATTGTCCGGGAAGGCGTGGAAGACGTACTGGCCGATCAGATCGTCCCGAGTCCGTCCGGTTGCCTGGAGGTAGGCCCGGTTGACGTCCACGATCACCAGGTCCGGATCGAGGACCAGGCATGCACTCGGCGTCGCGGCGAACAGCGCCGCATGATCGAGATCCGGTCTCCTCACGCGCTCCCTGCCCATCCCTGCCGCTCACGGCCCGCCCGCCCGATCCAATCTACGAGGCGCCCGGCGCCTGCGCTCGCCGCGACACCGCCGCGCTGTGGAAGGAGGAGCTGGATCGGTCTGGGGTGGTTAGGCATGACCATGGCCCGTGACCCATGCCCCATGACCGGTTCGGCTGGCAGCCCGAGTGAGTGAAGATCACGGCGCTGACGGGTTGCTCGAGTGACGGGTTTAGGTGTGGCGTGCGGTGTCAGCTGTTGGGTCGCCGTGGGCCGGCGGTCAAGGACGGTCAAGCAGCTTGTGGCGACTGGTTACTTCGCCTGACGCTTTGGGTGGCACTGGGTCTCGCTGCTGAGGAGGGGCTGGTTGGCCTCGCGTTCGCACCCAGCGGGAGCATTCCCATGGCACGTGGCACGTGGCACATGGCTCAGACGGCTCGGGCACGTGCAGGTCCGCGATGACGTGGTGGCAGGATCGAGTGGACGGTGCCGGTGGGCCCCACCATCAGCGGCGCTCACCAGAACGCCGTCGGAGCCCGCATAGAGAAGTCCACCTGGCCGTCTACGGACACGGCCTGCCGCTGTCGATCGTCCTGGCGCCGGGGAACGTCAAGGACTGCACGATGTTCCAGACAGCAGTGCTGGACGTCATCCTCACGCCCCGGCCCGGGACGGGCAGGCCACGACGCCGACCGACCGGATCCTGGCTGACGAGGCGTATTCCCACGGGCCATCCGGGCTGCTCAGCGTCCTGGCGTAGGGACCGCTTCGGCGGGTGTTCGGGCTAAGAGTCGGGGTCCAAAACGACCGCTTCCATACCGGCGCGTGAGATGTCGGCCGGCAGCCGTGCACTGCCGGTCGGGTCCTCGTACTCCACAGCGAAGACCAGCCGTCGCTCACGACGTCGGTCCCCTCCCTGCGAGCGCAGGTCGTGATCTCTGCGTATGACAGGCAGTCACAGTCAGACTGATCGGCGCCGCTTACAGGACTGCTGAGTGCCGGCGGCACCCCGCCTTCCGGGTGCCAGGCGATCCTGGGCGTGCCCTGTTCCCCCCTGAAGTACGTCAGCCGGTACGGCATCTTGATCAGCTCGCCGACCAGCGGGTGCGTACGGCTCCTCCTGGCCGCGGTCCGTGCGTTCGGTGATCGGCGAGCGGCGAGCGGGCCTGGTCAGCTCGCGCCGTCGTGCGGGCACGTCGGCTGGGCCGGCGGCGAGGCTTGCGGGTGTGTCGGGCGGAGGGGTTGGAAGTAGTGGGTGAGCGTCCAGCCGCCGATGCGGTTGCCGGCCTGGCACCCGGCGATGTCCGCCGTGCGGAAGTGGATTCCGGCCCAGACGCGGGCGTTGATCATGTCCTCGTTGAACTGGTCGGCGTATTCGTAGTGCCGTGTGGTGCCCGTGACTTCGGAGGGGATGTTGAGGTCGAGGTGTGTGGTGCCGAGGACCCCGGTCAGGGTCTGGGTGACGGCGCCGGTGACCGCGGCGTGACCGCTGATGTAGTCGGGGTGCGGTGGCGTGATGAGCAGTGGCTGCCACTGCGGGTCGGCTTCGGTTGCGGGGTTGTCGTCGGTGTCGGCCAGCTGGATGGCGGTGATCGGCCGCCAGAATCCGTAGTGGAGTTTGGCGTCCCATGCGGTGATCACGGCGTCGGTGGCCGACGCGTTCGCCGCGGCGAACATCCGTGCCGTGTCAGCGATGTCGAGGTGGTGCCGGGCGGTGTAGTCCCGGAAGGCCGTTTGGAGCTGCACGGCCAGATTGCCGCCGAAGAACAGGGCGGTTTCGGTCTGGTGCGCGGTGCGGGGCGAGCCGGTCTTCGTCCCCATGACCTTTACCTCGTTCACGTCCTGGGCGTAGCGGGCCGAGGACAGGGCGGGCGGCTCGACGGGGCGGAACTGGGCCGGGGAGGTGAGCAGCAGGGGGCGCAGTGTGCCGAGCCAGGTGTCGATGAAGGGCAGGTGGGCGGGCGGGGTGGGCCGCCAGACGCCGGGTGCGGGTGCAGCGGTGAACTCCACCGGTGCGAACCGGCCGTCGCCTTCGCGCAGCTCGATGAGGTGGTCGGCGGCGCGTTCGCCAAAGGCCACGCCCTGCCTCTTCGCGTTGCCGTCGGGGATCTTGGCGAGGGAATCGGCGTACGCGGCGTCGAGCGGGGCCTGGGAGGCAGGGAAGTAGGTGAGCAGTACGCGGTGTGCGGCGGTCACGGCCGCCGCCTCGGGCGATGCGGTGGAGGGCCCGCGCGCCCGCCACTTGTACGGGGCGTAGTGGCCCTTGATGCCGACCACGGCGTTGTAGACGGCGGCCGAGACGAACCCGTGCCAGATGACCACCTGTCCGGAGGGGCGGGTGGGGCTGAGGTTGGCGCTGATGGTGTCGGTGGCGATGACGTTCCAGTCGCGGATCGCCGCGGGGTCCGCTGAAGGCGGCGGGTGGCTGTCGGCGGTGGCTGCGGGGCCGGCCACGGCCGTGATGGCGAGGAGTAAGAGTGAGGCGACAGCGCCGATGGCTGTCCGTCTGCTCGAACGAGAAGTAGCCATAACTGACTTAACGGCCAAACGAGTGAACGGTCACGCCGATTCGCCGGCGGGCGGTGCGTGCGCCGGCGCGCGCGCCTTTCGTGGCCGCCCTTCGGTGATGGCACCGATGCGAACAGAAAGGCGTCTGGGCCGGGCGCGGGTGGGGCTGCTGACTTAGGAGCTGGGGGCGGCGCTGCGCCAGCTGGTGTTGGGGGCGCCGACCGGTGGCCTCGGCGTGCCGGGCAACGGGGTGGATCAGAGGTTCGGTGCCATCGCGTGAGCAGGTGACTTCACTGCCGGCCCGAATGTTGAAGAGTTGCTGCTGTCGGCTGCGGAACGGTGCCGTGCAGTGTGGTCCGGTGCCGTGCGGTGATGACGTTTTGACGCAGGGCTGTTGGCGATGGATATGCGCCGCCGACGGGCGAAATCGGCTGCTGCTCGTCCAGGACACGGATCCGGCACTGCTCGCCATCGTGCACCCACACCACCACGGCGTGGACTGTGCGACATCCCGCGAGTTCTCCTCAGCCGTGGCGAGTGCCTGGAGGACCTTTCCACCGGGATTCGCGCAGAAGCCGAGTGGTGGACCCGCGTTCTGCACCATGACGGTCCCCGGCACCTGCCCCGCAGACAGAACACCGCCGGCTCTACCTCAACGGAGTCCATCCAGCGCTTATCGGCTGGTCGAACCACTACTCCCAGCTTCGGGAAGCAACCCGAGAAGACGCTCTCACTTACCTCAAGACACTCGACGGCCATCACCGCCGAGACCAACTCGTTCCTCTGCGGCGGCTGTTCACCTGGGCCAAGTGCAACGGGCTGGTCTTCCGCAGCCCGACCGGCCGTATCAGGCGCGGACGTTACGAGTACGGCGTTCCGCAATCACTGGTGCCCGCATCAATCGACCGCGCCGTTGCCGCCGTCACCACGCCAGCCGCCCGGCCCATCCTTGCGCTTGCCGCAGCGCACGCCCCCCGGGTCGCCCAGATCGGCACCCTCATCCTCGACGCCGTTGATCTCGGCAACCGCCAACTGACCATCGGCGTACGCGTCCAACCTCAGCGAACCTCCATCTGCCGATCAACAATCAGACCGCGATGAAGAACGGACGGGCCGGCAACCACCGGATCAGCACGGCTCTTCGCGCACAGGAAGCGACGACTGGAACGGCTCCGAGTCAACCACCGACGCGAAGAGGCAGTGTTCGAGGCCTTGCCCCACTCCCCCTGGCCGAGGTGTTCGGACTCGATGAGAAGACGGCCATGCGTAACGCGAACTCGGCGCGCACTCCTACAGGGAGCCGCTGAGCAGCAGTAGCGGTGAAATCCAGTCGCCCCGGCCCTCCCCTGAGCAAATACAGCTGAGACCGGAATCGTGCCTGGTCGCGCGCCTTTCCAGGGGTGCGGGACAACTGCGGCGCCTCATCTCGCCATCCACCAGCCGCGCCACATCACGAAGACCGCCGTACGGATCGGATCGAGGCAGGACACATCGTCACCCGTGCCGAGGAAGCCGACACCTGTCACTCCGTCACGTATCGGCCGGCGCCACCCGGACTCCCCACTTTCCTTCAACTTCCTTATTGTGTCCTTCAGTAGAGGAATTTAGAGTACTTTCATGAATGATCGCCTCTACTCGGTGGAACAAGTCGCCGAACGTCTGGGCTTGCACGTACGCACCATCCGCAACTACGTGCGGGACGGGCGGCTCACCGCGGTCCGCATCGGCAAGCAGTACCGGATCGCGCACGAGGATCTGGAAGTGTTCACCGGTCGTCCGATGCCCGCGGCCCTGAGCGACACGACCGGGCGGCAGCGGCATACCGAGGTGTCGAGCATCGTGGAGATCGAGGCGGTCAGCGCCGAGACGGCCCACCGCCTGACCACCCTCCTGATGAGCTCGGCAGCCAACCATCGCCGGGGCGGCGGGCCACTGCGGATCGAGACGGCCTACGACAAGGAGAGGGCCCGGATGAAGATCATTGTCCTGGGCGGCCTGGGCGACACTGCCCGGCTGTTCGACTACATGGAGGGGGTACTCGCGTCATGAGCACGATCTACAAGTCCGAGGCCGGTGCAAGCGAGATCCAGCGGCGTTACCGGGAGGAGCTGCACACCTGGCCGGTCCCCGCCGAGCATATGCGGGTGCCGACCCGCGAGGGCGAGACCTTCGTCGTCGTCTCCGGCCCGGAGGACGCGCCGCCCGTGCTGCTGCTGCACGGCTCGGGGGCGAACACCACGATGTGGCGGGACGACATCACCTCCTGGGCGCGCCATTTCCGCACCTACGCGGTCGACCTCATCGGCGAGCCGGGCTTGAGTGCACCGTCCCGCCCGCCCTTGGCCTCCGACGCCTATGCGCTGTGGCTGGACGATGTACTGGAGGGTCTTGGGATCACGAGCGCCTCGATCGTCGGGGTCTCCCTCGGCGGCTGGCTGGCGCTGGACTACGCCACCCGCCGGCCGGAGCGGGTGACCCGGCTGGCTCTGCTGTGCCCCGGAGGCCTGGGGAGGCAGAAGGTGGGCTGGCTGGTCAAGGCCCTGCTTCTGCGCCCGTTCGGACGTTGGGGGATGCGGCGGTCGGCACGAAAGGTTGCGGGCCTGGACACGCCGCAGGCCCGGCGCGTCCTCGACCATCTGGTGCTGACCTTCACGCAGTTCAAGCCGCGTACGGAGCGGCTGCCCGTCTTCTCCGACGACGCGCTGGGCCGCCTGACCGTGCCTGTGCTGGTGACAGTCGGTGGCCGCGATGCCATGTTCGACTCCCAGGAAACCGCCCGGCGCGTGCGCCAGTGCGTCCCGCAGGCGACCGTGAACCTCCTGCCGGAGGTTGGCCACGCAATCCTCGGCCAGACCGATTCCGTCCTGGCGTTCCTGCGCGGCTGACCCGTCGTTGCAGTCCGTCCGTCGTGCGGCGGACAAGATAGGCCGCAAAGGTGCAATGGGCTGGTCAGGGCGGTGCTCTGACGCTCCGCGTTGGGTGTCGCCGGGTGCGCGCAGGGGGGGTGAGTTCGGCGACGGCGGCCCCGGTGGGTGGGGTGGTAGACGGAAGGTGTCGGGCTTGGAGTGCCGGCGCCTTCGCCATCAGCAGCAGGATAGCCTCGCCGAGGTGGGACAGCGCGCTCTGGCGGAACTCGTGCAGGTCCCACCCGGTGCCGGGTCCGGTGGGTGGCGGTATGGGCGTCGAGGAGGGCGCGGGCCTGACCGTAGGACAGGCAGGCGTCCCCGGCGTGAGGGCACACATCGCGCGGTCACGGCTGGGTGGCGACTCCCGAAGCAGCAGCCAGCGGGTGAGGGCCGAGCAACGGACGTAGCCGATGTGGATATCCGCAGTCGGGGTGTCCGGGGCGAGGGCGAGCCGGATGGGTGTGCGTGCCCGGCCGCCGGCGCTGGCCGGGTCTGCGGTCGGCCGGCGGCGCCCCCCTCACCACTTCTGCGAGACGGGGCACCTTCGTGAACGACCCCGTGTACGAATCCGGACTCCGGTCGACTACTGCGGCCGCCAATTGACGTTGCTCCGGGAATGGACCGCTTGTGAGAAACCCGGCGGCGGAAGGCTTGAGTCTCCAGTAGGGGGAGGCATCAGGGTAGGCGCATGGACGGCGACACCCTCTAGTCGATCGGCGACCTGGCTCGGCGTACCGGCGTCACGGTCAAGACGATCCGTTTCTACTCCGATTGCGGAATCGTGGCGCCCACCGACCGCAGTCCGGCCGGCTACCGCCTCTACGGAAAGGACGCCGTCGCACGCCTGGACTTCGTTCGAACCCTGCGCGACCTGGGTCTGGATCTTCCCACCATCCGAAAGGTCATCGACCGGGAGCTTCCGCTGCGCGATGTGGCCGAGGCTCATGCCGAGGCTCTGGACGTGCAGATCCGCATTCTCCGCTTGCGACGCGCAGTACTGACAGCTGTGGCGAAGCGAGGGTGCACACCCGAGGAGATGAGTCTCATGCACAAGCTTGCCCGGCTCTCCGAAACCGAGCGCCAGCGTCTGGTCGGTGACTTCCTCGATGCTGCCTTCGGCCGACTGGGCACCGACCCGGCCGTCGCCGGCATCGCGCGCACGATGACTCCGGAGCTGCCGTACAACCCCGGGACCGAGCAGGTCCAAGCATGGGTCGAACTTGCCGAACTGACTCAGGATCCGGATTTTCGTCGCCTCGTTCGGGGTATGGCGGAGGACCAGGCGGCCGAACGCACCCGCAACGCCACCGGACTTCACCGCGACCTCGCGGCGACCGTCTGTGAACAGATCACACCAGCCCTGGCGGCAGGCATCCAGCCGGCCTCGTCCCAGGCCGACGCGATCGTCTCGACGCTGACGGTCCACTACGCGCGTCTTCTCGACCGACCGGACGACGCGGAGCTCCGTTCTCGACTGTTGAGCCGGCTGGAGAGCATGAACGACCCTCGCAGAGAGCGGTACTTCCAACTGCTCGCAGTGATCAACGGCTGGCATGCTCCAGAGAGTCTGACGCCGGTGATCGACTGGTCCGTCCAGGCTCTGCGCATACGCGTACAACGGTGACGGGGCGGTTGCGAGATGGCGGAGACGGGCAGAGCCGGCTCAGGCAAGCACGCTGCCACATATGGTCAACCGGTGAACACTCCCGTGATACTCGAGGCGGCCGCAACGCCGACCGCGCCCGCGCTTGTTCTTCGCCCATGGCACGTGGAGGACGTTGCCGCACTGGTTGAGGCGTATCGCGATCCCGATCTGCGTCGCTGGACCAGCTCGCCGCTGGACAGCAACGCCGATGGAGTGGAGTGGATACGGACCCAGCAGCAGGGCTGGCAAGCAGGAGACCGGTTCGGCTTTGCCGTCCTTGAGCGTCCCGATCCAGCATCCCAACGGTTGGTGGGCAACGTGGTTCTCAAGGACGTCGCATTCGGCAAACCGTTCGCCGAAGTCGGCTACTGGACAGTGGTGCACGCACGCGGACGGGGTGTCGCCTCCCGCGCGCTGGAGACTCTCACCGCCTGGGCCTTCGGCCACTTCCACGCCGGCGGACTGGAAGGCATCGAACTCCTGCACCAGGCGGACAACCGCGCCTCGTGCCGCGTTGCTCAAAAGAGCCGCTACGAGTTCGACAGGATCTTGCCTGCCGCACCGCCCGCCTACCCCCTTGATGGCCATCTGCACATTCGGCGCGCAGATGCTGGAAGCCTCCAGGGAGGACCGGGCAACGCCGGCTCGGGTGAGCACGCTGCCGCACAGAGCCGAGAATCTACAAGTTGAAGGTGGACAAACCATGGGGGGAGCAAGGACAAGTGCCTTCGGTGAGTCGGGATACGTGGTGACCCGGGACGGCAGGCGGCTCCATCGTGTGACGGCGGGCGGCGGCGGCCCGCTCGTGGTGTTCGTGGCCGGCGGAAACGGCTCGCGATCGTCGTAGAGCCGGATGCAGCAGCAGCGCGTCGCGGAATTCTCGGCAACCGTCGCGTACGGCCGCGGGGGCTACGGGCGGCGGCAAGCCGGACACAGCCCCGGGAGCCCCGGAGCGGCTGGAGGACGACTTGGAGGATCTCGTCGACGCGCGCCCGCCGTGCCGATGCCGGGGATCCGTGCGTCCTGGTCGGTCACAGCCTGGGCGGCCCCCTCGTCCGTTCGCTCGTCTACCGCCGCCCGGAACTGGTGGCGGGGATGGTGCTGTTGGACCAGGTGTCCGAGGACTGCGACGTCTACTCCCGCACGTGGTTCAACCCGCTCGGGTCCCTGGCCCATCTGCTTACGCGCTGTCGCCACCCGGTTCGACAAGACCGCTGCTCGCTACCGGGCGGACGTACAGCTCGCCACCCTCGCCCTGTGGCTGCGCGATACCTCCGTGTGATCACCGGTAGGGAGTCGGGAGTTCCTCCTCAGACAAGCGGCTGCGGCCACGCCTGCCGAACCCTGTCCAGTCGGGCACGATGGTCCTCGATCCAACCGTCGGCCGGCTCAAGCAGGACCCGCGCAGTCGTCCTGGACCCCTCACGGTCCGCAACAGAGACTCGGACCTGTCCTGGGTGCAAGTCCGGCGCAGCAAGTTCAATGTGCAACTCGGTTGCCCTCTTGTCCTTCCTCCAAGAGGCGTTCTCGCCTCGGGCGAGCGAGTCCAGGACCGCCTGCCACGCCGCGAGATCTTGGGGGAAGATCCAGGTCCGCTGGGTCCCCTTGAGGAACTTGGTGTCCACGATGAACTCGCCCACCAGCACCTGCGGGTCTCCCACGGCATCGCGGCCCGTCACCCGGACAGTCACGCTGTTGCCGCTGCCGACCAGACGAACCAGGTCGATCGGGCCCTCTTCCACGTCAGCTCCCGCCCCTCAGAAGTGTGAGTCGGCAATTTATCCCACCGTCGAGGGACCGCCTCAGCACAGTCCGGCGGCTTGTCAGAGAGAGCCCAGGTCTGTTGCGAAAAGGGATCTTGGCCGTGAACGATCAGATGCCGTGGAGCGTGGAGATCTGACGAACGGCCAGTGGGCGCGGCTCGAGCCGTTGCTGCCAATGGACAACAAGCCGGGCCGTCCACCGGTGTGGACTCGGCGGCCGTCGATAGACGGCATACGGTGGCGGACCCGTACTGGTGCACCGTGGTGTGATGTGCCGGAACGGTATGGGCCGTGGGACCGTGTCCACGACGTGTTCCAGCACTGGCAGCGGGACGGCACCTGGGCGTGGATCGTCACTCAGCTCCAGGCCGAGGCGGACGCAAAAGGCCTGATCACCTCGGATGTGAACGTAGACTCCACGGTCTGCCGGGCCCACCAGCAGGCCGCAGGGGCGGCAAAAAGGGGATCTCCAGAAGGAACTGCCCGGCGGGATCGGCATCGAGCCGGCTGACCACGGACTCGGACGTTCCCGCGCCGGACTGACCAACAAGATCCATCTTGTCGTCGAGCGGGGACAGAAGCCCCTGGCCATCGTGATCACGGCCGGACAACGATACGACTCTCCGCAGTTCGAGCCGGTCCTGGAAGCACTCCGGGTGCCCCGGCTCGGCCTCGGGCGACCGCGCACGCGTCCGGAGCGGGTTCGGGCCGACAAGGCGTACGACTCCCGCAAGAACCGTGCCTCGACTCCGGCTCGCCCACCGGCCCGAGTTTGTCCACCGACAGCCGGGCCCGGCCGCCGCCCTCTGGGGCAATGATCTCCACCGTGGTGACATCACCGGCCCCGGCAAGCCGGTCGGCCATCTGCCCCAGGCCGTGTCCAGTGCCCGCGTCAGCTGGGCCAGGTGTCGGAGACCGGCGCCCCAAGGCTCAGCCCCGCCGCCAGCACGTACGCGCGCATCCGTCGTCAGCGCCGCATCCGCCCTCTGCGCGGCCTTCGCCACCGCCTCGGGCAGACGCCGCTCGACCACCGTCCGGGCCTCCGGTACCTGTCGGGCCGGCACGCTCACCACCGGCAACAGCGCCTGGTGCCGACGCAGCCACGTCATCGGGTAATTGAACGGCGCCGCCGGGCCCTCGGCGTGTGCCCACGCCCGCCCGTACAAGAACGTGCGGAGCTCTCGCGACCACTTCCTGTCGCTGTAGTCCCAGTACCCGATAAACAACTGGAAGATCCTGCGGGACTTCAGGCGAGGGTGGCGGCGTCTTCAGGGCCGTCGGCGGCATCACCCACCTGCACAACCGTGCCCTTAGCCAAACCTGATCACAGCCTTGCAAGAACACCTTCCGCCGCGTTCTTGCTCCTGCTTCACCGCGCATCTGAACCCTGCCTTGGGCAGACCGGTGTTACCGGTGGCGGGACTTGCGCCACTCCACTTCTTCGGGGGTCAGCGGGGCGCTGATGTTGTACACATCTCCGACCCGCAGGCTGTCCGGCGTGATGTACTTTCCGTGTGCGCCGATGACGGTGACGGATACCAGCGAATCTGGTTGCCAGTAGGTGCGGTAGTACGGCGACTGCACCGGATGTTCGGGAATTTCCAGCAAAGATGTGCCGCGCTTCTCCAGCAGTCTCTGCAGTTTCTCGAATCGCAGCCTTCGGTCGAACCGCCCGTACTGGGCCCGGAGCGTTTCATTGACGACCTTTCCTCCGCCATGCGCAAGGCGGTGCACTTGGAGGGTGAAGTGGTGACCCGTCCACGGGTGGTCAACGGATTCGCGGGACCAGGAGAACTCCGCCATGCCGTAATCGCGCCACATGCTGCAATCGTCAAGGGAGTTCTCGGCGAAGTCCGGCCAAAGAGCCTTGGTGACCTGGTCCGGAGTATCTGTCGGCTTCGCGCCGAGCACCGTTCCGGAGGTGATGACGTTCATGTAGAACGCAAGAGAATAGGGGGTCAACTGCCATTCCTGGAACGAGGGAAAGGGGAAATACCTTCACCGGCTATGGATATATCCGTCTTCCGATCAGCCGCGACAGTGCACGCTACATGCGCCTTGCGCCTGCACCAAGCGGGTTTCCAGAAGAGGGGCGGAGAGAGCCGGGCCCGGTCTTGCGGAGTCAGCGCCCACGGGCGGCTCAGGGCAGGCCGCGATCCGGGGCCGCGGCCGTCCTCGCGGCGGGCAGCAGGCCGTACGAGACGTTGGATCCGGCGCCGGCGCCGGCACAGGCCGTCGAACGCCTCAGCAGACTGATGACGCTGAGCGGGTACCCCCTGCACCATCAGCTGAGCCCGGCATGGGACCACGAGTTACGAGAGAGACCTAAGGGCTGCACCACGAGATTCCGGAAAGCGCTCATCCAACGTTCAACCAGTGGATAGTATCCGGCTTCCACGCAACCTTGGGGGGATCATGGACTATCAGCAATATCCAACCCAGTCTGGACAACAGCCGCCATCGCCGCAAGGTATGTACCCGCCGCCACCGCCGAAGAAGATGAGCACCGGCGCGAAGGTAGGCATCGGATGCGGCTCCGTATTCGGCGCGATCATCGTCCTCGTCATCATCGGCGCGGTAGTTGGTGGCAACGATGCCAAACCCAAGGCCTCCAAGCCCGACAAGGTCGCCTCAGCCCCCAAGCAGGACCAGGCGAAGGACGACGCCAAGCCGGCGCAGGAGAAGCCGAAGACGGAGTCCAAGGCGGCGCCCAAGTCGCAGGCCCAGCGGTTCAAGGACTTCATCAACGAGTCCGGCACCAGCAAGCAGAAGGCTGCCGCCAAGCACATCACCTCTGTGCAAGGAGCCGACGAGAAGAACGGGATCTTGGACTCTGCGGAGATCCACACCGATTACACCGGAGGACTCCTCGGCCCTAACGGGGGCAATGGCAAGTTGCTCGCCACCGTCTTCGCCGAATGGCAGCACTCGAAGAACGGTCTGGTCACCGTGTACGACGAGGGGGGAGAGATCCTCTCCAACGGCAACTACTGACCTCCCGTAGCCGAGCCTCACCGTGAGGGAAATGCGGTGAGGCTCCGCCGCGCCTACGGTCAGTTAGGAATGCGGCGCAGAGTTCTCGAAGGCGGGTGCAGTCAATGACACGCTCGGGTCGACTCGACCTCGGCCACCGCAAGGCCAGGTATTTCGTCATTCAGCGCATGCCGGCGTGCGGCCAGTGGCCGGCGAGACTCGGACGGTGGCGATGATCTGCTCTGCTCGAAGGCGAGGCGTCGCCAGCCTTGCAGGCGACCGCAGTGCGGCGCCCGTCGGCCTCCAGGCGTAGTCGTTCCTCGTCCGCTCGGCGGAGTGCGATGGTTCTCCGGCGGGAAGCGGGCGGCATCGGTGCTGGACAGCATGGAATCCATGACCGTTGATGTGTACGTCGCACGGATCCGCCGCCAACTGCTCCGACCCGCCCGGCCGGAACCCGCGGGGCTCTTCGTCCAGCTGGCTGTGGGCCTGGCGATCGCCGAGATGCTGGTGTACGCGGTGCAGAAGGTGTACATGGCGGCGCGAGGTGAGGTCGGGATGCCGGGGCACCCCGCTCCTGACTCCGTGCAAGCCCAGTTCGAGCACGCCGCGTTCGCCCAGGCGGCCAACGCTTCGCTCGGTGTGGTCGCGGCGTTGGTGGCGTTGGCGACCGTCACGCGCTGGGGATCCCGTATCCCGCGATGGACGTTGCTCTCTGCCCTGACGCTCACCCTGGTGATGCAGTCGCTGGGGGCAGCGATCACTCTCCGGCGTACGGACTTCGACCTGGCGCACCTTGGAGGGAGCGCCGTGTTCGAGACTCTGTCGGGAGGCGTCCAGATCGCGGCGTGGCTGGTGGTGGCGATGTCCTACTACGTGCGCACGGGCAGGCCTCGCGTGCACTTCACAGACGCGAGTGCATTGGTGCCCACCCGTCGCGTTCAGGCCGTAGCAGCGTACGTGGCCTTCGTCTGCGCACTCGCCTACGGTGCGATGAAGCTGGACTGGGCATTGGGCGGCGAATTCCTGATCAGGCAGACTCCGCTCCCCCGCGCCGCTCGGGACGACTTGCTGGAGCGCGCCACGGACGCGGTCATGCAGCACTGGGTGTCCGTGGCGCTGGCTCTGGTGGGCATGGTGGCCGCGCTTCATCTGTCCGGATGCTTCCGGCCGCATGCGAAGGTCCGCCGGTGGGTACTGCTCGTCGGCTCCTGGGCGGGGTGCGCGTTCATGGTGGCGCGCGCGGTCGGGGTCCTGGGCTACGGGTTCGTCAACGATGTGCGGCTGTTGTCCGGTCTGGTTTCCGTCCCTCCCGCTGCCATGGATCTCGCGCGTTTCCACGCCCGTTGGGACCTCCTGCTGTGGTCGCCGTACTGGCTGCTCTTCGGTGTGTGCTGGGGTGTGGCGGCCTGGCACTACCGGCGCCAGGGACATGCCGACAGCTCCCACCGGTCCCACGGCTCCCAGCCGGCCGGAGCGCATCTTATGGATCAACCCGGGCCCGGCTGATCCATAAGACATGCCATAGATAGGTCATCCCCTGAGGCGTGTCCGACGGGTCGTGTGACTGAGCTGCATCTGTGTCGTTCCGGCTTGTGTGGAAGGGGCGGTCTGTCGGACGCGGCTCGGTTGGAGGCGCACCTGCCGCGCCCGCCCCGGCTCAGCCCTCGAAAGCCCCGCGCAGCGCCACGGCGAAGCCCGCCGCGTGCGAGAGGAAACCCACGTGTCCGCCGGGGAACTCCACGATCTCGGTGCCGACACGCTCCGCCAGGGCCTCCGTCGTACGGTGCAGGAGCGTGTTCGGCCCCTCACCTCCGACCGCCAGGGCGAAACGCGCCGCGCGCAGCGCGTCGACGTCCGGCCTGAAGCGGACGAACGTGCGCAGCTCGTACGCCAGGCACGTATCTATGTTGGCGCGGATGCGTGCCAGCATCTCCCGCACCGGCACAGGCAGGTTCTCGGCCGGTTGCGGCGGCCCGTCCACGCCGATCGCGTCGCTGAACTTCCGCAACGCGGGGTCGGCGCCCTCGCGTTCGTACAGCTCGTACACCTCCTGGAACAGCGCATGCCAGCGGTTCGCATCGGGCAGCAGATCGATCACGAACGGCTCGTGCGCCAACAGCGCCCTCACCTGGCCGTGGTGCCGGGCCAGGAGGTCCATGCCGATCATGCCGCCGTAGCTGGTGCCGAAGACGTATGCCGGTTCATCGGCGGCGACCGCGTGCAGCAGCAGATGGGCGTCGTGGCCGTGCTCCTCGATCCACTGTGCCCCGGGCGGGCCTGTGAGGCGGCTGCGGGAGTTACCGCGCAGGTCGTAGGTGATGACGGTGTAGCCCTCTGCCAGCAGGCCGGCCAGCGGCCCGAACATGGCCGCGTCACCGTCACCACCATTGATGAGCAGAAGAGGCGGGCCCGATCCGCGCACTTCGTAGTAGATCTCGGCACCGGACACGGTCAACTTGTCTGTCTTCATAGGACCTTCAGAGTGCACCGGTGACGGGGCACGGAGCAATGACGCAGGCAGTGGTCGGCTCGGGCTCCGTTCCTGACCCGTCGGACAGGCTCTGGTCCGCGTCGCCGGGCCGGCTCTCCCCAGGCGTCAGCTTGCTCCGGTTGCTCCGGTTGCTCCGGTTGCTCCGGTTGACGGTGCCGGCGGCGGCGGTGTTCGTCACGTACAGGGGGGTGGCGTCCGGGGAGACGGCGACGCCGGTCGGGTCGGCCCCGACGAGGGTGCTGGCGGCGACGGCGTTGCCGGCGGTGGCGGTCACGCGGACCGTGCCGTCACCGCCGGCTGGCCGCGTAGGCGCGGGTGCCGTGCGGGGTGACCGTCACGCCGACCGGTGCGTTACCGGCGTCGAGGGTGAGGCATGGCGTATCCCTTGGGGTCAGATGGTGGGTGGAGGGGTTCGGGTGTAGGTCACGGCCGGGCTGGTGCCGCCGGGGGTGGTGACGGTGACATCGACCGGCCCGGCGGGTCCGGGTGGGGGTGTGGCGGTGAGGTGGCTGTCGGAGATGACGGTGAACGCGGCGGGCACCGTGCCGAACATCACCGCGGTCGTTCTGGCGAGGCCGGTGCCGGTCAGGGTGACGGTGTTCCCGCCGGACAGCGGTCCCTGCGCGGGGCTGAGGGCAGTGAGAACGGGTGCCGCGCTATAGGTGTAGGAGACCCCGTTGCTCGTCCCGCCCGCGGTGGTGACGGTGACCTGGACGCTTCCGGCGTTTCCGGGTGGCGCCACCGCGGTGAGCTGGGTGTCCGAGACGGAGGTGAAGGAACTGGCGGCCGTGGTGCCGAAGTGCACGGCGGTGGCCTCGATGAGGTGGGCTCCGGTCAGGGTGACGGCGGTGCCGCCCGCGATGGGGCCCGAGCTCGGTTCGGCGCTGGTCAGGGCCGGCGTATCGACGTAGAAGTAGGCGGTGCCGGTCCCGTGGGCGCTGGTGCCGCCGGGGGTGGTGACCGTGACGTCGACCAGGCCGGCGGCCCCCGGTGGTGCGACAGCGGTGAGTTGGGTCGGGGAGACGACGGTGAAGGAGGTCGCCGGGGTGGCGCCGAAGGTGACCGCGGTGGCTCCGGCGAGGCCGGTGCCGGTCAGGGTGACGGTGTTTCCGCCGGATCGCGACCCCTGGCTCGGGCTCACGCCGCTCACGACCGGGGTCGTGGCGTAGCTGTACGGGATCCCGTTGGTGGTGCCGCCGGGCGTGGTGACGGTGACCTGGACCGTTCCCGTGCCGGCGGGCGCGACGGCCGAGATGTGGGTGTCGGAGAGGACCGTGAAGGAGGTCGCCGTGGTACCGAACCGCACAGCGGTGGCCGTGGTCAGACCCGAGCCGGTGAGGGTGACATTGGTACCGCCGGTGGTCGGCCCCGATACGGGGTTGACGGAGCTGAGCGTCGGTGCGGGCGTGACGCTGTAGGTGTAGGCGACCGCGTTGCTCGTGCCGCCGGGCGTGACCACCGTGACCTGGACCGTCCCTGATCCGGCGGGAGCCACCGCGGTGACCTCCGTATTGGAGACAACCGTGAACGAGGTCGCCGCTGTTGCGCCGAAGCGCACCGCCGTCGCGCCCGTCAGGCCCGTACCTGTAAGCGTGACCGTGGTACCGCCGGTGACCGGTCCGGACGCGGGGATGACCGAGGTCAGGGTGGGCGTCGTGACGGGGCCGTAGGAATAGGTGACGAACTGGGCACTGGTGCCACGGGGCGTGGTGACGGTGACTTGGACGGTGCCCGTTCCGGCTGGGGCGGTGGTCGTGATGTGTGTGTCGGAGTCGAGGATGAACGAAGTCGTCATGGTGGTGCCGAAGCGCACCGCGGTGGCGCCGGTGAAGCCGGTGCCGGTCACCGCGACAGGGGTACCGCCCGTGGCGGGACCCGAGGCTGGGGAGACGGAACTGACCGTGGGCGCGGCCAGGGTCAGCGTCCGTGTGGTGGGAGCGGTCGGCGGGTTTGCGAAGCGATCCACGCTCATATTCCTTCGAGGAGGGTGAGCCCCGGCCGGCCGGAATGGGAGCAGAGCCGGGCCGGGGCTCGTCAAAACGGGTGCGGTAGGGCCTGCCCGGGCAGGCGGTCCGCGTGCCCGGTGACAGGACCCGGGCCGTCAGCGGCCCGAACGGCGGGTCAGATGCCGGGCCCGGCGGTGTAGGTGAAGGCGCCGGCGCTGGTGGCGCTGCCGCCGGTGGTGGTGACGGTGACGTCCACGGCGCCGTCGGCGCCCGGCGGGGTGACCGCTGAGATGCTGGTGCCGGAGATGACGACGAACGACGCCGGCGTGCCACCGAAGGTGACCGACTGGGTGGTGGCGAAGTTGGTGCCGGTGATGGTCACCTCGGTGCCGCCGGAGGTCGGGCCGGAGAGGGGGCTCAGGGCGAGGATGGTGGGCTGGTCGACGTAGGTGTAGGACAGGTCATCGGCGGTGCCGCCCACGGTGGTGACGGTGACGCCCACCGACCCGGCCGCCACGCCCGTCGGTACGACGACGGTCAGCTGACCGTCGTTGACCACGGTCGGTGTCGCGGAGGTGGTGCCGAATTGCACGGCGGTGGCGGTGGCCAGGCCGGTGCCGTTGATGGTGACGGTGTTGCCGCCCCCGGTGCCGCCGGAGTCGGGGCTCAGGCTGCACGCGAACGGCGCGCCGACGTAGTAGAACGAAAGCGGGTTGCTGGTGCCGCCGGGGGTGGTCACGGTCACGTCGACCATGCCGGTGCCGGATGGGGAGACGACGTTGACCTGGGTGGGGGTCGGGGTGCCGACGATGGTGGCCGGCTTGGTGCCGAAGTGAACGGCGGAGGTGCCGGCGAGGCCGACACCGGTGATGACGACCGAGGTGCCGCCGCCGGTGGAGCCCTGGTTGGGGGAAATGGGCATGGCTGTCTCCTTCATTGAGGCGGGTGAGGGCGGAACGACTGCGTTGTTGAGGCAGTGCGGGGGGAACGACGGGGCGATACCGGGCGGGTGCTGTTCGCCGTCGGTGCAGGAAGGCTCGTTGTCCGGGCCGACGCCGGTTCTGTGCGTCGGTCGGACGCCGGTTCTGTGCGTCGGTCGGACGCCGGTTCTGTGCGTCGGTCGGAGCGGTCAGCCGGTGTCGCCGGTGCAGCCGGGCACGCTGCGGGGTGGGGCGGTGTTGTTCGGGGTGTTGCCGCTGACATTGCCGGCCAGGAGGTTGACCGTGCCGGAGTTGTTGTAGTCGCCGTCGCCCGGGTAAGGAGCGACGGCGCTGCCGCCACGGATGGTGATGCTGTTCAGGTTGAGCCGGCCAAGAGTGGCCGGCACATTGGCATATCCATCGATTTCAAGAATCCGGGCAGCCGGGGTGGACGGATCGCTGGTCAGGATGTCGTCGTCACCCTGCGCGTTCGTGGTGGTGGACGCGGACACCACAGAACTCTCCCCGCACCACACGGAGTTCTGGGCATGCGCAGTGGTCGGGACAGCGGCCAGTCCCATGGCCATGGCACAAATAACGAGCACGGACCGAAGAGCGCGGACAGCAGTCGGCATGACGCCCCCAACATGAGGTTGCGCGAGCCACCGCATCAGCCGGCGCCAACGAACAGCACCGGCTGGTCGATCCACGTCCTCTACCGAGGGAGCCCATGCGGCACCGCGGCGACACGGCCGCCCAGGCACTCGGGCTGGTGATCGGGTAGGCCGACTGCCACTCCCCCGGAGAGGATGGGCGGCCCACCGGATTGGACATGAGCAGTAATCCATCGGTGTGACCATGGCAGCAATAACCTTGACGCTACGTCACCCAAATGGCGCAGCATGCGACGTCCCAGGCGCATCAAGTGCCACCGTACGCACTGCCGTTCCAGCCAGCGGCGCTTCGGGGTGAAGGCTCTGACGTGCTGTCGTCCCTGCGGCATCGTCCCGTAGAAGCGCCGTCGCACCGTGTGTACGGCAGCGAGTGCAGCCGCAGGGGTGGATTCGGTGGGGGCGCGCATACATCGCGCCGCACAGAAGTCGTCGCTGGTGGCCGGAAATCGGCGTGCGCCGGGCTTTCGGTGTGCTCGCAGCAGCACGTCGGGTCCGGAGCGCTCGCAGAACAGGTCACGTGGCCGAGGTTGCCTCAACCCAGCACGCGCCGTTGAACAGTGCGCTGTACAGGGCTGCGGTGCGGTCTGCCGTGCTCAGGCGGCGTGTGTGCGTTCGGTGCGGCCGAAGAGGAGCGCGTAGCCGGCCGGGAGCTGGGTGAGGATGCGGGTGAGGAGCTCGGGGCCGGCGAGCTGGGCGACCGTGGCGAGGACGGCGCCGGTGTCCCAGCGCGCGGTGGCCGGCGTGCCGCCGGTGCGGGTGGCGAGGTCCTTGACGAAGCCCCGGCCGGTGAGCTTCTCGGTGTCGGGGATCTGGGCGGTGAAGGCCAGGGCGGCCTCGACGGGCAGACGGGCCGCGAGTTCGACGCGTTCGTCGCCGGTGAGCTGCCGGCCGAGTGCGGCCAGCACGGCGCGTACGACTTCTTCGGCTCGTTCACGGGTGGGGTACGCGCCTTCGTACCGCACGCGTTCCAGCATGTGCTCGAACAGCATGCCCGGTGCGGGCCGACCCGGTTCAGGCTGGGGGGACATCGGTGGAGCGGACGCCTTTCTCGTCAAAGAGCCTTCTTGGTCGGTGACATGGCCGGGCGCGAAGGCCCGCCACTGTTGATCTCGGGATGGGCAGTTGGGTTGGACTTGCTGCCTCCTGGGGGTTACGTCGGCGGCGGATGGCCGAAGAGAAGGTCGTAGCCCGGAGGGAGCTGGAGCAGGATGCGTTGCATGAGCCCCTCGCCCGCGGCGTCCTCGGCCACGCTGAGCACGGCCCCGACGTCCCACTTGGCGGTCTCCTCGGTGGCTCCCTCGATCCATGCCGCGGTCGCCTTGACGAACCGCTCGGGCGTGAGCGGTTCAGCGGCCTGCAAGGGGTTGAGCAGGATCAGGGCAAAGGTTTCCGGCAGCCGGGCGGCCAGTTCGGCTCGCTCCTCGCCCACCAGGTGCGCACCCAGCAGCGCGAGGACGACGCGGGCCGCCCGTTCTGCTTCCTGTTGCGTTTCGTACTCGCCGCGTTCCTGGACGCGGGCCAGGAACGCCTCCCACCGCAGAGTCACCGTGGCTGCCCCCTTCGAATGAGGCGGAGGACGGGATCAGGAGGGAGGCACGATCTGCCCCGTCCTCCGCCGTTGCTGCGGGCGAGGTCTTGTTCAGCCGCTGATCTGCTTGTGCGCCGCGCCCCCGCCGATCGCTATCTTGCGGGGCTCGGAGCACTCGCTGATCGGGACGCGCAGGGTGAGGACACCTGCGTCGTAGTCGGCCTTACTGTTGTCCGTGTCGAGGGTATCGGCGAGCACGACCTGGCGGGAGAAGACGCCCAACGGGCACTCGGAGAGCTCCCTCTGCACATCGTCCGCCTGCGCGACCGGCCGGCGCTCGGCCTTGACGGTCAGCATGTTCCGCTCGATGTCGATGTCGATCGCGTCCGGGGAGACCCCGGGCAGATCGAGCGCGATGACATGGTCGTCGCCCTCGCGGTAGGCGTCCATCGGCATTGGCGACGGCCTTGACCACGTGCCGGACGTGCCCAGGAGTTGCTGGGTGAGCCGGTCGAGCTCGCGGAACGGGTCGGTGCGCATCAACATCGCGGAACACCTCCACTTGGTTCAGGCAGTGCCTGCCAATGCGCTTCACCTCTCTCCCGTTGTAGCATGTCATCCAATCGATGACAATCAGAGTGTCGTCCTCAGGGTGACGAGATGAGAGGAGACCGCGGTGCCCACACCCGACCAGTCCACTTCACCCCGCAGCCCGCACCCCAGCCCGGCCTCCTTTCTTGCCGCCGCCTCCGCACTGGCCGCGATAGACGAGGCCGTACGCAGCGCCCACACCGCAGAGGCAGCCGATCCGGCCGTGCCCGGCGCGGGGCCCGAGCAGGCCCTGGATTCGCTCCTGCTCCTGCGCGAAGTGCGTGAGCAGCTCGCCGGATGGGAGACGAGCCTGATCGAAGAGGCCCGGAAGGCGGGCGCCAGCTGGGCCGACCTCGCCCATCCACTCGGCGTCGCCAGCCGCCAGGCCGCCGAACGCCGCTACCTGCGCCTGCGCCCCGGCGCCGCCAACACCACCGGCGAACAGCGCATCAAAGCCACCCGCGACCGCCGCGCCGCCGACCGCTCCGTCACCGCCTGGGCCCGCCACCACGCCGCCGACCTGCGCCGCCTTGCCGGCCAGATCACCGCCCTCAGCGACCTCCCCACCACGGCCGGCACCCCGGTCCGCGACCTCAACCAGGCCCTCGCCGACAACGACGCGGCCCGTCTCATCGACCCCCTCGCCGCCGCCCACTCACACCTGCAACACACCCACCCCGACCTCGCCGCCCGCATCGAAACCCTCACCCGCCAGACCGACCAGCTCCGCCGGGACAGCAACGACCAGCGCCGCGATGCCTGACCCCCGCTGATGCGAGGGCCTCGCTCATCAGCCTGCGCGGGTGGTGCTGTCGATCGCGGTGAGGGGATCGGCTCGAAGGCGTGCCGTATGACCGGGGTGTATGCGGCCACGTGACCAGGGTGGTGTATGCGGTCACGCCGCTTGCGATCCCGTACGGCGTCCGGCCGCTGCTGTAGTGGGCGGGCGCCGCGGGGGCGAGAGGCGGGGCGCGGTCGCGCTTCCGATGAGGCTCGGTGGCACATGCCCGCGCCCGCCGCGGGCCTGGCGCATGCCCGCCCCCGGCCCAGGAAACGCCCCCTCCCCCTTCGTCGTCTACAGTGCAGTAGACCGTCTACCCGCTTGTAGTCGCTCGGGGGGGCGCGTTCCAGAGCCTGTGAGGTGACCTCCTTGAGTCCCACCATCCTGGTCGTCGAAGACGACCACGCCCTACGGGACGTGCTGCGGCGCGGTCTGCGGGACGAGGGCTTCGAGACGGTGACCGCCCAGGACGGCGCCACCGCCCTGCGTCTCGTCGGCGACGCCGTCGACGCGGTGGTGCTGGACGTCGGACTGCCCGACGCGGACGGGCGGGACGTGTGTCAGGCCATGCGGGCGAACGGGTTTCTGCGCCCGGTTGTCTTCCTTACCGCGCATCACCGGCTCGGCGACCGCCTCAGCGGGTTCTCCGCCGGAGGCGACGACTACGTCCCCAAGCCGTTCCATCTGGCCGAGCTCACCGCCCGTTTGCAGGCCGTCCTCAAGCGTTCCGGGCCCGCCGCTCCCACCGCCACCGGGGATCTGGTCCTGGACCCGGTGCGGCACAGCCTCACGGTGCAAGGCGTCGAGGTCGCTCTGACACCCACCGAGTTCCGTCTGCTGGCCGCGCTGATGGCCGACCCGGGGGCGGTGGTGCGCAGGCGGAATCTGGTCAGGGCCGGTTGGCCGGAAGGTGCCCAGGTCAGCGACAACACACTGGACCAGTATCTGAGCCGTCTGCGGCGCAAGATCCGTGACGCGGGCAGCGGCCTGACGATCAGCACCACCCGCGGGATCGGACACCGACTGTCATGAACCGTGGCCGGTCCCCCCGCACCACGATGATTTCCCGCTGCTGGCCCCGCACCCTGCGGGGACGGCTGTCCCTGGTGGCGCTCACCACCGCCGCGCTGGTCATGGTGATCCTCACCGTCGTGTTCAACGCGATCGTCCGCCAGCACCTTCAGCAGCAGGCGGACGACGAACCGCGCACCCGGGCCGCCGCTGTCGCCGCGACCGTCGACACCCGCCATGATCCGGTACGTGTCCTGGAGACACCGGATGACGCGCTTCTCGACACGAACGTATGGATCTACGCGGGCACACGGCTGCTCGAACACCCGGCCTCCGCGCCCTCCGGAGGCGCGGTCACCCGCACCGCCGCACGCCTCGCCGCACACGGCGGCAAGCAGTGCGCCGCCCTCGAAGCCGACGCCCCCATACGTCTGTGTGCCGAGCCCGTGGGTGCCACCCGGCCGGGCGCCCGGCCCGCCGCCGTCGTCGTCACCGCCATGGACCTCGGTCCCTACCGCGCCTCGGCCGACACCCTGCTGATCGCCTCCCTCGCCCTGGACGGCACCGTCCTGGCCTGCACCTATGTCCTGACCCGGCTGGCGGTGGGGCGCGCCCTGCGCCCCGTGACGGCGATGACCGACCAGGCGACCCAGTGGAGCGCGGTCACCTCCGAACAGCGCTTCGGCGGCGCGGACCGCCCCACCGAACTCGCGGGGCTGGGCACCTCGCTGGACGAGCTCCTGGACCGTATCCGTGCCGTGCTGCGCCATGAGCAGCAGCTCACCGGAGAGCTGTCCCACGAGCTGCGCACTCCCCTGGCGCGGATCACCGCCGAACTCGACTGGTGGCAGGCGCGTCCCCGCTCCACCGCCGACACCCGCGCGACGCACTCGGTCATCGCCGACGCCGCCGACTCCATGCGAACCATCTGCGACACCCTCCTCGACGACGCACGCGCCACCGGGCACACCGCGCCCGGCACAACGGACGTCATGTCCGTGCTGCGACGGCTCGCGGACCGGCCCGGCAGCCCCGGGAAGGTCTCCCTCACGGTCACCGGCCCGGACACACTGACGGCCGGAGTGCCCGCCGCGCTGTTGGAACGCATCGTCGGTCCCCTCACCGACAACGCGCTGCGCTACGCACGCACATGCGTCGGCATCCGGGCCTCCCACGAGCTCGGCTGGATACACGTGGAGGTCGTCGACGACGGCCCCGGCGTCCCGCCCTGCTTCACCACGCATCTGTTCCAGCCGGGCAGGCGCGCCGACCCGGCGGACGGACACGGCGGAGCGGGCCTCGGGCTGCCGCTCGCGCGACGCCTGGCCCGCTCCGCCGGCGGTGAGGTGACCTACAGCGCCGAGTACGCCCCTGGGGCGGGGTTCGTGGTCAGCCTGCCTGCCGGGTGACCCGGCCCCCGCTCGGTGACACCGCCGGACGGAGCATCAGCCCGCCGGCGTCACCGATAGCGTCCAGGAGTTCCAGGTCAGGGGTTCCGGGTCAGGGGTTCCGGGTCAGGGCCTCGTCCCGCGGTACGGCGGTGTTCCTTCGCTCCTGTACGTGGGCGTAGCCCATGAGGCCGATGAGGAGCGCGAGGAGCACGGCCGACGAACCCGCCGTACCGAGGTCGAGGCCGCCCTTGGCGAGGGGCTTGGTGAGGAAGTCGCCGGCGGTGGCCCCGAGAGGCCGGGTGAGCACGAAGGCGATCCAGAACAGCAGAACGTTCGGCACGACCGGCACCCGCATGAGGGCGACGAGTACGGCGAGCACCCCTGTGACGAGAAGTGCGCCGCCCGCGTAACCGAGTCCGGAGCTGTCGGACAGGAAGTCACCCATGGACGTGCCGAGGGTGTTCGACACCAGGATCGCCGACCAGAAGAGGGCCTCGCCGCGGAAGGTGACGATGTCGCGGATGGCGAACGTGAGCCCGGTGCACTTCCAGACGATGAAGATGACGATCAGCAGCGAGATCAGGATCGCGGCACCGGTGGGGTACCCCAGTCCCAGGCCCTGCGGCCCCCAGCCCAGCGACGTCGCCCCGTCGGAGAGGAACCTGGCGCTGGCGTCACGGTTCATGAAGTCGGACATCGTGGTGCCGGCCATGCTGGTGGACAGGATGACGGTCCAGTAGAAGAACGGGTTGTAGCGCGAGGACCTGAGCTGTACGACCAGCGTGACGACAAAGATCAGGAACAGCGCGATCGTGGTGAGGAAGTAGCCGAGCTTGAGGGTCTGGGCGAAGAGGTCACCGGCCGTCTCGCCCAGGGTCGTCGCGGCGATCTTCATGATCCAGAAGGCCAGGGTGACCTCCGGCAGTTTCTTCATGACAGATCTGCCGGTCCTGCCGGTGTCGGCGGCATCCAGCTCCGTCAGGACTTCCGACTTTTCCAATTTCTCTGCCTCCTGGTTGCCAAGTGACGCCGCTTCCCCCCTGGAACGAGCGACGTCGGGGGTACGGGCCCGGGCCGCGCCCAAGAGGCTGCCCGGGCCCGCCCATGACGCCCCCCGTGCGCCGGAATCGGCACCCGCCCGGGGCGACGTACGTGGTCAGCCGGCCTGTGGGGTGAGCCGTTCCCGCTCGGCCACATCCCGCCGGGTCACCGCCAGGAACACCACCAGGCCGAGAATGACCGCCAGGAAGAGCACGCTGGTGATCACGGTGCCCAGGCCGAGCCCGCCGTCGGCGGTCGGCTGGGAAAGGTAGTCGCCGATCGACGCGCCCAGCGGCCTGGTCAGGATGTAGGCGATCCAGAAGCTCCACACGGCGTTCAGACCGAGGGCGAAGTGCGCCACCGCGACGGCGGCGATCGCCAGGGCGAACAGGCCGGCGGAGATCCAGTACCCGAGGTCCATGCGCTCGGCGACCAGGTCACCGGCGGCGGTGCCCAGGGCGAAGGTGAACAGCACGGCGAGCCAGTAGAAGGACTCGCGGCGCATCGTGTCGACGTGGTGGATGGACAGTGTCCGCTCGCTGCGGTACCACGCCACGAACACGACCGCGAGGGCGACCGCGAAGACGGCGGTGCTCGTTTCCAGCGGCACGCCCAGGTTGTCGGTGAGGTTGTCGCTGATCAGCGTGCCCACGATGCTGATCAGCGCGACGGCGAGCCAGTAGATGCCGGGGCGGTAGGCGGCGGTACGGAACTGTGCCACGAGCACAGCGACGAGCAGCGCGCTCATCAGCAGCGACACGCCGGTCAGGCCCAGGCCCAGCTTCTCGTTCAGCAGGTCGGCCGCGGTCTCGCCGACCGTGGTGCACAGGATTTTGATCACCCAGAAGTACACGGTGACTTCGGGGACCTTGTTCCAGCGGAGGCGATGGCCGGTGGGAGCAGGGGCGGGGCTGTACGTCTCGTGGGCCTCAGTGGCCCCAGGGATATCGGTTGTCATGGTGCCCGACCGTGTCACGCGCAACCTGAACGCATCCTGAGCACGCATTCCGTCGCGCTACCCAGCACACCCAGGCTGGTGAAAGCCGTGTCAGGCAAGCCTCAAATCGATGAAGGGCACGCTGTCACCCGGCAGCAAGTACCTGTCGATTTCCACAAATCCGTGCCGTTGCGCGAACCGAAGCCCGTCCGGGTTGGATTCCAGGACCACCGTCTCGATCACGCCGGCACCCAGCTCCCGCGCCCGTGCCAGCCCTCGCGCATAGATCTCGCCACCAAGCCCTTGCCGCCGGTGAGCGGGGAGCACCCGGGCGATCACTGTGGCCACCGACGCATCGCTCGTGGGCGGACGCACCGTCGAGCAACCCACGAGAACGTCGCCGAGATACGCGACCTCCAAATGGTTGCGCTGGACACGCTCACGCACGTCGTCGAGGGACAAGGGGTCGGTGGGGATGATCGCGTTATGGGCGTACTGCCAGTCCTTGACCATGGCTTCGCCGTCCACCGGTTCGATACGAAGATCGTTCATCGCAGTAGGAAACCGCGCGCATCGTGGGGCGTCAACTGCAAGTGCTCAACTCCGTTCGTGCTCAGGCTTGTTCTTCGGCTTGGTGGGGGCGAGGAGGGCTTGGACGTGGGTGCCGAGGGCTTGGCCGAGGGTTTGGTAGGCGTCGAATTGCTGGTGGTCGAACCACTGGTCGCTGGTGCTGTCGTGGGGGAAGACCGGGTGGGCCGAGGCGTAGGAGAGCAGTTGGTAGGGCAGGTCGTCGGTGAGGGTGGCGCGGGCGACGATCAGCGTGCCCCGGGCGCTGGGCGGGCGGCCTGGGATGGTCAGGTTTTTGGGGTAGATGATGTCCCCGGTGATGACCGCCGTTTGGGACAGCCGGCTGTTGAGCGCGGACAGGGTGCTTGCGGGTTGGAGCGGTTTGCCGCTGCCCGGGGCGAGGGTTGTGGGCCGGTGCAGTTTGATGGTGATGCCGAGCTCTTCGTGGGCCAGGGCGATGGCTTGGGCCAGGGTGGTGGCGAAGGGCGGGCTGTCTCCGCTGGCGTCGATGCAGACCGCGGTGTGGACGCCCTGACGGAGCAGTTCGACCAGGCCGAGGTTTTCGTAGTGGCCGCCGTCGGTGACGAGCAGCAGCCGGTCGTCCATGGGGAAGCGGCCGAAGACCTCACGGAGCAGGTACGGCAGCCGGCGGATGGCCGGTGGCGGGGGCAGCTCCCAGACGTCGTGGTTCTTCCAGAGTTCGGCCATTGCGCCGGGGTTCGGCAGCCACGTGCCGAGCCGGGCGTTGGACAGCGCGAACAGGGTCTGGAAGGCGCGGGCCTGGGCGCCCATCGCGGAGGAGAAGGCGGCGCCGGAGATGGCGACGGCCGATTGGACGGTGAGGTCGTGGACGATGTGCCGCTTGGTGCGCTGTTCCAGGCAGGCGGTGCAGGCGTACCCGACGTCGGGGCCGCCCACGTAGTCGTGGGAGAGCGTGAAGGAGACCGCGCGGCGGCCGGGGGGCGTGCGTTCGCTGCCGGAGAGGTTCGCCGCGGCGGCGAAGATGACCTGCGGGAAGTCCGGCTTGCGGTCGCCGTAGGTACTGAGGGTGGTGGTCTCCGTGGTGAAGTCGTACGGCACGGCCATCTCGGCGTGGCCGGCGCCGTTGTCGATGACACGGCGGACGGCGAAGGCGGAGGCGAGCCGGCGGCGGTAGAAGGGGTGCAGGCTCATCCAGGTCTGATCGAGGCTGGCACCGATGAACAGCAGCGTGGCGGGGATGCCGATCTGCGCCCAGGCCGGCCAGGACCAGCCGGTGGCCGTGGCCCAGCCCAGGAGGAACAGGAACGCGGCGCCCAGCAGCAGGAGTACCGCCCAGACCACGATGTACTGGGTGAGTCCGTTGGGGACCGCCCGGCTGAGCCCGGGTCTTCCTCTGACCAGGTCGAGGACCTTGCCCAGGCCCCGCCGGATGGTCTGGCGCCGCCGCCACAGTGTGCTGACCAGGGCGGCGATATAGGTGAGCAGTACGGTGGCGCCGGCCGCGGCGGTGGCGTCCGGGCGGCTGACGTCGAGCTGGGTCTGCAGAAAGACCGCTCCCCATGCCAGGACGGGCAGCACCAGCACACCGGCGGCCAGGGCGACGGTCAGCAGTACCAGGGCTTGGAACGCTCTGGCCAGCCCCTGGACCACGGCATCGAAGCGGCACCAGGCGTAGGCCAGCAGCCACAGCAGCCAGACGGCCATGGACGTACCGAGCACGATCAGGACGGCCCGGATCGACGCTCCTCGGAAGGCCGGCGCGTCCGGTGGGGCGCACTTGACGCAGAGTCGGGTGCCGGGCTCGGCGAGGTAGGCCAGCTCGGTCACCGGCACGAGGTGGTAGGCCCAGCTCAGGGCCAGTCCGAGGGTGACCGTGGTGGCGGTGAGCAGAAACAGCGAGGCGAGCAGGCCGCGCAGCAGTACCCCGAGCGCGACCAGCCACTGGCCGGCGCCGTCGGCGACGTACTTGGAGTGCCGCCGAAGGTGGTCCTCTTCCGGCGAGCCGGGGGCGAAGGCATCGGCCGACGAGATGGGGGCCGGCGTGTTGTCCGGGCCGACCAGGGCGAGTTGCATCGCGCCTACGGTGTAGCCACCGCCGGACACCGCGACCAGGTAGCGGGCCTTGAGCAGCGAACTGCGCAGGGCTTGCAGGGCGCCCAGGGTGACGCAGGCCGACCGGATGCCGCCGCCGGAGACACAGAAGCCGAGCGGGGCGTTCGTCCGGCCGGGGGCCGGCTCGCCTTCGTAGCGCCAGTGGGCGGGAGGGGCCGTCGTACCGGGTGCCGGTCCGTCCGTTGTTCCGTCTCCGGGCGGGTCTGCCGGTTCCTGGGCGCGCTGTGGGGCGGCGGCCGGCCAGCGTGTGCCGTCGGGGTGCGCCACCGGCCACGGCGGGACGACACCCGGCGCATCCGGATGGCGCGGGCACGGCGGAGCGGGCTTGTTCGCGGCGGGTGTGAGGCGGGCGATCAGCCGTTGCAGGGGCATCACATGTGGCGACACTGTGTGCCACAGCTTGTGGCACAGTTTCCGCAGGATGGCTCGGGCGGCTCGGGCCGTAGTGGTGCCCCATACGATCAGGGCGACGACCGCGATGACCGCGAGCAGCAGCCACTTGACGGTCGCGCATCCGGTCGCCAGCGCGAAGGGCCCGTCACTGCCGTCGGCTCCGCCGTGCAGACCGTAGGTGAGCAGCACGTTCTCTGCCACATCGCACCCGGCAGCGAGCAGGGTGGCGATCATTGCCCACCGGGCGGCCCGGCGGCCTCGCCGGCCGGCGAAAACGTGGCGACCGAGCCGGAACACGAGCAGCAGGGTCGCCGTGTAGCCGGCGATGAACGCGTAGTCCGCGCTCAGCGCCGTACGAAAGTCGGAGGTGTGGTCGTCGACCACCTTGTCGGCCGCTGCCGCGGAGCCCGCGAACTGTAAGCCGACGTGGTTGACGTGCGGCGCGACGCACACCGCCCACAGGCCGAGGGCGACCGGGACGAGGGTTCCCAGCGCCAGGAGAAACCCCTGCCAGGCGGGGAGCGGGCGGGCACCGGCGGGAGCGCGGGGAACGGAATCCGCTGTGGAACCGGAAGCGGAATCAGGACTACGCCCGGAATCGGGGCCGGGAGCGGGACCGGATTGCGGCATGCGCCACCTCTGAAGATCGTCGTGGTCGATCGCTCTCCCGGTGCCCCGCACTTCGGGGCACCGGGATTCTCACGCATCGTGATCGGATGCGGGCTCGTCCCGTTCGGCCACCGATTCGTCCCGTTCGGCCGCCGATTCATCCTGTCCGGCCGCCGACTCGTCCCGTTCGGCCGCGGATTCGTCCCGTTCCGGCACCGACTCACCGCACCCGGACGCCGATTCGTCCAGCTCGCGCATCCGGCGGTGGACGGCGTCCCGCAGGCTTGTGCCACCGGGCGCGGCCGGCGCGGTGCCGGGCTTCTCCCCGGCCGTGCGATCAGCGGTCAGCTGGTCGATCAGCTCGTGCAGCCGTTCGGCACGCGCGTTGCTGTCGTCATCCTTCTTCTCCGCCATGGCGAACCCTCCTTGCCGGGCGGCTGAGACCGTCGCTCCTACTCATTGTCCTGCTCACCACCCTCCCAGGTGCCCTCGGTGGCCGATCCTGACCTCAGCTCCTCGATCTGGCTGCTCCATACGTCGGCGCGGGAGGCGGTGGACTCCTTGACCGCCGCGGTCAGGGTCCGTGCCTTGGCGAAACGGTCGGACTGCGGGCCGCTGGTGGCGATGCGTTCGGCGGTCTTGGTGCGCGCGTCGATGGCCGAGCGGAGGCTGCCGGTGCGTTCGGTCAGCTTGCCGAGGTCGCGGAACTGGGCCTCCTCGGTGCCGAACCAGATCTGCTGCCACCAGTGATCGGTGACCGGGTTGCGCCAGCTGATGTAGCCACCGCGCACGATCTTGCGAGGCTCTGTCAGCTTGCCGGTGAAGCTGTAGCGCACGCCGGGTGCGGCGACCGGGTCGTAGAAGCGCGGGGTGAAGAAGTCCGAGACCAGCAGTCCGTTGATGGTGTAGCCGTTCTCCGGCGCTTCCGACGGGTCGGAGACCTCGACCAGGAACTCGACCACGCCCTGGTCCGATTTCGGCGACTGTCCGGCGATCAGGCGGTTTCCCCAGGGGTCGGCGAGCATCTCCAGCATTTCGTGGCTCGCGGTCAGCGACCAGCTTTCGCTGTACTGGATCAAGGAGAACGGCTGGCCGTTCTTGTCCAGGTGGACGCCGGCCGCGCCGGGCTGGCCGATGTCGTCCCGGACGATCATCGGCCAGTAGCCGACCGGTACGTCCTTGAGCCTGTCGAAGGCGTCCACGGTGGCGGGGACCTGCCACAGCGGGGCGAAGTCGCGGGTGGCCTGTTTCTGCAGGGCGGCGGCGACGCGGTTGAGCTGAGACGCGGTGATCTCGGCGGTTTCGGACACGAGGGCGAGCTGGGTGACGAGCATGCCGGGCTCCGGTTCTGTCGAGGCTGGCGGGCGGACGGGCGGTCTGTCAAGGCGGGCGGACGGGCGGGGCGGTGCGGGGCGGGGCGATCACTCACCGGGCGGAGGAACGGTCGGTGCGGGTCGGTGCGGGTCGGTGCGGGTCGGTGCGGGTCGGTGCGGGTCGGTCAGGCCGGTGGGGCCGGTCGAGTCGGTCGAGTCGGTCGAGTCGGTCGAGTCGGTCGAGTCGGTCGAGTCAACTCAGCAGCCGCGAGAGCTCGGCGCCGTAGTCCGCGGGCAGATTGGTCTCATGGGCCAAGGCCGTCAGGAACGCGATATCGGCCGAGGCCGTCAGGCCGTCGAGCGTCACGGGTGCCTGGACGGCCTCGGCCAGCGGTGTCGGCGCGGGGCCGATGTCCGGTCCGGTCGGCTGCGGGGTCCCGGCGGCGGTCAACAAGGGCAGGCGCGGGCGCAGTTCCGCGCCGGTGGGCAAGACCTCGTCGAGCGCCAGCTGCCAGCGCACCTCTGTGTCCGGGGCCTCTGCGTCCGGGACCCCTGTGTCCGGGACCTTCATGAGCGGCGCCTTCATGAGCGGCGCCTTCATGAGCGGCGCCTCAGTGAGCGGCGCCTCAGTGAGCGGCGCCTCAGTGAGCGGCGCCCGGTCGGCGCGGGAGGCCAGAAGCGGCAGGTCGGCCAGGGCGGTGGAGAGTCGGCGGGTGGCTTCGGCCAGCGTCAGCCCGGCCACGACCGGGTCCGCGGAGGGGTCTCGCAGGTTGAGCGCCCGGTCGGCCGGCGCGCCGGACACCGGCTCTTCGAGCGGGGCTCCTGGGACGAGAAGCTGGAGCAGCTTCCGGGTGCCGTAGCGGGCAACGCCGTCGATCATGACCAGTTGGACGCCGGTGTCGCGGGTGTCGATCAGCGTCGCGTACGGATCGCCGGCGATGCCGTCGACGACGAGGACATCGGCGCGCAGGCCGGGCCGCAGGGAGCCCAGGGCTTGGTCCCAGCGCAGGATCCGGGCCGCGTCCCGGGTGGCCATGGCCACCAGCTCCTGGTCGGTGAAGACATCGCCGGCGGCGGCGGAAACCAGACGGGCCGCCTTGAGCTCCCCGAGCAGCCCCTTGCTCCCGGACACCGACCAGTCCGAGCCCAGCCCCATCAGTACGTGGGCCTTCTTGGCGGCGGCGATATCGGCGGTCCTGCCGTACAGCAGCAGGTTCGACAGCGGGGACCACACCATCGATCCACCGTGCCGGGCGAGGATCTTGAAGTCGGAGGCGGTCAGTGCGGTGCAGTGGATGCCCACCAGGTTCTCGGTGATGGCCCACTTGCCCGGCTGGAACTCCAGGGCCTGGAAGTGCGCCCGGGCGTCGTCGTCGGTGCCCTCGGCGAGGTGCAGCAGCAGTCGGCGGGACTTGTTGAGCCGGCCGACGAACTGCTCGGCGTCGGTCGCTTCGACATCGGCGATCCGTGACGACGCCTCGGGCAGATCCGCGTCATCGGTCTGCTCGATGTTGCGGATGACGCCGCGGTACATCCGGCGGGCTCCGGTGTTGCTGAACAGCGCGATGCCCTGACTTGTCGTCGTCCCGTTGACCAGCGCCTTGGCCTCGACGTACCGCACCACCGCGGGCATCAGCTGCGGATCCTGCCCCAGGACGGTCATCGGTCCGGTCACGAGGCCGTGGTAGGCGGGATTGCGACTGCCGCCCCACTGCGAGCGGTTGCCGTATTTCTTCGGCACCTGCCACAACGGCAGTACGTCGTACGGCAGATGGTTGTGCAGCTCGATCAGGCCGGGATAGACGGTACCGCCGGTCTCGACCGGGACGATCTGCTCGAAGCCGGGCGGGGCCTCCGCTGTGGCCGGGCGCACCGCCTCGATCAGCCGCCCACTGACGTAGAGGATGCCGTCCTCGATGACGGTGTCGTCCGGATCGAGCGTGACCAGCCGGCCCCGCAGCGCGAACCGGGAGGTCGAGTCATCTGCTGGAGGGGGCATGCAGGCATCCCTTCACCTATCCCCCGAGGAGCGCGTTGAGCGCACACCCCAGTCAACAAATGAAATAACGTATTGTCACTTAGCCATCACTGATGGTGATCGTCGATCCGCCCGTATGGAGTAGGAGACCTGGACGTGCACACCTTTGACCCCGGATACGGCAACGATCCGTACGCCGGCCTCGTACGCGACCACCCCGGCCCGGAGACGTATCCGCCCGAGCACTTCCGCGTCGAATGGGGTCCGATCTTCCACCGCGGCCGTCTCGACGGAACCGCCCGGGTCCTCGTCATCGGCCAGGACCCGGCCGCCCACGAAGCGATCACCCGCCGCATCCTGGTCGGCACCGCCGGCCGCCGCTTCCAGGGCTTCCTCGCCAAGCTTGGTATCGACACCAGCTACGTCATGATCAATACGTATCTGTACAGCGTCTACGGCCAACATTCCGGCAACGCCCACGCCACCGACCCCGACATCGCCGGCTACCGCCACGACTGGCTCGACGCCCTCATCGCCGACAACCCCATCGAGGCCGTGATCGCGCTGGGCAGCCTGGCCGACACGGCCTTCCACACCTGGCGTGCGACCCCGACCGGCGCCGCCTACACCGGTGCCTACCAGCACATCCTGCACCCCACCTACCCCGACAGCGCCGCGTCCTCGGGCACCGACCCCGCCAAGGCGCTGGCCAAGCTGCTGACCAACTGGAACGCCGCGCTCCAAGCCCTGCACCCGACCGTCACCCCCGAGACGCCCCGCCCCCTCGTCCCCTACGGCACGACCCTGACCCCCGACGACCTCGGCACCGTCCCCGAGGCCGACCTGCCGCCGGGCCTGCCCGCCTGGATGCGCTCCGACGAGCCGTGGGCCTCCCGTCAGGGCAGCACGCCGGCGGACAAGAGGGCCACCATCACCGTTCAAGTCCCCGCGGGTGCAAGGACGTTCTGAGATCCGGGAGAGGGCAAGCAAGGGGGATCCGCCTCGCCCGCCCCGTCCACCACAGGAGCGTCCGTCACGTCCCGGCCCGCTCCTGCTGGCTGCGCGCCCCTAGGGCCAGCGCTACCAGTGCGGCGTCCTCGGGGCGGCGCACATCGCCGCCGGTGAACTCACCGCGTGACGTTGCGGCGGCCGGGGAGGCGGAGCAAAGTCCGCACCGCGCAGGGTGAGTTCGCTGCCCCTCACCAACCGCACCGGCGCGGGCGGTGCGACGCCGGACTGTCAGACCCCTCGGCTACGTTGCCCCCATGACGGAATTCGTACTGGTTGCAGGGGCGTGGCTCGGATCGTGGGCGTGGGACGAGGTGGTGCCGGAGCTGCGTGCGGCCGGCCACGGCACCCATCCCTTGACGCTGTCCGGCCTCGCCGACAGGCAGGGTGTGCCGGCCGGTCAGCAGACCCACGTCCAGGACATCGTCGACGAGGTCGTAGGCCACGATCTGCGCGATGTCGTCCTGGTCGGGCACAGCTACTCGGGCATCCCGACCGGTCAGGCCGCCGAGCGGATCGGCGACCGGCTGGCCCGCGTGGTCTTCGTCGACTCCAACGTTCCGGCCGACGGCGAGTCGTTCGTGTCCGGCTGGCCCGACGGCCGGGCCATGGTGGAGGCATCGATAGCCAAGAACGGGGGCTTTTGGGCGCCGCTGACCACGGCCGATTGTGACGGCCAGGGCCTGACCGGCGAACAGATCGCACGGATCGTGGGCGGCTCCACGCCGCACCCGGGAGCCACGCTGACCGAGCCGGCCGTGCTGGCGCACCCGCTCGGTGAGCTTCCGGCGACGTACATCAAATGCCTGCTCGACGGCGCCGAGCCGAGCGACGACGTGGCCGCACTGCTGACCGGCGAGCGCTGGCGGCTGGTCACGATGGACACCGGCCACTGGCCCATGTTCTCCCAGCCGCGGGAGCTGGCTCGGATCCTCCTGGACGCGGCCGGGTAGCGGACGTCCGGCTGGGACCTGCTGTGCGCCCTGTCCACCTGCCCCGGCGGCCGGTCTGCCGGGCCCAGGCTTCGGGGGCCGGGGTGGGTGCGGTCGCCGCCCCGGGCGTGCTCCGGCAAGGGCGGAGCACGCCCTCTGAGAAAGTGGTAGATGCACGTAGACGCTCGCCGCTTGTCGCAGTCGAGAGGATCCCCCTATGCGCCTGCTCCTGATCCGCCATGGCCAGACCCCGTCCAATCTGGAGTTTCTCCTGGACACCACTGTCCCGGGGGCGGGCCTGACCGCGTTGGGCGAGCGGCAGGCCGCCGCGTTGCCCGGGGCGCTCGCGGGTGAGGACATCGAGGCGCTGTACGCCTCCACGCTGGTCCGTACCCAGCTGACCGCCGCCCCGCTGGCCGCCGCACGCGGGCTGGACGTACGGGTGCGGGACGGCATCCGGGAACTGTCCGCCGGGGATCTGGAAATGGTGCGCGGCGACTCCGAGGCGGCCAAGGCGTACATGGCCACGGCGTTCGCCTGGGCGGCAGGAGAGACCGGGCTGCGGATGCCGGGCGGGGAGAGCGGTGCGGAGGCGCTGGCGCGGTTCGACGCGGTGGTGGCGGAGGCCGCCGACAGTGGCGCCGGGACGGTCGCCATGGTGAGCCATGGCGCGGCGATCCGGATGTGGACGGCGGCCCGTGCACGGAACGTGGAGGTGCCGTTCGCCGCCGCGCACCTGCTGGACAACACGGGCGTGGTGGTCTTGGAGGGTTCGCCGTCGGCGGGGTGGACGGCGCTGTCCTGGGCCGGCGCCGCCGTCGCGACCGTGGCGTCCGGAGCGGACGGCGGACCGACCGGACGTCCGCTGGAGCAGCCCGCGCAGTAGGGCCTGGACGTTTCCGAGCAGGCCCGTACGGCGCGGAGCGCTCCCTCCGTACGGAGCCGGGCGAGAGCGGCGGTCAGTCGTCCGGCATCTCCGCCAAACGGAAGGGCCCCGCGGCACCGGGGCCGAACATCACCGGCAAGTGGTGTCCCAGCGGAACCACGACGAGTGGCTCGTCGCGGTACTCCCGGAGAAAGTTCTCCAGCGGCTCCCAGATGAGACCCCGATACCCCGACTCGGTCCGTTGACGTTCGAAGGAGAGGGTCAGCGCGGACTCGCCCACGGCGACGCTCACCGCGTCCAGCTCCAGCCACTCTCCGCCGATCCAGGCTTCGAGCCTCACATATGACATGGCGCAAGGGTGCCTTGTACCGTGTCGCGCTGGCAATCGGCCACGTTGGAACGTCCGGCAACGACTGCCCGGCCACGGGGCAACTGCCGCCTCACAGGCCGACCGCGGGTCGGGCCCACCGGTCCCGCGCGGGCCGCCCTGGTGATTGAACAGAAGACGCCGGCACGCCGTATCAGATGGCGGCGGCCCCGGCCTTCCGAGCCTGGTCCGCCGTCCCACCACCGGGTTTCGCACGGAAGGACCTTGGGTTGTCGCACTTCACCCGCTCTCGTCAGCTGCCGGACAGGGACAAGGCAACGCCGGAGGACGGTGCGCGGGGCGACCACGTCGCAGACGGCGCCGCCGGTGACGACCCGGACGAGGCCGTCATATCCGTCGGCTGGCGGGATCGGCATCCGGCCGCGGCGCGGGCCGTTGCGTGGACGGGCACTGGCCTGGCCGCCGCGCTGGTGCTCTTCGCCCTCCTCCTGCCCGACGAGCTCACCCGCCTCACGCCGGGCGAGTTCGTGCGCCTTCCGGTGGAGGGGATCTTCGGCGCCGCCGTGCTGCTCGTCCTGCCGCCGAAGGCGAGGCAGGTGGTGGCGGTGCTCGCCGGGGTGGGGCTCGGCGTGCTGACCCTCCTGAACGTTCTCGACATGGGCTTCTACGCGGTTCTCGTCCGGCCGTTCGACCCGGTTCTCGACTGGGTCCTGTTCGACGACGCCGAGTCGTTCCTCAGGGACTCGGTGGGCCGGGTGGACGCGATCGGGGTCGTGATCGGGGTCGTGGTCCTCGTCCTCAGCCTGTTCGTCCTCATGACGCTGGCGGTCGTGCGGCTGAGCCGCGTGATGGTCCGGCACAGCGCCGTGGCGACCCGTACCACCTTCGTACTCGGGACCGCGTGGATCGCGTGCGCGGCGCTCGGTGTGCAGGTCGCCGGCGTGCCGGTCGCTTCCAGGAGTGCGGCCGAGCGCGTCGAGGATCGCGCGGACCGGGTGCGTGCGAGCATCAAGGACGAGCAGGTGTTCGCCAAGGAGGCTGCCCACGACGCCTTCCGCGACACGCCTGCCGACCAGCTGCTGACCGGGCTGCGCGGCAAGGACGTCCTCTTCACCTTCATCGAGAGCTACGGCCGCAGCGCGGTCCAGGACCCCAGGATGGCGGCGCAGGTCGACGCGGTGCTGGCGCACGGGACCAGTCGGCTGCGCAAGGCCGGGTTCTCCTCCCGGAGCGCCTTCCTCACCTCGCCGACGGCGGGCGGCGGCAGCTGGCTGGCCCACTCCACCTTCATGTCGGGCCTGTGGATCCCGAACCAGCAGCGCTACCGCACCATCACGTCGAGCGACCGACTGACCCTCACCGGTGCCTTCCGGCGCGCGGGCGCCTGGCGGACGGCCGGCATCATGCCGGGCGTCACCCGGTCCTGGCCGGAGGGGAAGTTCTACGGACTCGACAACGTCTACGACACCCATCACCTCGGCTACCAGGGGCCGCAGTTCAGCTGGTCGCGGATACCCGACCAGTACAGCCTGTCGGCCTTCGAGCGGCTGGAGCACGGCAAGCCGGACCGCAAGCCGTTGATGTCGGAGATCATCCTCGTCTCCAGCCACAACCCCTGGGCACCCATCCCCAAGATGATCGGCTGGGACGAGCTCGGCGACGGCTCGGTCTACGGCGCCATCAAGAAGGCGGGCAAGGACCCCAAGGAGGTGTGGAAGGACCCCGCGCAGGTGCGCACCGAGTACCGGCGTGCCATCGAGTACTCGCTGAACAGCCTCATCTCGTACGTGGAGAAGTACGGCAACAAGAACACCGTGCTGGTCTTCCTCGGCGACCACCAGCCCGTACCGACCGTCACCGGCGACAAGGCCGGCCGGGACGTTCCGATCGCGATCGTCGCCCACGACCCGGCCGTGATGAAGCGAATATCCGGCTGGGGCTGGCAGGACGGGCTCAAACCGGGCCCGAAGGCCCCGGTCTGGCGGATGGACACCTTCCGCGACCGCTTCCTGACCGCCTACGGCCCGCAGCCCGGCGCCACTCCGCCATCGCCGGGCCGGTAGTCACAGGGGGCACCGATCACCACCCGCTTCGGCAGGAGTTCGAACTTCGCAGACACGTTGCCATCTGCCTGACCCATCGTTGAATACGTCATGACCAAGACGCACCGCCTCGTCGCCGCCGTGATCCTCGCTGCCGGCGCCACAGCCGTGACCGCCCCCGCGGCGAACGCCTCCCAGAACGACCGTCCGCTCTTGTTCAGCGTGGACAACGAGCTGGCCAAGCTCAACGACCTCGGCCCCAACGGCAAGGTGGCACGGGCAGCGACCTCACTCGATCCCGTCCTCGGCCTGCTCGCCCCCGTCACGAGCGTGCTACCTCACTGACACGTCCGGGTGGCGGCGCTCCCGGTCGCCACCACACGCCGCCGCGGGGGTCCCGCCCGAGGTATTGCCGACCGCGCATCCCTCGTAACTCCGTGGCCCCTGGCGGCACTTGAGCAGCTCGGAGGGTGGTTTCGGAGCGCAAGAAGCCAGCACCATAAGCCATCCTTTAAGAAATGCAAAGTAGCATTATGAGGGCAAATCAGGTCGCATACACGGAGGCGTGCAATGTGCGGCGACGTGCCCGGACACCCCTGGAATGAATACTTCCGCTACTTCCACGTGTGGTAGCGGCGACGCGACGCCAAGTAGTCGCACGTTCATACGGAATCGCGAATTCAGCGCGGCGAGCATTTCCGGCCGGACACCGGCAAACGTCTGGTTGCGGGCGGCGGATTACGACAAGACGATCCGATTGTTCCCGCGTGTCGATCGGCCCGTGCGCCGGCCGATCGGCATGTCTGTCTGCGAGGAGGTCCTGTGAACGACCAGACGAGTCTCAGCCCGGATGCGGCACGGCAGCTCGCGACCACCACCAAGACCAGCCCGCAGATGCGCGGCATCACCCCGCGCTATCTGCTGCGTGCCCTGCCCTGGGTCGACGTCGAATCGGGCGTCTTCCGCGTCAACCGCCGCCGTACGTACGTCCTCGGCGACGACCGCATCAGCACCCACACCGACGGCGGTTCACCGCGCGTCATTCCGGGAGACCTCCGGGAACTGCCGTACCTCAGGGAGGCCGACGACGCGCTGCTCTCCGAACTCGCCGGCGCCTTCACGGAAGTCACCTTCGAGGCCGGCCAGATGCTGGCCCAGGACGGTGACGCGCACGACCAGCTGTGGGTGATCGCCCAGGGCCGCGCCGAGAAGCGGGTGAGCGGGCGCTACGGCGAGGACGCCGTGCTCGAAGTGATCGGCGACGGCCAGTTCTTCGACCTGGACGCCTGGACCCGCTCCGAGCCCATGCCGTACCGCGTCAGGGCGCTCACGCCCGGCGTGGCGCTGTGCGTCGAACGCAGCGTGCTCGCCGGGCTGTGCGACCGCGACGCGACGGTGCGGGGAGCCATGGACGCCTACCTCGCGGCGGACGGCATCATGCAGGGCACCGAGGTGCCGGTCGATCTCAGCGCCGGGCACGTCGGCGAACCCGACCTTCCCACGACGTTCGTCGACTACGAGGACACGCCCCGCGAGTACCACATGACCCTCGCCCAGACCGTGCTGCGCGTGCACACCAGGGTCTCCGATCTCTACAACGGGCCCATCGACCAGATCCGGGCCCAGTCCAACCTCACCGTGCACGCACTGCGCGAGCGGCAGGAGTCCGCGCTGCTCAACCACCCGGAATTCGGCCTCTTCAACAACGTGGCCCCTGGGCAGCGGGTGCAGGCGCGCACCGGTTCCCCGACCCCCGACGACCTGGACGAGCTGCTGGCCCGGGTCTGGAAGCAGCCCGGCTACTTCCTCGCGCACCCCAAGGCCATCGCCGCGTTCGGCCGGGAGTGTACGCGTCGGGGTGTGCCCCCGATCATCGACAACCGGTTCGGCAGCCCGCTGCTGACCTGGCGTGGAGTTCCGCTGCTCCCCTCCGACAAGGTGCGGTTCTCCGGCAGTGCGGGCATCGGCACCACCGAGATCCTGCTGATGCGCGTGGGCGAGGCCGAGCAGGGCGTGGTGGGTCTGCGTCCCGCGAAGGTCGAGGACGAGGTGGAGCCCGGTCTGTCGATGCGGAACATGGGCGTCGACCAGAAGGGCATCACGTCGTACCTGATGACGGCGTACTTCAACACCGCGGTGCTGGTCGAGGACGCGCTCGCCGTGCTCCAGAACGTCGAGGTCGCCAACTACCATGACTACTCCTGACGTCACCCGGAGTCTGTGGCCGAGTGCGGCTGTGACTCCGAACCCGCTTAACGGCGGTCTGCCGTCCACCGATCCGGCCACGGCGGCGGTCACCACACCGGTCACCGACCCGGTCTCGGCACCGGTCACTGCCTCCGACGCCCAGGCCACCCAAGCCACCCAGCCCGCCCAACCCGCCGGCCTCCCCGGCCAACCCGCCGCCTTCTCCCCCGAGTTGGCGCGCCGGGACTTCCCGATCCTGCACCGGACCGTGAACGGACACCCCCTGGTCTGGCTGGACAACGGGGCAACGACACAGAAGCCACGCCAGGTGATCGAGACACTGGCCGCCTTCTACGGATCCGCCAACTCCAACATCCACCGTGGTGCGCACACCATGGCCCGGGAGGCCACCGAGGCATACGAGGCGGGCCGGGCGGCGGTCGCCCGGTTCCTGGGCGCCCCCTCACCGGACGACATCGTCTTCGTCCGCGGCACCACCGAGGCGATCAACCTCGTCGCCCAGAGCTGGGGACGGGCCAACCTCGGCCCCGGGGACGACATCCTGGTACCGGTGCTGGAGCACCACTCGAACATCGTCCCCTGGCAGTTGATCGCCAAGGAGACCCGGGCCCGGGTGGTGCCCGTACCTCTGCAACCGGACGGCCAGATCGATCTCAACGCGTACGCCGATCTGCTCTCCATGCGCACCCAACTCGTCGCGATCAGCCATGCGTCGAATGTGCTCGGCACCGTCCCGCCGGTGCGCGAGATGACCGCACTCGCGCACCGCTACGGGGCCAAGGTGCTGGTGGACGGGGCGCAGGCGGTGGCGCACTTCCCCGTCGATGTGCAGGACCTGGACGCCGACTTCTATGTGTTCTCCGGCCATAAGCTGTTCGCCCCCACGGGCATCGGCGCGCTGTACGCGAAGCCGGAGATCCTGCGGAACATGGCGCCGTGGCAGGGCGGCGGCAACATGATCGAGTCGGTCGACTTCACCCGTACCACCTATGCCCCCGTACCCCACCTCCTGGAGGCCGGTACCGGGCACATCTCCGGCGTGGTCGGTCTGCTGTCCGCGCTGAACTGGCTGACCTCCTTCGACCGGGACGCCATCGCCGCCTACGAGACCTCGCTGATGGCACACGCACAGCAAGCCCTGTCCACGGTTCCGGGACTTGAGCTGCTGGGCTCCGCGCCCGACAGAATCGCCGTACTGACCTTCACCCTCGCGGGCCACGACCCGACGGAGATCGCCGCCTGGCTGGACCGCGACGGCATCGCCATCCGTGCCGGCCACCACTGCGCCCAACCGGCCCTGGCCCACTACGGCCTGCAGAGCGCGGCCCGTGCCTCGCTCGCCCTCTACAACACACCCGAGGAGGTGGACAAGCTGGTGGCGTCCCTGCACGGACTGCTGCAAGCCACCTGACGCCCCCGACCGTCCGACGTCGCCGACCGGAGTCCGGTCGGCGACGTCGGCGTCGGTGAACGGCCGGGTCAGATCCGGTCGAGGATCTTGTTCATCTTCTTGACCTCGGTCGACTGGTTCTTGACCACATCCTCGGCGAGCTTCTTCGCCGTGGCGTTCTTGCCGTTCTTCTGCTCGTTCCGGGCCATGTCGATCGCGCCATTGTGATGGGCGATCATCATCTGCGCGAACTTCCGGTCGAAGTCCTTGCCCTTGACGGCCTTGAGCTCCTTCATGTCCTTGTCGGACATCATCCCCGACATACCGGAGCTGTCCATGGAGTGGGAGCCGTGGTGCATGCCGGGCATGGACCCGCCCGACACAGGCTTGCCCCAGGCCTTGAGCCAGGACTTCATCTCCCGGATCTCGGGGCCCTGAGCCTTCTCGATATCACCGGCGAGGGCCTTGATCTCCGCATCCCCGGCCCGGCCGTCGGCGAGCTCGGCCATCGCCACGGCCTGCTCGTGGTGGGGGATCATCATCTGCGCGAACAGCACATCCGCGTCGCCGAACGCGCCCGGTGCGGGGTTGGCGCCGGCGCCCTGGGTGGCCGTCGCCGACGGCTTGCTCCCGTGGTCCATGCCGCTCGTGTTGTCGTCACTGTTGCTGCATGCGGCGAGTACCAGCCCTGCCGCGGCAACGGCGCCGACCAGGGCGATACGGCGGGCCGGCGTGCGGCGCACGGCATGCTTGATGGTGGTCATGTCAACCTCGTGTTGTCTGTTCTGCTCTGCGGAATTGTTGGCGAACGGGGCGACGCGGGCAGCGGAAAGCGCCCGCGGCGGCGTTCGGCCTAAATCCGCAGGACCGACAGTTGAGCGAGGTCGGGTCGGGGCGGTGGCGGATTGGGGCGCTGGGCGGTGAGGGCGCCGGCGCGCAGCCGTACGAGCCAGTCGGGCCGGCGGCTGAGCGCCGCCCACAGCAGACCGGCAAGGATCCAGCCGCCGAGCACGGCCACACACAGGGAGGTCATGTCCATCGCCATGCCCGGACCGTGCGAGGACGACTTCGTCCTCATGTCATGGCCCGAGGAGTGCGACGAGGCCGCGGCCGCCTGTGACGGCGAGGCCATGCCGTCGCCCATGTGAGTGCTGGAGGCGGCTGCGTGCGCCGCGGTCCCCATGGCCGAGCCGGAGGAGCTGTCGGGATGGCCCACCGTATGCATCACGAAGACGCCGAGCGCGAGCACGACAACGAGCAGCAGCTGCCCACAGGCACCTGCCGCCCGAATCCCGCGGCGCGCACTCACGTCATGACCTCCGGCATCGACCCTACCCAAGGGCCCGCCCGCACGGCGCAGCACCCCGGGAGCCGTGAAGTCGCCACGTACGGCGCATCGATCGGCTTCCCGTCAACCATGACCGACGACGCCGGCCGTGCGGTCCTCGGCCACCCGGCACACGGCATCGAGAAGACCGTCCCTCTGCGCCGACAGCTCCCGCGGCAACGGCGTCTCATCGCGTACCGCCTGACCCAGGCGCCACTCCAGTGCGGCATCGATCACCGGCCGGAAGCACGGCCACCGTTCACGCGCCCAGCGAGCGGCGTCGGCCTTGCTTGCGTGTCGTGCCGTGGTCAGCGTCAGCAGCGCCCGGCAGGCCGTCAGGACCACATAGGCATGACCTCCCCGGTGCACCACCTGCGCAGCCCCGTCACGGAGTGACAGCACCTTGCGGGCCACGGCTGCGCGCACCGTCTCCGCAGGCACGGCGGCCACCGCACATTCCAGCGGGCGGCCATGGACCGTAACGCCCGTGTCGTGGGCGAGGTGCCGGTTGAGGATCCACTCCTGCGAAACGGGCTCCGCATGCAGCGGGGAGCCGGGTGACACCGTGGCCAGAATCGGCGGCGAGCCGGAAGCGTTCAGCTCACCGGAGAGCGAGGAGAGCCATGCGGCAGGCGCATAGATGAGGTCGATGCGATCGGTGAATTCGGGATGGCTGGACCAGAAACGGTGGTGCCCGGAATCCAGTGCGCTCAGGACGTCAGGGCTCAGTTCACCGGTGACGGCGGCCATCAGGTCGATGTCGCTCACGCCCTCGTCGTAGTCGCCGCTGACCGCCGACCCGTACAGGTACATGCCTACGAGGCGATCGCCGAGCGCCGATCGGACTTCGTCCAGCAGGTCGGGCAAGACCTGCTGCACGGCAAGCGGGCAGCCCGTCACTCCGCGCCCGGCCGCGCCGTACGCCGCGCTACTCGGTGCCTGTGGTTCATGCGGGTTGTCCACGTCGCTACCGTGCCATGACTCCGGTCAACGCCCCACCCGATTACGGGACCCTCTCGCCGGCCTCACTCAGCCGGGTCGCCGCCGCTTTCTCATCGGCGGTCGACAGCCAGAAGTACAGCGGTGGCATGGCGAGTTCGATGACCGCCAGGGCAACCTGGAACCACTGCGGCTGGCCGTAGAGGGCCATGGACAGGATCCGGCCGGCTCCGCCGAGCAGAAAGATGCCGGCGAGCCACCGCACCGCCCGGGACGAGATGGGCGACTGCCGGGCCGCCCAGATCCAGGCGAGGCCGTACCCGAGGAAGATCGCGCCGAAGTACCGCTCCCGGCTGTCGACGGTCGCGCCGGCCGAGCCCTCGCCCGGCACCGAGCCGATGCCGAGCACGAGATGGAAGGCACCGATCGCCACGCAGGCGACCCCCATCGCCAGCACAAGCCACTTGAGGAGCCTGGCCATGATCCGACCACCCCTTCCCCGTTAGTAGACGACTGTCTACTAACGGGGAAGTCAGGACCGGTAGTAGACAGGTGTCAAGTAACCTGTGGGGCGTGACCACGCGCCGCAGACTCGACCCCGCCGAGCGCCGCAGCCAGCTGCTCGGCGTCGGAGCACAGCTCTTCGCGGCGAAGCCGTACGACGAGGTGTTCATGGAGGACATCGCCGAACGCGCCGGCATCTCCCGCGCCCTGCTGTACCGCTACTTCCCGAACAAACGCGACCTGTTCGCCGCGATCTACCAGCAGGCCGCGGACCAGCTGCTGGCCGATACGGCACTCGATCCGGCCGCCCCCGTCGTCGAGCAGCTGTCCGCCGGACTCGACGTACACATCGACTACTTCGTCGCCAACCGGAACACCGTGCTCACGGCGAACCGGGTGCTCGCCGGAGACCCGGTGATCCAGGCCGTCATCACCGACGAACTGGCCGAGCTGCGGCGGCGCCTGCTCGATTCCACCGGACTCGGCGACGGCCCCAGGGAGTTGGTGTCGGCCGCGCTGATGAGCTGGCTGGTGTTCGTCCGCACCCTGTGCGTGGACTGGCTGACGAACCAGTCGTTCTCACGCACCGAGCTGCGTGACATGTGCGTCGGCGCGCTGCTGGGGGCGCTCCGGCCCATCATGGATCTCGAACGCCTCGCCCCAGGCGCCGGCACCGCCCCCGGCAGCGGGGGCTGACCACCCGGGGCGCCGGCATCGAGCACACGGCCGTGGCTCAGCCGTGGGCACGACCTCGTATCCCACCTCGCGCAGCGTGGGCACCTCTGCCTCTCCGTTCGCCCCGGCGACGCTCTCCCTCACCTACCTTCATATGCCCAACGAGCGGTAGACGACGAGACGTTGCCCCATCCCTCATCCAGCACTGCTACCGGCAGCGGATGCGTCCACCTCGGCAGCGTCACTGCCGCACAGCACTCCTCATCCGGCTCCGCCCGCCGCAGTACGGCTCGCGCAAGGGTGCCTACACGCGATTGCCGAACCGCGCAACCGGTGGGAGGCGGGAGCGGGTGTTCAGCGCGCTGCAGGAGCACCGGCACGGTCTACTTGCCAGTGGGGAGTTGGGCAAAGCTCCCGGCTAAACACGTACGTACGGGTAGCAGGAGAGTTCATACCCCCGGGGAGCGTAATCCGCCGGTAAAGGAACGGCACGGTCGCCGTTTCCTGCAAGGCCCAGACCGGCGTCCCCCACATCCCGTGCCGCGCGCCGGCAGCCCGTTGGAGTGGCACTGTTCCGCCAGGTGGTCGTAGCGTGTCGGCAGAGGAGCAACGACAGCCCCGCGGGGAACGTGGCCCGTACAAAGACCGCACCCTGCGTCGCAGCCGGTGTCCACACATGCGAAGCGGTGAGGAGCGGATATGCGAGCTCACAAGGCAAAGGCAGCACTCCTGGTCTGTGCCGGGGTGGCACTTGCGGCAGCAGCCGTACCGGCGCCCGCCTCCGCCTCTTCGGAACAGCCAGCGCAGACCCGTGTAGCGGCCATCGACTGCACCGGGCAGCCACAGGTCCGCCCCGGCGATTTCATGCTCGCCTGCGGCGACGGCAACAACGTCCTGCAGTCGCTTCGGTGGTCGCAATGGCAACCACAGTCCGCTGCGGCCGAGGGAAACGACCTGGTCAACGACTGCCAGCCCGACTGCGCGGACGGCCACTTCCACAGCTACCGCGTCCACGTACGGCTCGACAACCCACAGCTCCGCCCCGGTCACCCTGGGCAGTGGCAGTACACCCGGCTGACCCTCACCTACGCCGGGGACAGGCCGGCCGACACGCCCCGGGTCGTCGCCTCCAAGCTCTGGAGCTGACGGGGCCGCGAGCAATAGCCGTAGAGCCGTAGCGGCGCCGCGTCCTCAAAGAATGCGCTTGGTTCCGCTGACGTCACCCGGGCGCCAACAGCCCCCACAAAGGCTTGAGTTGTTGGTCCTTCATTCGCTGCGCTCATTCCGTCGCGGCTCTTCGATCGCCGGGGCCTGCCACGCGGCACGGACCCGCTGGGCGGTTTCGGCGGCCTGTCGGACGCCGGCACGGTAGGACGGTTGCCAGGCCGACCGGTCGTGCAGGTCTTGGCCGAACACCCGTGCCGTCGCCTCGTCGGGACCGATCGTCACCACGGCGTCCGCACCGACTTCGGCGAGTTCTTGGGCGAGCGGCTCACGGGGGAACAGGTGCGCCAGCGGCTCGATGACGACCACCACGCGGGCGCCTGTTGCCAAGTCGGCGCTGGTTCCCGACCGCAGACCGCCGTCCATGTACGTACGGCCGTTGATGGTGAGCGGTGGATAGAAGCCAGGGAAGGCGGTACTTGCCGCCACGGCGGATGGCAGTGGGACACCACTTGCACGGTCGAAGACTTCCGGCTCACCGGTCTCGGCGTCCACCGCCGTGATGAGCAGCTTGCGGTCCGGCCATTGGTGTGCGCCGACCAGGGCACCCATTCGGGCGAGATGCGCCTGCTCGGGGCCGGTCTCGGCGGCCAGCGCGAGCTGCCCCACCCGCCGCCGCGCCTCGGTGGGATCGGAGCCGGCGGCGCCGAGCACGGCGAACACCTCCCCCAGCCGACGCCTGTCCACCCGGGGAGGGGCGATGTCGGAGTCGGCAGGCCGCGGAGGAGTGGCGAGCCGATCGGGGTCCTGGCCGGTGGCCAGCACCGCGCCGATGATCGCGCCCGCCGAAGTACCGACGATCAGATCCGCCTCAGCGAGGTCCACACCGGCCCCGCGCATCCCGCCGAGGAGCCCGGCCATCCAGGCGGTACCGACAACGCCTCCGGCGCCGAGTACGACCGCCCGCCGGCGCGATCCGGAGGGCACGTTTGACGCAGCCGTCCTCGTGGTCACTGAGCACGCTCCGCTCGCCTCGTCATCGGCACGCCTTCCCCTTCGCCCGATCAGTTGTTCCCGTTGAGGCTATCCGCGCCGACGGAGCGGCCTCGCCGGGCTGTCGCGCGATTCCTCGCGAACGGCACTCCGCCACCGGCCAGTTGGCCGACTGACGAGTGGCGGGTGACGGGTGACGGGTGACGGGTGGTGATCGACAAAGGGACCATCGCCAGGCCCGACATGGAACCCGTCCACCGCCAGGGAGTGGACAGTCCCCGTGCACCGCGGGATGCCAAGATCCTCGCGAGCGACCGTTCACCTCAGGCATCCCGGAAACGATGCATCCCAATCTCGACATAGCAGACAAAATTCCGTGATTAATTAAATTCGGGACCATCTGCCGATTCTGATGACCTTGGCCCCGCACTCATCGAGGCCGGCGCCACCGCCGAGGAGGCCGCCGCGATCATGCCCCTGCCGGTGAACGCATTCCCAGGCGTGACCGGCCTTGTCTTGACGAACCGGCCATGCCCGATCTTGACTGCCAGCGTCCCCCACCACGGGTAATGCTTTGCCCCCTGACCAAAGGTTCGAACATGACGGTTGACGCCACCGCCGCCACTGAAGTCGGGCAGTTCCTGCTCGGTGACTCGTTCCCCTGCCTTGCCGGCCGCTCGGCATGGCGGCAGGGCGGCATCACCCACCATCACTACACGTGGTTCGGAGGCGACACGGCGGCCCGGCACATGGCGGCTGATCTTCAGGCCTATGTGGAGGCGGTGGACTGGGACGCCAAGCCCTTCACGAGCTTCGTGGCCACCTTCTCGGGTCCCCTACAGGTGTCGGACACCGAGTTCGAGCACTTGATGTGGCAGCAGCTGCAGGCCGTACACGATCATGACAGCCGTACGCACGCCTGGGCCGACGGCTACGCCCCCGACCCGTCGTCCCGTACCTTCGCCTACAGCGTCGCCGGGCACCCGTTCTTCGTGATCGGGCTGCACGAGACGCACAGCCGCATCGGCCGCCGCCCGCCCTTCCCCATGCTCGCCTTCAACTCACACGCCCAGTTCGACCGGATAAAGGCCGCCGGCCTGTGGGACCGGCTGCAGGAGAAGATCCGCAAGCAGGACATCGAGTTGCAGGGGGACATCAACCCCAACCTCTTGGAGTACGAGCAGCTCTCCGAGGCCCGGCGCTACTCGGGCCGGCGCAAGCCGGCCGACTGGACGTGCCCCTTCACCGCACGTGTCTGAGCCCGACCGGCCCGTTACGCTCACCCCGAAGAGATCGTCTTCACCCCTGGTGCGGCAAGGTTCCAAGGGACGGTCATCAAGTTCCTCATGAACGCCGACGGCACAGTGGGCTCGTCGAGGCCGTTGTGACCTACGGTTGACTGCCTGCATGAACATCGATTCGACAGGCGCGAGTACCCAGGGATCTGTCCAGGTGAGGCAATTCCACGAGGGAGATTCGGTGGAGGAGCTGACCTACCTCCTTCACCGTGCGTACGCGGACCACGCCGCCGCCGGGCGCGTCTTCTTCGCCTCCTACCAGTCTCCGGAGGACACCCGGTACCGACTCGGCAAAGGCGAGTGCTGGGTCGCGACGAACGATGACGGGCTGATCGGGACCGTCACCGTGTCCGCTCCCCACGCCATGCCCACCGGCTACCCCGCACCCGTTGGAGCGGGGTCGTTCTGGCAGCTGGCGGTGGATCCGTCGCAGCGGGGAAGCGGGTGGGGACACCGGCTCCTGACACTCGCGGAGTCCAGGATCGCCGCCCTCGGTTCGGCACATGCCGTCATCGACACTTCCGCAACGGCGACAGACCTCGTGGCCTGGTACCGCCGACGCGGATACGCGCCGATCGGGACGTGGCGGTGGGACGTCACCAACTACGACAGCGTCGTCCTCGCAAAGGACCTGCCGGCGAGGTCCGGTACCCCCTGAGGGTCATCGTGCGGACCAGAGGAAGACGCCCTGCGGGAGCGGCGGCCGGCACCGGCCATCGGGTGCAAGGGGGATCCGCACCGGCCCGTTGCTCAGTCGCGGCTTCCGTCAGGGCGGGGCCCGTGCATGACGTACGCCGCGGTGCCCGCGAGGAACAGGGTGGCCGCTGTCGCCCAGGCCGCGGGCTCGGGGCCCGGCTGCATCGCCCAGGCCCATACCGTCACGGTACGGCCGTGGACGCCGCCGCCGGCCAGGTACTGGGTACTGAGACAGACGATCATCGGCAGCCAGCTCAGCCGGGCGCCGATGAGGGCGGCGGCCAGCGCCGAGATGCCCACCGCGCCGAGAAGGTTGCGGACGATCGCCGACGCGCCAAAGGTCTGTGCGTGTCCGGGCACCGCGAGGGCGAGCAGCGCCGCGGCCAGGGCGGTCAGGGCCAGTAGATGGGCGAGACGCCGGGGCCACCAGGGGCGTACTGCGGCCCGGTCCAGTTCCGTGGAGTGCTGGTGCAGGCTCGCGCCGATCGCCGCGGCGGCGAGCATCGGCGCGAGCGCCACGACGGGGACCCGTTTGTCGGGGTCGATATAGGCGTGCAGCTCGTGGGCGCCGAGGGCAGCCAGCAGCGCGGTGGCGAGCAGTGTGGCCACGGTGGCGGGCAGGGCGCGGGAGCGGGCGTAGAGGGCGAATCCGTACGTCGCGGGGTAGCGCGAGACGGGTGCGTTCGGGGTCGTCACAGTGCGGGGACCTTCTTCGTGTCGCAGCTGCCGTGGGTGGCGAAGTAGCGGCCGAGCCAGGCGCGTCGCTGGTCGGGGTGCATGGCGGCCAGGTGGTGCAGGGCCCGCTCGCGTGCGTCGAGCGCGGTGATCTCCGCGGTGTCGCCTCGTTCCCGGGCCTGCCGGCGCGCCTCCGCACGTCTGCTGGTGCTGAGGTCGTTGGAGACCAGCCAGTCCATCACCGCCTCGTCGACGGGATGCGTGGTCGGCGTCACGCAGTCGCGGGTCAGCATCCCGGCCGCGGCTTCCCATGCGAATGCCTGGGGATCCGCCAGTTCACCGCGTACGACGCTCTGTCCGAGGTAGAGCTCGGGCAGCTGGGCCTCGTCGCGGTGGGGAGCCTGGGGCAGGTCTTCGAAGCGGACGGGGGTGTGTGCCACTCCCTCCAGCCGTCCCGTGAGGCCGGACAGCGCTTTCGATACCGCCGGGAGCAGGTCCCCGTGCACGGCGTTGACGCACACCTGTGGTGACGAGTCGTCACAGATCTGCTTCTCGGCAAGCGGGTTGGGGTACCACATGTGCTCTCCGGTCCGCCCGATCGGCACCGCGGCCACGATCGCGACGGCCAGCGGAAGCAGCGCGGTGTAGCGGTGCCGCCGGGCGGCGTGGCCGAGGACCGCGGCAGCGGCGAGGCCGCCCGTCCACGCGGCCATCGCGAGCGGCTGCCACCAGACCGGTACCCAGGCATCGGGGCTGTAGCCCTCGGCCGGTCCGAGGAAGCGCAGTGACGACTGCCGGTATGTGGGCAGCGCCAGCGCCACGTATCCGCACAGGGTGAGCAGCGGCGCGGCCAGGCGCCAGCGGACGAGCCGGCCGACGACCATCCCGCCGCAGGACATCGCGGCCAGGAACACCGTGTCGGCGGCCAGGGGGCCGAACAGCGGCCGCCCGGCGGAGGCGTACGGCCAGGTGGCGAGGAACGAACCGGCGGCCGCGACCGCGTGACCGACGATCACGGCGAGCGCCACCGGCAGGGCGGCCACCGCGAACTGCGCGAGTTCGCTCCGGGCGCCGGTGGCCCACAGCTCCGCCGTGCGCCTGCGACGCTCCCGGCCGCCCTGCCAGCACCCCGCACCCGCGGCGAGCGGGCCGCCGAGCAACACAGCCACCGAATGCAGCCGCTCCTGTGTCTCACCCCAACTCCCCTGCCAATAGCTGGCCTTTCCCGTCATCGCGCCGACGAGGGTGAGGCACATCGCGAGCGCGATCCAGGGGGCGAGTCCGCCGCGTATCTCGGCGAACACGGGATGGCGGGCGCGCCGGGTGGATCGCGACGGTCCCGTGGCGTCGGGGCGGGACGGGGTGTGCGGGATCAGCTGGGTGGTCATCGGCGGGCTCCCGTCGTGGTCGCCACGGCGGCGCGATGACCGCGCAGGGCGGCGGTGTAGCCACGCTCGACGGGATTGCCGCCGAGGTCCGCGCCGGCGTCGCTCTCGCCCAGCGTCGCGAGCGATGCCGGAGTCCCGCGGTACGCCACACGACCGGATGCCAGGAGCGTCACCTCGGTGCATGCCACGGCGACGTCCTCCACCAGATGCGTGGAGACGATGACCGTGGTCCGGTGTCCCAACTCCACGAGCAGCGACCGGAATTCCACCCGTTGCTCCGGGTCGAGGCCGGCGGTCGGCTCGTCGAGCAGCAGCACGTCGGGCTCGTTGACGATGGCCTGGGCGATGCCGGCCCGCCGCACCATGCCGCCCGAGAGCGTGCGCATCTTGGAGTCGATACGGTCCGCGAGCCCGACCCGCGCCACGGCCCGCTCGACCGCCGCGCCGGCGATATCTCCCGGCATGGCCTTGAGCCATGCCACGTACCCGACGAACTCCCGCACGGTGAAGCCCGGGTAGTACCCGAAGTCCTGGGGCAGATAGCCGAGCCTGCGCCGGGCCGCGGACAGCTCACGGTGGCCGGACAGCGCATGACCGAGCAGCTCGACCCGTCCGCCGGTGGGACGGGCGACCGTGGCCAGCACCCGGATGAGGGAGGTCTTGCCGGCGCCGTTCGGGCCGAGCAGTCCGTGCACGCCGGGGCCGAAGTCGAGGTCGACGCCGTCGAGGGCGACGGTCCTGCGGTGCCGGACGGTCAGGCCGTTGACGCTGATGGTGCTCACGAATTCTCCAGACGGTTCAGGTACGAGCCCGGGCCGTGGTCCGGGGCGAAGTCGAAGGCGCGACGGCGCAGCGCGAGCAGCCCGGCGCAGCACAGGGCGGCCGCGGCCCATCCGCTCTGCGCGGCGCTCCCGGAGACGCACCGCCCGAGCTGCTCGGCGAGCACGGCCGGTGTGGGAGCCCCGTTGGGGGCGTGGGCCGCGGCGGGCAGCAGTACGGCGAACGCCCAGCCGGCGGCGACGAGCGCGCCGGCGGTTCGGCATCCGGTGCACGAGCCGAGCGCGAGCGTCCCCACGGTCAGCGCCAGCCCTGGCAGCAGCCAGGCCGCCGCGCCCGGCACTCCGGGCGGCGCGGGCAGCAGGGCACCTACGGCGGTGAGCAGCGGCAGACTGACGCCGAGCACGGCGGTGGTCCTGATCAGCAGCAGCCGCAGCCCGCCGGACGGTGCCGCGGCGCTGATCTCGTACATCGGATCGGCGTACGGCCCGTACGAGAGCGCGACCCCGGCGAGCGGGAGCACCGGCGCCAGCGCGAAGAACACGGACCGCGCCGCGAGGAACCCGGCACCGTAGGCCAGTGCCACGGCTCCCGCGCACACCACCAGCAGGGCCACGCCCCATGCTCCGCGCAGGGCAGGCCCGGCGGCCCAGACCGTTCGCGCGAGCCGGCCCGGCAGGGAGGCAGAAGCGGGCCGGACAGCGACGCCCCGGCGGCCCGCGCTCGGGCGTAGTGGCGAACGACGCGCCCCCGCCCCCCTCTTGCGTTCGGTCGCGCCCGCGCCCTCCCCCGGGGCCTCCTCCGCGACGGTGCGCAGCAGCGCGCCCCGCACGTCCTCCAGCAGCGGCCCCGCCGTCCCCGTCGCACGGACTGCGGCCGAGACGGCGGACGCACACCGGCCGCACGCCTCCACATGCTTCTCCAGCGACCAGGCATCCGGCTCCGGCAGGGACCCGTCCGCATAGCGCCGGCTCATCGCCTCGTCCACATGCCACGCCGGCCCGCCCGGGCCTACCTGTTCCCTCTTCATGCGAGACCTCCCCATGGCGTCGTCGCGGCATTCCCCAACTGACCGAGTACGGCGCGCAGTTCACGCCGGGCGCGCATGGCACGGGTCTTGACGGTGCCCTCGGGTATGCCCAGCAGCTGCGCGGCCTCACGGGTCGTCAGCCCGTCGATGACCGTGGCCCGCAGCACCTCACGCAGCTCTGGTGACAGCCGGTCGAGCGCGGTGCCCACATCCCCGTACTCCAGTCCCCCGAGGGCACTGTCCTCCGCCGACGGCACGGCCGCCGGGGGCTCGTGCACGACACGCTCGGCCCGCGCCTGCGCCCGCTGCGCGTCCACCAGCCGCCGCGCCGCGATCACCCACAGCCAGCCGCCGGCCTCTCCCGACCGGTACGAACCGGCGGACCGCCACACGGTGACGAAGGTGTCCTGGAGCACCTCGCGCACGGTCTCGGCATCGGCACACCGACGCGCCAGCCGCGCGTGCAGCCAGCCGGCGTGCCGGTCGTAGAACGCGGCCAACGCGGCCTGGTCCCCACGTGCGATGCCGCGCAGCAGCGCGGCATCGTAGCCCCGGTCTGCCCTCAAGGGGCGGAATCGCTTCACGCTTCTTCTATCGCTCGGCGGCCGGAAACGGTTCACGAACGGGCCGACGACCTGCGCGGACGAGCTGCGGCATCCGGGTTGCCGGCCTTGTCCGGGTTCCTCGCCTCGTCACCTCGTCAGGGTTCTTGGCCCCCTCCGGGTTCCTCACCTCGTGCTCCTTGGGCCGGCCGGCAGCTCGTACTGCCGGCGGTCCGCTCCGGGGATCAGCTCCTCGGGGGGGTGGCGGAGTGCCGCGCAGCGCGGCGGTGGCGACCGCTCAGGACGATGCCTGTACGGCGGCGCGTTCACGGGCGGCCGCGGCCCGTCGCGGGTCGCCGAGCTGTGCCTCCAGGCGGGCCTTGGCCGACCAGTTGTACGGGCAGATCGGGCGCAGCTGGATGCGCTCGCTGAGCAGGGTCCGCGCCAGGTCGGTACGGCCTGCGCGGAGCGCCGCCTCGACGAGGGTCCGCTGGATCGCGTCCCGCTGGGCGTGGCTGCCACCGAAGTCGTTCAGGCGGTGGCGGATCGGCAGCAGCAGGTCGGCGGCACGGGCGTAGTCCTGCCGCCCGTAGGCGATCAGCGCGCGGCAGACCGGCAGGCCGATCTCGGCCGTCATGGCGCCGTTGGAGACGTCGGGCTCCGCCGCCACCCACTTTTCCCGGTCCTGGACCAGGCGCTGTGCCTGGGCGATGCGGCCCGCGCCCACGTAGGCCATGACCGCGTGCGCGTCGTTGAAGGCGTAATGGGGGCCGTCGTCGCGGCTCTCCCAGGCGTCAGCGAGTACGTCCCACCGTGCGCTCTGCTGGTCCTGCGCCAGGTACAGGCGCCACAACAGGGCGGCGGCATCGAGCAGTTCCATCGCCACGCCCGCCGACCGGTCGTGGTGGAGCACGGAGTCGTAGATCTCCAGTACGCGGGCGGTGTCGCCGGTCTCCAGCGTGTAGAGGGCGTAGTGCCACCAGTTGTGGACGGTGAGCAAGGTGCCGTTCGCCCAGTCGTCGGTACGGGCGTCGAGAAAGCGGATCCCGTCCGTGAAACGTCCGCGCATCTCATACGTGTGCACCACGCCGTGGATGCCCCACACATCGTGCGGATGCCGCGCGAGGGCCGCCCGGCCAACCTCCTCGGCGTGTTCGTAATGGCCCGACTCCTCCAGACCGAACGCGTACATGCCGAGCAGCGGACCGTGGTGTGGATCGCTCTCGTCCCAGGCGTCCAGTGCTCCGCCGACGCGGTCGCGGAGGCGCTGGGCGTCGCCGGTGAGGAAATCGTGCTGGTGGCCTGCGAAGAGGGCCAGCGCATCGCGGGGGAAGGCGACGGTGAGGTCGCCGAGGATGCGGCCCGCGCCGTGCATATCGCCGTCCAGCCATGCCGCTGCGGCGGCGAGATGCATACGCTCGCGGGACGTCAGCCTGTCTGCGTCCAGGCCGGAGCGAAAGCGGAGGAAGCTGTCGCGCGCCGCGGCCGCGTCCTTCTCCTCGGTGCCCAGCACCCCCAGATATGCGGCCAGCGTCTGGCCCATCACGGACCGCGGCGAGGCGGCGAGTACGGACCGAGACGCCTCCAGGACCTGGGGGCGGAAGAACAGCAGGTCGTCCAGGGCCTGTTCGTAACGGGTGAGGGCCTCGGCGCCGGTGTCGGTCATCAGGTGCCCGTGCCGGTCCGCTGTCATGGGTGACTCCTGGGGGGGGTGAGTGGGACAACTGGCTGAACTGCGGTGACGAGAGCGGTGACGAGACAGGTCATCGTGGCGGCGGGCGAACGGGCGGCCGTCAAGCCAACCGGCCGTCCAACTATCCGGTCGTCCAACCAACCGGCCGTCCAGCCATCCGGCCGCCCGATGGCTCGTCTCCATCCTTCCTCGATGTCTTCGTATGTGTCCGTATGTCCGTGCCTGAAAACTGCTCCCCATGCCTGAGGCTTCATCCTCGAACACAGTGACCGAAATGCCGTGGTGTTCACGGATCGCTACGGCGGCCGATTCAGCGGCAGTTCAACCGACCTTGGGCAGTTGCTGCGTGGAGCAGTGAATCCCGCCGCCACCCTCCCCAAGAGTGTCAACGGGCAGTTGCACAACATCCCGGCCCGGGTACAACTCGCGCACGATGGACGCGGCGTTGCTGTCGGCCTTCTTGTCGCCGAAGCGAGGCATGACGACCGCGCCATTGACCACGTAATAGTTGACGTAGCAGGCCAGGAATCCGTCCCCGCGGCGGCCGATGTGGACCGGCTCGGGCAGCTCGACGACGTCGAGACGCTTCCCCCTGGCATCGACAGCCCTGTCCAGCACCTCGCGCGCCTGGTCGTAGGCCTCGGTCCAGACGTCCCGGGGAGCGTCCTCGTCCGGTGCGCTGATGACCACGACACCCGGTTCGGAGAAGCGTGCCAGCGCGTCGATGTGGTAGTCCGTGATGTCTTTGCCCTTGACGCCCTTCACCCAGATCACCGTGGTGGCGCCGACCAGATTCTTGAGGGCCCGCTCGATGTCGTCGCGGGACCTGCCGGGATTGCGGGCGTCGTTGACCAGGGAACTCTCGGTCGCCAGCAGGGTGCCCCTGCCGTCGACCTCCAGCGCGCCGCCCTCGCCCGTGATCGGCGCCTTGACCCTGGTGAGGTGCGCGTCGTCCAGGATCCGGCGGGCGACCTGGCTGTCGCGGCCGTGGTCCTGCTTGTTGCCCCAGCCGTTGAAGTTGAGGTCGACTCCGGCGATGCCGTCGGGCCCGAGTACGAAGAGCGGTCCGCTGTCGCGCATCCACAGGTCGTCCACCGGAGTCGGGACGACCTCCACCCCTGACCCGCAGGCCTGCCGCGCCACCTTCACGTCCGGGCCATTTGCCAGAAGGACCACCGGCTCGAACTCCGCGATCGTCCGCGCGATGCGTGCGATGTCGTCCCGCACACCGGCGATGTCCGGCCCCCAGATCTTCCGGGTGGGCCATGCCATATACGTCGACCGGTGCGGGTGCGCCTCGTCGGGCAGCCGCCATCCGCCGGCCGGCGGTGCGTCTGACGGGGCGGTGCTGCCGCCGCCCGGCGCAGGCTCGCTGCCGTCCGGCGTACGGCAGGCGCTCAATCCCCCGCCGAGCGCGGCGGCGACCGCAGCGTGCAGTGTTCGACGTCTGGATATTCGCACGATCAACCACCTGACTGAAATTTTGGTCAGGCCCATGGTAGGGCATGATCGGACGTCAGATACTTTGATCCTTCGGATAGCGGGAGCATTCGATGCCGGACAGGCCCACCCAGATCCTCGAAGCCGCCGCCCGGCTGATCGCCCGGCGTGGCGTGCGTGGGCTGCGGGTCGAGGAGGTTTCCGCGGAGGCCGGTGTCTCGACCGCGCTGATCTACTACCACTTCAAGGATCGCGCCGGCCTGCTGCGACGCACGCTGGAGTTCATCAGCCGGCGCGCGGTCCGCTACACCGACGCCGCCCTGGAAGCCTCCGACGATCCCCGTACGCAGCTCACCGAGATGCTGCTGCTGGAGTTGCAGGACACTCCCCAGGTCAGGGAGAACAGCGCCGCCTGGGGCGAGTTGCGCGCCACCGCCGTCTTTGATCCGGACCTGCGGGAACTGCTGGCCGCTGCGACACGTGAGTGGATCGACGACCTCGCACACCTCATACGGCAGGCGCAGGCACAGGCGGTCGATACGGTCGACCGACCCGGCCGCGAGACCGACGCGTACGATGCGGCCGAGCGGCTCACCGCCCTGGTCGAGGGCCTCAGCGAACGTTGGCTGAGCGGCACCACGTCGCTCCAGCGCGCGCATGAGCTGCTCCGTGGCGCGATCGAGGCGGAGCTCTGACGGGGCAGCAGGCCGAGCTGACGGGGCAGCAGGCCGAGTGCGATGCCGCTCGCCGATGTCTGGACGCTCGGCTCGCATATCCGTGCCCGGTCTGAGTTCGACTTCGCCGCCTCCTTAGCCGGAGTGGCAGCTCGCCCACCACGGCCCGCCCGGCGTTCACTACTGATCGACTTGCTCGGGCGGGCACGGCATCAAACGACCGGCTCACAGCCCCAGTTGGTCACCCGCCTGGTGCTCGTCGACGCAGACCTCGATCCGATCCCACGAGATCACGTCATCGCCATCGAGCCCGCCCGATGGCGGCCGCGACGGTCAGCGGAATCGTCAGTACGGCGGCGACCAGGAAGATGAGGCCGTACGCATGGCTGCCGGCAGCGGCCGCCGTCAGGCCGCTCGCCACCGCGCTGCCGCCGTAGAGGCTGACGCCGAACATCGCGACGCCGGTGGCTCGGGCCGTCGGGGCCACCGCGGTCGCCCACGCCTGGACCGTGGTGTGCAGGAACGACCAGCCGGCGCCCAGCAGCAGCGCGGTGACCGCCAGTGCCGGGAGCGACTGACTCACGGTGGCAACTGTGTAGGCCACGGCGGCTTGCGCCCCGCCGGCCACGATCAGCCTGGCAGGGCTCCACCGGCCCACCAGCCTCTTGACCCACTGCGCGCACACCATGGCCCCGACGCCGTACAGCGCCGACACCGCACCGGCCACCGCGGTCGGCACACCCCGGGCCTCCAGCGCCGGCGCCAGATACGTCAAGAAGCCCAGCAGCACGGCGCCTTCGAGCAGGGCGACGGCCATGACGTACCACATCCACCCCGACCCGAGTACGATGCGGAAGGGGGCCAACAGGGAGCCGGCGGGCACGCGTTCCGGTTCGGGGAGGCGGCGCAGCGCCCGGAAGAGATACGCCGCGAGCAGGGCCGGCAGGAAGAAGACCAGGCGCCAGCTGATGAAGTGCGCCAGCGCTCCGGCCAGGAGCGTGCCCAGCGCCGTACCCAGGGAGAACGCGGTCATCAGATCACTGAGCGGGCGCTGGCGTCCCTCGGCGGGGACGACGTCGCCGATGTGGCTCAGCGAGGCGGGGATGCAGGCGGCGAAGCAGGCTCCGGAGAGCGCCCGGGCCACGATCAGGACGGTGGCGTTCGGGGCGAGCGTGGAGAGCAGCGCGGCGAGGGCGCCTGCCGCAAGGGAGAACCGCATGACGCGGATCCGGCCCATCCGGTCACTGGCGATCCCCCACACCGGCTGCATCAGGCCGTAGCAGAGGTAGTAGACGCCGGCTGCGAGCGCCACCGTCGAAATAGTGGCGCCGAGTTGGTCCGCGATGAGCATCAGCATCGGCGCGATACAGAAGCGGTCGAAGTTGCTGATCAGCCCGGCCAGCCGCAGCAGCCGCAGCGAACGCGTCGGTAAACCGGCAGTAGTTGGGGTCGGGACAGGGATAGAGGTAGAGGTAGAGGTAGTGGTGGACGTGGTGAACACGAAGGGTCGCTCCTTGTCGTCGCCCGGCGCTTCCCCGGGCCTTCCCCAGCCCACCACTCGCGTCGTCCGGATATTCGCCTCAAGCGATCACCATCGCTCACACTTTGTCGTGCAGGACATCCGCGGACAGAGGAGACGAAGACGCAATGGGCGTCGTCAGGGAAACGCCGTCCGGCGCAGGGAACACGGCAAGTACGCTGCGCAAAGAGCTCGGCGCCTTCCTGCGGTCCCGACGGGAGCGGCTGGCCCCCGCCGAACTGGGCCTGCCGGTGGCGCCGCGCCGGCGTACCCCCGGGCTGCGCCGCGACGAGGTGGCCGAACGGGCCGGCATCAGCAGCTCCTGGTACGCGTGGTTGGAGCAGGGCCGGGTGCGTACGTCGGAGCAGGTGCTGCGTGCGGTGGCGCGGGCGTTGCGACTGGACGGGGCCGAGACCGCGCATGTCCTGTCCTTCGTCGAGGACGTCCAACCGGCCGGCACGCCGCCGGGCTGGGTCTCACAGAACCTGCGGTCGCTGGTGGAGTCGGTATCGCCGAATCCGGCCGTGGTCATCGATCCGCACTGGGACCTGCTGGCCTGGAACGCCGGATACGCCGCGCTGCTGACCGACCCCGCGCGCCTTCCCTCGAAGCAGCGCAACCTGCCGTGGCTGGTGTTCCGCTGGGCACCGGCGCGCGCCCTGCTCGTGGACTGGGAGTCCGAAGCACGCGGCCTGTTGGGCCAGTTCCGCGCCCACGCCGCCCGGCACCCGGACGACCGGCGCTACGCGGAGATCGCCGGCGAGATCACCCAGGATCCGGACGCGGCACGCTGGTACGGCCGGCGGGAGACAGCGGTCTACCAACCCGCGGTGCGGCACTTCCGGCACCCTACGGCGGGCGAACTTCGCCTGCGGTACGTGAAGCTGGCCGCCCTCGACGAGCCCGGACACCACTTCCTGTGCTACCTGCCCGACGATGCGACCGCCGAGACGGCCGTACGGAAGCTCACCGAGCACGCGTAACCGGACGCCCGCCGACGGCAACTGCCGCCCGCCGACGTTCGACCCAGGCCCTGTCGTCAAAGTGATCTCGGATGGTGGATCACGGCCGTCGACCGGTACCGCATGGCAGCGGAGTCCGCCGAGCGTTCGGTTCGGCGGACGCGGCCGGCCCAGGAGGCTCCGCGCGGAGGGCACTTGCTTCAAGTGCCCTTGAACGTTCCAACATGGCTGGCATGACGGTGATCGACAGCACCCCCGTGAAGTCCCCGGCCGTGGACATCTGAGTCTCCACGGGGCCGGACCATCCGCGCCCCGACGGCCAGGACCGCTACACGATCAGCGAGGTCGCGGCGTACACCGGGCTCAGCGCGCCCACCCCACCCTTTGACGACAACTCCTAGGCGCGGGGCACTTCGCAACACTCAAAGATTCTCGATCACGACATCGGCGGCATCTTCCGATCCGACGCTCAGCAGCCAGTCGGCAAACCGCCGGCCGTACTCCTCCATGGGACTCAGCTCGTGTTCGGGCCGTGTGGGCCCGAAGTTCCGCTCCAACCAGGCGAGGTACGCCCGACGCGTGGTGAGGTACTCCTCGCGTACGGGAGCGGGACCATCGAAATCCTCGTCGGCGAGGTCATGGAACAGATCCAGCAGAGTGTGCGCGCTGACATAGAGATCCCCCTCGTCGCCGAAGAGGATGACGGGCAGGGTGGCGAGATCGGCCCGGTCGTCGCAACGCCACAGCGCGTAAAAGGAACCGGACGAGGTGGCCTGAGCGAAGGGGATCACCCGATCGTAGAACTCCGGGCTCGCCGAATCCGACCAGGATGAATCGTTGTTGTACTCGCGCAGTTCGAATCCTGGCGAGTAGAAGTCCGTGTACTGGTCGTCAAACTCTTTGAGCAGATTCAGCTCAGGTATCGGTGAGTACGTTTCGCTCATGGGGCCACCTCGGAAAGAGATCGGGCAGGTGAGGTGACCCTACTTATGGGCGGCGGGCCAGGTCTTGGGGTGCCATCGGCGACGCACTCTTGTGCTCAGGGTCGCATCTGTACGGTCGCCTGGCGCTGGTAGTGGCAGGTTCGTGGCCGGGCTTGGTGGTGTCGACGCCACTGGGACCGGCGAAGCGTGTGCGCGACCGCGTGGATCCGCCGAAGGCCGCGCAGGGCTGACTGAACCTGACACGAACGCCCGGCATCATCAACGCCCCGGCCCCGTACTACTCGCTCACAACAGCGGGTACGGGGCCGAGACGTTCGTTGTTCGCCAGTCAACGGCGCACCGAACCATCGGTCCGGTGATCCGAACCAAACGGCCTAGTCCTCGCCGCCCACGCCCGCACCCGCGCCCACGCGGCATTCGGGGTGGCCCCAGCCGTCCGGGTTCTTGGCGATGGTCTCGCCCGCGGCGTAGGAGCGCCCGCACCGGCAGCGGCCGGGGAACTTGGCGTTGAGTGTCCGCGTGGAGTTCCCCGAGGTGCTCCGGCGCGACGAGGGCGCCGTCTTCGTGGCCGAGCCGGCGGCGCGGCGGCGGGTGCCCCCGGACCGTACGGTGTCCGGCGCGGCCGGCGGCTCCGCGGAACCGAGCGCGCTGCCGGCGGCCTCCTGGACGACCGCTGCCTGGCTGGCGGCCCGGTCGGCGAAGTCGTTGAGCCGGTCGCCGTCCACCTGGTGCGCGGGCACGTACCGGAACTCCACGGAGCGGCCCGTGAGCAGCTCGTCGATCCGCACGACGAGTTCCTGATTGGCGACCGGCTTGCCCGCGGCGGTCTTCCAGCCCTTGCGCTTCCAGCCGGGCAGCCACGTGGTGACAGCCTTCATGGCGTACTGGGAATCCATCCGGATTTCCATCGGGACGGCCGGATCGGTGGCCGACAGCAGACGCTCCAGGGCGGTGAGTTCCGCGACGTTGTTCGTCGCGGTACCCAGTGGGCCGGCCTCCCAGCGGACGACAGCTTCGTCGCCGTCGGCGACGACCCAGGCCCAGCCCGCGGGCCCGGGGTTTCCTTTCGAGGCGCCGTCACATGCGGCAATCACGCGTTCAGCCATGCGCGCGATCATGCCAGGCGGCGACTCGCCGAGCGAAACTCGCCGTACTTGCGGCTCCCGCCCCCTTGCGACGCCCGGCATCGCGTGCCGGGCTGCCACGGCACCACGGCGCCCCCGGCGCCCGGCCGGGGCGGGTCCGGCGTGCGGATCCGCGGTGGCCGCTCCTACGCTGGAGCTGAGGCCTCGGGTCCCAGGCGGGACAGCTTCGGTTCCCGGGCGGGGCGGCTGCGGGGCAGGGTTCGTGCGTACGGCGAACCTGGAGTCGTAACGTCGTCATGACCTACCGGAGTCGTCATGACCTACCGGTTCAGCGAGAACGAACGGTTCAACTACGAGATCCTGCTCGCCCTGGGTTTCTCGTGGCAGCAGGGCGCGGACGTGGGCGAGGTGCTGACCGCCGCGTCCGCCACGGCGGACGGCGACGGGGAGGCCTGGGTCTCGACGTGGGCCACGCTCGCTCGCCGGGTCCGCGAGCAGGCCGAGAAGTGCGCTGCCAACGGGCGGACAATCAGTGCTCGGGACGCGTTCCTGCGGGCGGCCGGATACTTCGGCACGGCCTTGGTGGCCGTCGACGCATGCTTCGCCCCGGGGGCGCGGCTGCGTGAGCTCTTCGCCGGGCACCGTGACTGCTTCGACTGCTTCGCGGCCGCGTGGGAACCGCCCGCCGAGCGGATCGCGATCCGTACGAGGACATCTCGCTCCCGGGGTACCTCGTCAGCCCGCCCGGCCGTTCCGGGCGCCCCCTGCCGACGATGATCGTCAACAACGGCAGCGACGGCCCGATCTCCGCTGCCTGGACACTCCTCGGCGCACCGGCGGTGGCCCGGGGGTACCGTGCGCTGCTGTTCGACGGTCCCGGGCAGCAGTCCATGCTGTTCGAGCACGGGGTCACGTTCCGCCCCGACTGGGAAAAGGTCATCACGCCGGTCACGGGCTTCCTGGCCGCCCGCGCCGACGTGGACGCCCGGCGCATGGCGCTGGCCGGCATCAGCCAGGCCGGCTATTGGGTGCCGCGCGCGCTCGCGTTCGAGCACCGTATCGCCGTCGCCGTAGCCGATCCTGGTGTCAGCGACGTCGCGGAGAGTTGGTGGCACAACCTCGGCCCGGAGCTGCGCGGACTGTGGGATCCCGGTGACCGGGAGACCTTCGACCGCGTCATGCACGAGGCCCTGGAGCAGGACCCGGCACTGGCCGCAATGTGGCGCTGGCGGGCGAAACCGTACGGCATCCCCTCCCCCTTCGACCTGCTCACCGAGGTCTCCCGGTACACGGTGGAGCCCGTGGCGCACCAGATCACCACCCCGCTGCTCATCACGGATCCCGACGGGGAGCGCTTCTGGCCCGGCGCGTCGCGGCGCCTGTACGACGCCCTGCCGGGCCCCAAGGAGCTGGTCCGCTTCTCCGAGGCCGAAGGCGCGCATCTGCACTGCGAGCCGATGGGCCGCGCGCTGTTCGAGCAGCGGGTTTTTGACTGGCTGGATGCGCGGCTGGCGTTGGGGGCGCCGGCCTGAGGGCTCGCCGAAGAGGCAAGCCGGCCGGCCGGCCCGACAGCTGGCCGCGGCGGGGAGGTCGGCCTATAGCAGCGAGGCAAGTCCCTTAATGACAAGGGCAGTTGCCCTACGCTCCTGCCCCTGCCCCTGCCCCTGCCCGAGTTTCCACCCCTCCCCCGACAGGGCCCCCGTCAGGCCACGTAAGCGTTACGCAGCGGCTCCCCGGACGCGAAGCGGCGTACCTGCTCTGCCACCAGCAGTTCCGCTCGTGGGCGGAACGCGGCCGAACCGCCCGCGACATGCGGGGTGATGAGGACGCCCTGCGCGGTGCATCGTGGAGCAGATCCGGCCATACGGCCAGCCGGGCGCGCGGCGTGAGCCCGGCGCGGAGGTGGTCGCCATTGTCCCTGGTGACGCGATGCCAGCGGCAGACACCGTCGAGGGGCTCCTCTTCCAGGAGCAGCGCCCCGTTCCGCGGGATGTTCAGATACAGCCAGTGCCAGAAGTCGTCGTCGGCTGCCTGCTGCGGATCGAGATCGTCATCGTCGGCCCACTCGTAGGGGGAAGCAGCGATGCTCTCCGGGAACAGACCCAGGCTGCGGGGGAGCGCCACGGCACGCTCGCACGACCGGGCGCTGCCGACGTACAAGTACTGGTCCCACCCGACATGGACCGTGAAGATGCCCTCGGCCTCCAGGCGGCACCAGGCGCCGTCCTCGCGCAGCATGACGCGTACCAGCTCAAGCGCCGTTTCCAACGACACCTCGGCACCATCGTGGTAACCCGCCAGACCAGAAGGGAACAGCCCGGCCAAGCCGCAGCTTTCCGCGGCCGGCTCCGCGCCCAGGGAGGCGCTGCCGGGAGTCGATGGCTCACGGATGACAAGGCGGCCCACGCCGCTGTCCACGGCGAAGGCGGCGACAGCCCGCAGATGGGCTGCCTCTATCGGACCGCGGTCGCTGACCGGCTCCTCGCTACCCGTGTACCGACCCTGTTCGTCACGGTCCGCCGGATCGTACTTGGTGATGCGGTAGCAATGGGACAGCACATCAACACCTCTCTGGGCGACCGGCGGCAAGGCCGAGGCCGACGCCGAGGCCGACACGGAGGTGGAGCCCGGCCGCGATCATCTCACTGTGCCGTCGTGGCATACGGCCAGCCATCTGCTCTCTGCATCAGCTATCGGCGCCGACCCGCGCAGGATCGCTGTTCATGCTGTGCCCGATTGCTGGTGTCCAGTGGCGGGTGAACGGTGGCGGGTGGACGGTGGCGGGTCATGTGCCCGGGATGGTGCTCTGCACCTGTCGCAGGAATGTCGCGTTGTCGGGTGTCTGCCGGACCTTGTCCAGCAGGGCCTCCATGTTCGCCGGTCCGTCGCCGGTCTGGAGGGCGCGTCGCAGTCGACGGGTAGCCGTCAACTCAGCTGCCGAGAGCATCAGTTCGTTGCGACGGGTCCCGGAGCTGGTGATGTCGACCGCCGGGTAGAGCCGCTTGCTCGCTAGCGCGCGGTCCAGGCGGAGCTCCATGTTGCCGGTGCTCTTCAGTTCCTCGAAGAAGTAGTCATCGGCCCGTGACCCCGTCTCCACCAAGGCCGTGGCGAGGATGGTCAGCGAACCGCCCTCCTCCGCGAGACGCGCCGCTCCGAAGAGCCGTTTGGGACCGTGCAGTGCGGCGGCGTCGACCCCTCCGCTCAGGGTACGGCCGCCCGACACGGCCACGTTGTTGTACGCCCGGCAGAGACGTGTGAGGGAGTCAAGAAGGATGACGACGTCCTGACCCTGCTCGACAAGCCGTTTGGCTCGTTCCACCGCCAGTTCGGCGAGTGCGATGTGCTCCTTCGGCGGCCGGTCGAAGGTCGAGGCGAGGACCTCGCCGCGTACGCCACGACACATATCCGTGACTTCTTCCGGTCGTTCATCGACCAGCACCACCATCAGCCGGCATTCGGGGTGATTGTCAGCGATAGCGGCAGCGAGCTGTTGCAGCAGCATCGTCTTGCCCGTCTTCGGTGGCGCGACGATCAACCCGCGCTGCCCCTTGCCGACCGGTGCCACCAGGTCGACGATGCGCGGTGTCAGCCCGCCTGCCGCACTTTCGAGCCGCATACGGTGCCGTGGGTGAAGCGGCGTGAGGTCACGGAAGTGCGGTCGGCCACGCAATGCCTCCGGCGGACGCCCGTTGACCGACTCGACATGGGTGAGCGAACGCGGCCGGCCGCACACCCCTACGACGAAATCGCCTTTGCGCAGGTGTGATGTGCGGATCAGGGCGGTCGGCACTCGGACGTCGCCGGATGACGGGAGCCAGCCTTCCGCGCGCAGGAAGCCGAATTCCTGCCCCCTTTCGTTTGTGATGTCCAGGACTCCGGCTGCTGGGAGGGAGAGCTGCGGCGGGGTGGAGGCAGTGAGCCGTTCCACTGTGGTGGAAGGGGGAGCGGTAGTGGCGCTGGCCTTGATGGCGGCGTTGGCCTTGGCGTTGGCGTTGCCATTGACGTTCGCCTTGAGCTTGGTGCCGGTGGTGGTGCTGGTGGGCATGAGTTGGTGTCCTCTCGGGACGTTCAGACTTGGGAAGGCGTGGAAGGCGTGGAAGGCGTGGAAAGGGGGAAGCCGGCGCGCAAGGGCGGTGACATCACGCCCGCCGGCGGGCAAAGAAGGCCCGCTGCCGGAAAAGAAGGTGGCGCTGGATCGCCGGACTGGACTGCGAGTGTCGACACAGTCGGTGCTGGATCGCCGGTCGGAAGGGACGGGCGCGTCAGCGTTATGGGGAGGGAAAACTGGCACCGGCGCCGGGATTTCGGCGAACACAAGTGCTTTCCCATCGCACTGTACCACTCGGCGCGGCCGATCGGGCGAGGTGTGGATGGGCCCTATGCTGAGGCGCGATGTTCGCACCCCAGGGCCCTACATTCCGTGAGCTCGCCGTCCAGGCGATGTCCTCCGTCGAGCGCGGCTATGACCTGCTCGCACCGAAATTTGACCGCACTCCGTTCCGGACACCGGAACGGGTGTTGACTCCCGTGTCAATTGCCCTGCAGGCACTCGGACCGTTCGGCAGCGGCCTTGACCTGTGCTGCGGTACCGGCGCGGGCATGGACGTACTGCGGCAGGTCTGCAAGGAGCGAGTGACCGGTGTCGACATCAGTGCGGGGATGCTCGCCGTGGGCCGTGCCCGTGAACGGATGTCCGCGGCCGCATCGCGCGGGCAAGCCGCTCCACAAGGGGAGGCAGGGCTGCCCGTTGAGGCCGAACCGCCGGTAGAGGACGCACCCTGCGTGGAGTCCGGACCGTCTGTGCAGGACGGACCGTGCGTCGAGTGGGTACGTGCGGATGCGCGAGCCCTTCCGTTCGGGGCGGTCTTCGATCTCGCGGTGAGCTTCGGCGCGTTCGGGCATTTCCTGCCGCGGGAGCGCCCGGGGCTGTTCGCGCAGGTCCACTCCGTGCTGCGCCCCGGCGGCCGGTTCGTCTTCCCGATCGGAGCGCCTCCCCGCCCGGGGTCGTCCGCCTACTGGACGCTGCTGGCCTTCGATGCGGCGATGCGGGTCCGCAATGCGCTCTGGCACCCGCCTTTCGTCATGTACTACCGGGCGTTCCGGCTCGCAGATGTACGCGCGGAGCTGGCTCGGACCGGATTCGAGGTAGAGCTGCACGCACTGCCGGAGCTCGGCCGACGCCCCGACGGCAGCCCGCGGTGCCGGCTGGTGGTGGCCACCCGGGCCTTGTGAGCGGGAAACTCGTGCGTTCTCATCACCGCCCCTCTCGCCGATCCTCTTAAAGCCGGCCCCTTCATGAGGCCGCGGCACGTCCTCGCGTGGCCGCGTAGCGCGCGGGTGTCGTGCCCACATGGCGTGTGAAGTGCCGGTTCAGGTGCGCTTGGTCGTGGAAGCCGACAGCTGCTGCGACTTGGGCCGGTCGTCGGCCGTCGAGCAAGAGTCGGCGGGCCCGTTCGATGCGCTTGCCGGTCAGATAGGCGTGCGGCGGCAGGCCGTAGGTCCGCTTGAAACAGCGGATCAGGTGGGTGGGATGAGCGTGCAGGATGCCGGCGGCCTCGTGCAGCGAAATGCCGGTGGGTATGCGGGAGTCGAGCAGTTCCCGCAAGGCGGCGGCCAGGCCGGGTGCCTCCTGGCCCGGTGTACGGGTTCGGGGCGCGTCGAGGTGGAAGCGAAGCCGTTCACGGATGAGCGAGAGGCGGGATTCGGCTTCGAACGCGTCGCCGGCGTGGCCAAGGGACGTATCCAGTTGGTGGATGCGTTGGCGCAGCAGTGCGTCGTCAAGTATCGGACGGTCCACCGCGCTGCCGGTCAATTGCTCTGGGAGCACTGTCATATCGAGATAGAGCACGCGCTTACGGAAGCCTGACTCCGTGACCGTTCTGCCGTCATGGGAGACGCCAGGAGGCAGCAGGCCGACCATGCCGGTACCGGTTGCGCCATGACGGTGGCGGTCGAGCGCGAAGTCGACCGAGCCGTCATCGAGGATCATCAGGGCCCATGTGTCGTGGGTATGGGCCGGATAGGCATGATCGGTGAAGTGCGCGTGGAAGACCTCGGTGATTCCTGGGACCGATGGCCTCCAGGCGCTGATCGTTGAGCGGAGCCGGCCATCTGTCATGCCAGGAACGTACAAGACCGGAGGAGTTCGCAGGCGGCAGGCTGATGCCGCAACCGCCCGGAGACGAACGTCCCCGGGTTGACCGACCTTCCGGAAGGACATCACATGTCCCAGTCACCCGTTTCTCGCGTTCCGATCAACCTTGTTGACAAGCTTGCACAGTTCAGTGACCTGTGGTCGCAGAAGAAGGTGGCTGACCTCAACGACTACGAGGTCAAGCTCGCCAAGCTCAAGGGGGAGTTCGTCTGGCACACCCACGACGACACCGATGAACTGTTCCTGGTCATCAGCGGCCGGCTCACCATCCAGCTCAGGGACGGCGACGTGGTGCTCGAACCCGGCGAGCTGTTCGTGGTTCCCCGAGGTGTCGAGCACTGCCCGGTGGCAGACGAAGAGACCGCCGTCCTGCTGCTCGAACCGGCAGGCACGCTCAACACCGGTGACGCGGGAGGGCCGATGACCAAGGCGGCCGAGACTCTCAGCTAGAGCAGTCGAGATTCTCAACTAGAGTGGTGGAGGCGGTCGTTCAGCTCGTGAAGCGCGGACCTGAATTGAGCTGAGCCGAGCTGAACCGAAGTGACCTGAGGTGCGGTGGAGTAGATGCGCTGAGCTGAGCTGACGGGGTCCTCGGGCGGGCAATTGCGGCCGGGTACAGCGGCGATGTCGGCTGGCCCAGCTGGGACCGGCCGCCGACTCAGCTGACCGAGTCAGGACCTGACGCTGCCTCCGCTTCCACTCCACCACCCTCCCTCCCCAAAGGGTCCGTTTCGCCATCAACTACAACTTTGCCGACTCTTGGTGTAGTTGAATCAAATTTCACACCAGTCTCGAACGCAACAGCGGCGAACGCAACATTCCGGATTCGTCGCTGTCACAAGGCTGGGCGAGAGGCAACAGCAAGATGATAAAGAGCAGTAAGATCCGCTTTGGGAGCCGGCTGATGGCGGTGTCCGCGGCATCACTGGGACTGGTCGCGGCCATGGCGATGCCCGCTGCCGCGGATGACGGACCCACCCGGGAGCAGCTCATAAGTGACTGCGCTTCCGGTGAGGGGAAGTGCACCTTCAACGAGCCGACTCTCGGCAAGGCGTACCTCGGAGACTTCCGTCAGGTCTCCAACTCCCTCTACAACTGCAGCACTTCGGATGCCACGCAGTCGATGGGCTGGACGGACACGGTGGGTTCGACGGACTCCGCGGGCGTCTCGGTCACCGTCGGCGGAAAGATCGCCGACCTCATCGACCTGAGTGTGACCGCGACCTACAGTCACACATGGTCGAGCTCGCACACCGAGAACAGCTCCCTGAACATGACGGTGAAGCCCGGCGAGGTGGGCTGGATCTCCCGCGCGCAGGTCATGCAGACGGTTTCCGGCACCTGGCAGACCCACTACGACAGCCCGAAGTGGGGCCATTACTTCTGGTTCGTACCGGACACCGTCACCGGCCCTGCGGCCAACGGTACGGACGGGCAGAGCAATGCGGTGACCGTCAAGTCACGGAAGATGACCGCGGCGGAGAAGGCCTCGTGCTCCTCCGAGACGAAGAAAAACCGGGCGTTCGTGGTGAAGCGCTGACCACGGCGTGACCAGTGTGCCTCCCGGCTCAGTAGCGGGCCGGGAGACACACACATCCCCGCTACCGGACCAGAAGGTCCACCGCACGTCCGTCGGGGTCGGTCAGGACCTGTCGACCGGCCGGCCGTGACGCGTCCTCCACGCAGAGCCCGAGCCTGAGTGAGCCCGTCGCGGGCCGCCCCGGGCTCACCGGATACAGCTCGAGGACGACATCGTCGTCGAGTACGGCTGCATAGTGCTCGGGGCCGTCGCCGTGCCGCTCCCGTTCGAAGACGAGGCCAAGACCGGCGTAGAAGTCACGGCACGCTTCGAGGCGTTCGGTGTAGATGACGATGAGATGGGCGCGCATGGTGAGCTCCTGGGATGTGGGCTGGGGCGGTATCACTACGCCCTTTTGGGGCGGGCTCGGTCCCGGTCTTGATCTCGGTCTCCGTCTTGATCTCGGTCTCGGAACCCTTGACCGTTCATGACCTGTCGGTCAGTAAGCAGCGAGCTCACCGGCAGCGCGGTCAGTCATGTTGACTTTACTGTCACGGGTGCGGGCGGCCACTGCCAACAGGATGAGTGCGCGCCGGCGACGAAGGCGACGTTGCCGAGCACGCCGGTGGCACGTGGGACGTCCATCTCCCGCACGCGCAGGAAGCCCACCCAGATGTAGGTGAGCAGCGCGCCACCGGCGAGGGCGAGGCGTTGTGCGGCGCCCCAGCCGCGGCTGCGCGACCAGCGTACGCACAGGGTCACGAGGACTCGGGTCAGTACGAACCACCGGCCGACCGGTGCCCAGCCCGAGATGCCGTCGCGCAAGAGCGTGTCGCCGATCCAGTACAGGCTGCATCCGCCGAACGCCATGGCGCCCACCACCCACCGCCCATGGGCTCGGCGCGGTGGCGTCCACCCGGTACACCGGCCGCCGGCCGAGCGCGAACGCCAGCACGATCAGCACCGTGTTGGCGACCGCCGCTCAGGCGAACTGCGCCGGCGACGCCATGAAACCCTTGGCATCGTGCTGGGCGACGGCAAGGAACACCGAGCCCGCCACGAACACCACGCCGGTGAGCGTCAATCCGGCGTCGCCCAGCCAGGGAGCGCGTGCGGTCGCGCCTGAAGGCCCCCGTGATCGCGATCGGTACGCAGATACTCCAGACCGCGCGCATCGACACCACGCCCTGGATCAGCGCGAAGCTGGTGCCGAGCGCCGGAACGTACGTCTGGGCGTAGGCAGCACCCATGTCGACGCCACCGCAGTGGGGGTTCCACAGCATCTGGTGGATCGGCCCTTCCTCGAACAGGGCGTATGCGCCGCGAGCAGCGCCATCGTGGGCCAGCCGCGCCCCGTGCGCAGGGCGACCTCCCGGATCAGCAGGGCGCCGCGCCGCCGTACATGGGCGCGAGGACAGCGACGCGGGCAGCGCGGTGATCGGCTGGTTGCCGAGGAGGAATTCGCCCAACAAGGGCGCCAGGAAAAACAGGGCAACCGCCGACCCGAGGCGGACAGCTGCCGGCCCGCGCCCATGGCGACGTGCACGACTTTCGATCACGCCGTCAACGCTAAGGGTTGTCCCGCAATCGATCTTTGACGGTGGCTGAGCAGGCCTCGGCCGCTGGCTGCAGACCCGGACTGTGTTGGAGCGTCACTCCCGTCCGTGTCCGCTCAGAACGTGGTCTCCGGAGCCGGCGCGAAGAACGGCTCGGGCACCAGAGCGGTGATGGAGAAGGGCTCGAACTCCTGGTCCGCCACCACCCGATAGATGAACTCGGGTGTGGACATGTTCAACTGGCGCCACTCCCGGTACCCGCCGCCCCGCGTCACGATGGGCCACTCCTCCGCCACCTTCCCGTTGGCGAGCCAGTGATACTCGCACTCGATCTGGCTGAATCCCCACGGGATGAGACCCGTCCGACCAGGTCGGTAGATCCGGTATGGCGCGTACAGCGGGTCGTCCCCCTCGGCCGGAGCGTCGGTGCTGAAGCCCTGCCAGGTGGTGGCGAGATCGAAGGCGCCCCCAGGAGCGACGGAAAGGATCTGGAGGAAATCGGAGAACAGCCCCCTGCCGAAGGTCGCGGCGAGGCGCTTGTAATCCTCGGGCAGCGACAGACCGAGCCGCTCCTCGGTCTCACCCCACGACATGTCCGCTCGGCGCGGTTCCCAATGGGTGATTTCCACCAGTCGATCGATCCACATCCTGAACCTCGCTGAATGACATATACCGAGATGTCGTCGCCGTAGCCGCGTTCGATGACGCTCACCAGGACGGCCCACGCGTTCACCCTCTCAGCGACCGTGAATGCCATCCGCCAGCCGCGCTGGTGCAACAACTCTCCTACCTCGGCTTCAGTGGCCACGGACGTGAGGCTCTCATGCCGCAACCGTCCGGGCACCCGAGATGTGTCCCGCCAGAGACTGGCGATCCCACGACGGTGATCAAGATGAGACGATCTCGCCGTGGCTGGAGTGATCACGGCGTCGGAGCCTTCGTGGATAGCCCCGTTCAGCGGGCTGAGCCCGCGGCTCTTTCGCAAGCTGATCACAGCGCTCCGCCGTGAGGGCGCGGACAGGGCCCGCCCGGGACATCCGTGGTCGCTGCCGCTTGACGACCGGGTCCTGCCGGTGGCCGCATACTGGCGCACCAACCTGACACTGCGGCAGCTCGCCCCGCTGTTCCGCGTCTCGAAGTCCGCGGCCGACCGGATCGTCGCCCACACGGGGCCGCTGCTAGCACTCAAGCAGCGGCAGCGGTTCCGCAAGGACACCGTGCTCATCTTGGACGGCATGCTCGTGCCCATCCGTGACCACGCCGTCGCCGAGCAGTCGAAGAACTATCGGTACTCCACCAACCTCCAGGTCGTCGTCGACGCCGACAGCCGGCGGGTCGTTGTCGTCGGGCGCCCAGTGCCCGGCAACCGCAACGACTGCAAGGCCTGGTCCGAGTCCGGCGCAAAGGCTGCCGTCGGCAAGACCACCACGACCGCCGACGGCGGCTACCCAGGCACCGGGTTGGTCATCCCCCACCGCCGCCCGGCCGGCGGCGAGCTGTGCGCATGGAAGCGCGAGCACAACCGCTCCCACAAACAGGTCCGCGCCCGTATCGAGCACGTCTTCGCACGGATGAAGACGTGGAAGATCCTGCGCGACTGCCGCCTCAAGGGTGACGGAGTCCACCACGCCAGGCTCGGCATCGCCCGCCTGCACAACCTCCTCCAGGCTGCGTAGCAGGCTGAGCCGCTCCTGCAATCAAGCCGCCGCCCATCCTGCGAAGATCAGTTGCGGGACAGTCCTTAGGGCGGCGGGCCATCGACGGCATCGGCCGACCGGTCAGGCCGACCGGTCAACCGGCCACAACTCGGCGCGGACGTCAGTTCACATCGACGTTGTCGAAAAGCTCCAGCATCCTCGCGAGAACCCGTACGCAAGCAGTCACGTCGGCGTCGGTCAGGTCCCCGTCCACCTGGCGCAGCAAGGCACGCTCGCGGGCCATTACAGCGGTGATTGCCGCCCTGCCCCGGTCGGTCAGCCGGATCAGCGAAGACCGCTGGTGAGCGGGGTTCGGGATGATCTCGACCAGCTGCTCTGCCGCGGCATCGTTGACCATGCGCTGCACGAATTGCCGGCTCAGCGCCTGTGCACGGCCCATCTGAGGGACGGTCATGGGCCCGTTTTCGCGGAGCAGGTCCAGGACGGCGCGCACGCCGACGGACAGTCCCTCGATCGGTTCGGCCTGCTCCACCTTGCGTTGCACGCGGCGGTAAAGCGGACCCACGAGGGCGAACACCTCTGTCAGCCGGTCGGCGAGGTCATCGGGCGCGAGGGGCAGGTCAGTGTCGTCGGTCACTCCACCATGATGACACCTTGGTTGCCATTTCCGAAGAGAGATGGAACCTTGGTTGTCATGAGAGCTGATTCTGACCTGTGCTCGTTCGAGACCGGGGACGGCCACCTCGCCTACCGTGACGTCGGTGCGGGCCCGCCGCTGGTGCTGCTGCACGGCGGATTCCTGGACCACGGCATGTGGAACGACCAAGTGCCGTTCCTCGCACCGGACTACCGGGTGATCGTGCCGGACGCCCGCGGCCACGGAGCATCCTCGAACGCGAGCGGCCCGTTCCGTCACACCGATGACCTCGCCGCCCTGTTACGCCACCTCGGCGTCGGCCCCGCCGTCCTCGTCGGACTGTCGATGGGTGCGAGCATCGCGGTCGATACCGCGCTGGAGCACCCGGATCTGGTACGTGCGCTGGTCGTCAGCGGCGCCGGGACCAGCGAGCCCGAGTTCCAGGACCCCTGGGTCAAGGGCATCCAGGCCGAGTGGGCCCGTACCACGGCCGCCGGCGATGCCGAAGGCTTCGTCAACGCGCATCTGCTGTTCGCGGCCGGCCCGCACCGCACGCTCGATGACGTCGACCCGAACGTCGTACGACGACTGCGGGAGATGGCCGAGCGGACGATCGCCAAGCACACGGGCACCGAACCGGTGCAGCTCGTGCCCGTGACCGAGACCTGGACGCGGGCAGCGAAGATCACGATCCCGGTGTTGGCCATCAATGGCGGCATCGATGCGGACGATCACATCGGGATGGCGGAACGGCTCGTACACACCGTCGCCAACGGCCGTGCGGCAACGGTCGAAGACACCGCGCACTACCCCAACATGGAGCGACCGGATGCCTTCAACACGATCCTTGGGGAATTCCTGCAGACCGTATTCGCTCACGAGAGCTGACGCAGGGCTCTGTCGCGTCGGCAGGTGATGACGCAACAGGTTGGTTGGAGAAACGCGTCGCGGATGACGTCACGAGTGTCGTCGTGGATGACGTCACGAGTGTCGTCGTGGATGACGTCGTGGATCTCCCAGCGGACCCGCTGCCGGCAGCCGGCAGTGCCCCGGCTTACCGCGGCTCCGCATCGTGGGTCACGAGGGCCACCCGGATGCGTTTTCTCCAGGCGCAGCTTGCTCAGTGCGCTGGAGGTGAGCCTTGACCGTTTCTCACCGAGACGTGAAGGCGCGCGCCGGTCTCGCCGTTGGACGACCCTTCGGCGACGGCGGCGGCGAACTCCCGCCCCCGGTTCGACAGCACGGCGAGCCGTCTGCGGGCCTGCTCCGCGCGGGTGTCGGAGCCCGCCGCCGCCTGCCGCATCAGTGTGCGCGCCACGGACGGGGAGGGCACCGCCTCACCGCAAGCCGCACGGCCGTCTCCCCCGCCCGCGTCTGCGCCTGCGCCTGCGCCTGCGGGTCGTTCTGCTCGGGCCAGCCATTCCTCCCGCCCACCCGCAATGGATTGACCAGGGCGAAGAGTTCGACCCTGATGACGACATCCCCGTCGCCTTCGAGCTGGTGCTGAGACCGCATGCCTTCCTAAAGGCGGGCGATGAAGTCGCGGACGCGGCGGGGCGGGCATGGCGGTTCGACGGCCCCTGGGACTGGTGACCCTTGGACGGCGACGAACCAGACGTTCCCGTAGGGCCGTTGGCGTTGCTGGCCCGGTCGAGAATGCCGGGCACCGACGCGGACACCGCAGCAGTCACCGAGGCCACCAGCAAGGGCTCTCATGAACGGGAGCTTGCCCGCTGGCAGGCCCTGACCGACGTGGAGCCGACACGGGCGGGGCGCCAGGCGCCAGGCGGGGCGCCAGGCGAACTGAGCGAACACGGAGTGACTTTTGGCCGACGGCGGCGTTGCAACGGCGAGCAGCGGTTCCTTTCGGCCATCTCCCTCGGTTACCGGCCCGATGCGCTGGGTGTTCCACTTACAGTCCCGCCATGACGCATGGTCATTACGCTTCGCTGCTCTCTGGGCAGCGCTCTGAACAGCTCTCATCCCTGCAACTGCCCGCATATGAGGGCACGTTGCTGCATACGGTGTCCGTCGGGCGGGCGGTGCGCTGTCGGGGTGGCCGGCAGGTGGCGGATCCGACGTTCCGGTTGAGCCGATGAGTGCGGCGACGGCAGCCGGCGGTCGGGTGCTGGTGGTCGGCGCGTACTCGGTCGATCTCGTGTTCCAGGGGCTGACAGGGCCGGTCGCGTACGGAACGGAGGTGTGGGCCGAGGGGTTCAGCATGGTGCCCGGCGGGGCGTACACGCTGGCCATGGGGCTGCGGCGGCTGGGCCGCGACGTGGTGTGGGCTGCGGACTTCGGCAATGACGCGTTCAGCGAGGCTGTTCTCGCGGCCGCACGGGATGAGGATCTGGATGAGCGGGGTTTCCGTCACCACCCCCGCCCGCAGCGCAATGTCACGGTCGCGTTGTCCCATCCGGGTGACCGGGCGATGGTCTCCTACGGGGATCCGGTCGTCGCCCGCCCGCTCGCGGAGCTGATCGATACCTACCGGCCGGCAGTGGTGATGCTGCCGTTCCTCCAGTACGGGCCCGAGGTGTCCGATGCCTTGGATCTCGCCGCGCGATCGGGGGCGGAGGTGTTCATGGACTGCCAGGACTTTGCCGGCAGTGTCGACATGCCCGAGGTGGCGAAAGCGCTCGGTCAGGTCGGTGTGTTCGCTCCCAATGCGGCGGAGGCGCTGCGGGTGACCGGGACCGGCTCCGTCGATGACGCGCTCGAGGTGCTGGCGGGCTTGGTGCCCACAGTGGTCATCAAGCAGGACAGCAAGGGCGCCGTCGCTGCTGAGAACGGCGTACGGGTCGTACAGCCGTCGGTGCCGGTGGAAGTGGTGGACACCACCGGCGCGGGCGACTGCTTCAACGTCGGCTTCGTGCACAGCCGCTTGGCAGGCGGAACGCTCGCCGAGTGTCTGGCCGCCGGCGTCGCCTGCGGAGCGGCGTCCGTCACCGCCGCGGGATCGGGCGGCGCGCTGGATGCGGCGGGGCTGAGGCAGTGGCTCGCGCGCCTCTCTGCATGACGATCGCTCCACGTGACTGGCACTCCGTGTGACCGGTCACTGCACATGACAGGCACTCACTCACTCGGTACGACAGACACTCCGCATGGCGCATGGCAGCACTCCGTACGACCGACGCTCCGCACGGCAGCCACTCCGTACGACAGACACTCCGACACTCCGTGCGGCCGGTGCTTCGCATGACAGGCAGGACGTACGACGGAGACTTCGCATGACGGGCACTCCGTACGGCGGACACCCCACATGACAGCCGCTTCGCCGCACAAGGACACACATCCCACGACAACCGGGGAGAGCACAAGGATGGCATCGCTGGTCTCCGACGAGCAGGCCTCGCAGGAGCCGTCAACCGCACGCGGGGGCGGGGACGTCAAGGTGCTGGTCACCGACCTTGACGGCACATTGCTCGGTGGTGACAGCACGGACCGTCGGCGGCTGCGGCAGGCGCTTGACCGGCACCCCGAAGTGACCGTGGTGTTCGCGACCGGCCGCTCACTGCCGTCCATCGAGCGGATCCTTCGCCAGGACCCACTCGTCCCCAGCCCCCGGTGGATCATCGCGGATGTCGGAGCGAGCGTGATCGACGGGACGGACCGGAGCCACGTCGACATCCTGCAGAACCAGCTGCGGCACGGCTGGCCCGGTCAGCAGCGCGTACGCGAGCGCCTGTCGCGCTTCCCCGAGCTCGTGTACCAGGACGGGGTGGCCCAGGAGGGCCGCTGCTCGTTCTTCCTCCGCCCGGAGCAGCTCTCCGAGGAGCTCACCGATGCGGTGCGGGAGCTGGGCTGCGGCTGGACGTACTCGGCCGACCGGTACTTCGACGTATTGCCCGCCCCGGCGAGCAAAGGCAACGCCCTCGCGCTGCTCGCCCGCAAGCACCAGTGGCCCATGGACTCGGTCCTCGTGGCCGGCGACTCGCTCAACGATCTGTCGCTCTTCCAGCTCGGCGCCCACGGCGTCATCATGAGCAACGCCGAGCCTGCGCTCCGTGAACAGTTACCTGACCACGGCACCGGCACCAGCACCGTCACCGGCACCGGCATCGGCATCGGCATCGGCATCGACACCATTCATCGGCCGGACCGTCCCGGGGCGGCCGGCATCCTGTCCGCCTTGGAAAACCTGGGATGGACCGAACGCCCGCGCCCCATCGTGATCGGCTACCACCGTCCACCCGTGCGATGGGCCGACGGGCAGTGGCAACAGCCCCTCAGCCCGAACGGAGTCCTGCCCGCGCTGCAGGGGATGTTCAGTACGGACAGCCTTGACGCGGTCTGGGCCACCGCGCTGGTCGAGGACGATGAGGGCCCCCGCCCCCGTGCCGGTCACCTGCACGAGGCCGGACTCCCACGGGAAACCGGACTCCCACAGGAAACCGGACTCCCCCTGGCGTTCCTGCCGGTGGCTTCCGCCCAATGGACGGAGTACTTCCACCGAGCGTGCAAGGAAACCCTCTGGCCCGCCCTGATGTCCCAGCCCGACCGTATGCGGGACAGCGCCTCGGCGTGGAGGCACTACGAGACGTTCAACGCGCGCTTCGCCGACCACATCAGCGCCCATGCGGCCCGTGGTGCCACGGTCTGGCTGCACGACTACAACCTCTGGCTCGTTCCCGGCATCCTGCACGCCGCGCGCCCGGACCTGCATCTGGGACTCTTCCACCACACGCCGTTCCCGCCGCCGGACACGTTCGCCCGCATCCCCGCCGCCGAGCAGCTCCGTCACTCTCTCGCCTGCCTGGACTGGGCCGGCTTCCACACCGCCACGTTCGCCGCTCATTTCCGGCAAGCGCTCGCCTGTGCCCGCCGTACCCCCCGCACTGGCGTCCACCCCCTCGGCATCGACCGACGAGCCGTCCAAGAACTTGCCCGCACGCGTATCACGCCCGCACCCCGACACGACCACCACGGACGACGCCGGCCCACCCTGATCCTGTCGGTAGAGCGTCTCGACTACGCCAAGGCGCCGCTCCAAAAGGTCCGCGCCCTCGCCACTCTCCTGGCCGAAACCCCTGAATTGCGTGGCCAGTTGGCCTTCCGCCTTGTATGCCCACCACCCGAACCGGGCATCCGCGTCCACGACACCACACGCGCCGACCTCGAACGCGCCATCACTGACCTCAACCGCCTCTGGCGCACCGAAAACTGGGAACCCGTCGACTACATCCCCCGTTCCTTGTCCTTCGCCGAGGTGGTCGATCACTACCTCGCAGCAGATGTGTTCTGGGTGACCTCACTGCAGGACGGCATGAACCTCACCGCCAAAGAATTCATCGCCGCCCACGCCGCCACCGGCCGGTCCGGAGTGCTCGTCCTCTCCCGTCACACGGGAGCCGCCTCCCAACTCGGCACCGCCGCCCTGCTCACGGACCCCAACTCCCCCGAGGACCTCGTCAACACCCTGCGCCGCGCACTGGCCATGACACCCCAGGAGCGATCGGCCCACCTCACCCGCCTCGCCACTCTCCTCCACGAGGATCAGACCCCCGCTCGGTGGGCCCGCCAGATCATCACCGCCATCGGGCGAACGGCCTCGGTGGCAGCGGGAACGGAAGAAGGCTCATACACGACTGACGACGGCGCCTGAGTTGCTACCGCCGGCTACGGACCGTACGAACCCCTCGCCGCACAACTCCCTTACGCACGCCCTGCCGTCCGTGCGCACTGCCCGTCCATATGCACTGCTGCCCGCACATACGGTGCGCGCGGATGCGGCGCACGCGGATGCGGCGCACGCGGATGCGGTGCGCGCGGATGCGGTGCGCGCGGCCGAACAGCGGGTATCACTCCTCAGAATCCGCATTTTGCGCTCCCGGGAGCTGCTCATGAAGCACACCCATCCCCTGCCCGGCGACATCGGACTCACTCAAATCTCCGGCGTCACTGGCCGGTTGATCCGCTTCGGACAGTGGATCAACGGAGACGGCTTCGCCAACTACGAACACGCCTTCCTGGTCCTGCCCGACGACCGGCTGCTGGAAGCCGAGCCGGGAGGCGCCCGCATCAGACCGCTCAGCCAATACGCCGGCGCCGATGTGCTCTACGTCTGCCCGAAAGGGCTCACCGAGCAGCAGCGCAGCGGCATCTGCAAGGCGGCCACCCGCTATGTCGGGGTGCCGTACAGCTTCCTCGACTACGCCGCGATCGCCACGCACCGATTCCATCTGCCCGTCCCGGGGCTACGCCGCTACATCGCCGCCACCGGGCACATGATCTGCTCCCAACTCGTGGACCAGTGCTATCAGGACGCCGGTGTGCATCTCTTCGCCGACGGCCGCTGGCCCGGCTATGTGACGCCGATGGCGTTGTACGAGCTGCTGGCCCGCTGATTCGGGAGCGGGGCAGGGTGCGTGCCCATGCCCTGGCGGGTTCTCGCTGAGTTTGGCTGCGAGGGCCCGCCGGGCGTATCACCGGGTACGTACAGCTGCTCACCACGCGCCGCACCATCGCGTTACGGGGACGGGACGCGCCTCATCGTCCGCTGCCACCTGGTCTCGCCTTCGTGCCTGTGGCTGGTGGGAGCAAGCCCGGCGGCGGTGGCGACGGCAGCGGAGGTGTGGTGGTCGGGGTGGATATGGGCAATGACGGCCTGCACAGACTGCGTCCCGAGCCAGCTGACGAGTCCCCGGGCTGCCTCGCTCGCGATGCCGCGTCGCTGCCAGGCAGTCCCCACTACCCAGGCAATCTCCGCGACGCACCCGTGCCCGCACTCGTCCCCGTATCCGCTGCCGTGGTCGTCGGCAGTGGCAGTGACCGTAGCCTGGACCGTGCCTGCCAAGTGACCCTGGTCGCGAAGCTGAATTACCCAGTTGCACCAGGAGACGGTGGGATCGGGCGAACCGGCGACCAGGCGTTCATAGCGGGAGCGCAGGGCCTCCGGGCTGGACGGAGCGCCGCCGATGAAGGTGTGCAGGTCCGGGTCGGACAGTACCTCGGCCATCTCTTCGGCGTGCTCGACGAGCAGCGGAAGAAGAGTCAGCCGAGCGGTGGGGATGGCCTCGGTCTCCATGGCCTTCATGCTGCCTTCGCTTCAGGGCGTTCACGGATTCAGGGGTCCAGGTGGAAGGTTCAAGGGCCCATCCGTCGGTCCTAAATCCCTCGCGGTAACGCTTCATATGCCGCCATGTCCTCGACGAAGATGTAAATTAGGCATCTTTCGAAGATCACAAACTCTTCGCGCGGCGAAGAAATGCAGCAACTCAGTTGCCATTTCATGCTGTTGACACATGGACTCCATCGTCAACACAGTGGAACTTTTTTCGGGTAGGGCAGCACTCGACCTGAGAAGTCAGCAATAGTCGGCATCGTCGCAAGCCGCGTGCAGCTCCCTCCGCGCCGCGACTCAACGGATCCAGTGCCCTTGTGTACCCGCACGCCACACCGGCGCCACTTGCCTCGGGCCGCTGCCAGCAGGCCTGTGGCGCAGGTGCAGGTGGCGTCCGGGGCTGGCGGCATCCACTCGACCGGGTCTTTGTCTCCCTTGGTCCCGGTTCGGGCCGAGGCTGACCAGGCGGCGCAGGGTCGCCGGGTTGATGCCGCCCAGCCGGATCGCCTCGAGGTACGAGGGCTACGGGGTGTGTTGTTCGTGGTGAAGTGATGAAGTGGTGAAGTGGTGAAGTGTTGAACGAATCGTCGTGAACCGGTGAGGCAGGTGTTTGCCGCAGAACTCGCCGCATCCGGACGGTCAGTTGGCTCGTCGAGCGCAGTCGTAGAGGGAAAAGCTTCCGTCCGAGGTTCGACCGTAGGCGCGTGGGGAGATGGGGGTGCAGTTTCTCTTCACCCAGGCCGATGCCGGTGTGGGCGGGCGGCGCGTGGTCAGCAGGGCGTAGCGCAGTCGGTGGGTGGAGACCAGGTCACTGAGCCGTCGTGCGGCCGGATAGGGGGTCAGGCCGGTGAAGCCGCCCATGACCAGTATGGGTTGGGAGGTGGCGCGCAGCAGCGGCTCGGCACCGTAGGCGGCTTGGGTGGCGAGCAGGTACTTCTCCCCGGAACGGTGCGCGGAAAGGTAGTTCAGCAGTGCGGCGTCCCGCGCGGACGGCTTGCTCAAGGGGTATCGCCGGAACGTGGCCCGATGGTGGTGCCTCTCGCGGTAGTCGGGTCCCACCGGTCCGGCCAGCGGCGACATCGGTGAGCCGGCATACCGCGGGTCCAGGCAGGAGGTGGCCCAGACCGCCGGTGCGAGCAGTATGGACGCCAGGGAGGCTGCCAGGGCACTGTGCACCGCCCGTCGCGTGGTGCGTGGTCCGCGGGTGCACAGGCCGACGGTCCCGCACAGGCCGAGCATCAGCACCATCGGCAGCAGCCAGGGCGCGAATTCGCTGTGCGGGCCTTCAATTGCCACAGCCCACAGCGCCGTGAGCCCGATGGCGAGGGGCAGCGCCGCTCGACGTCGGCCACCGGCGCGGTACTCGGCCCAGAAGAGGACGACTCCGCCGCCGGTCAGCGCGGCGAGGGCCGGGGCGAGGACGGCGGTGTAGTAGCCGTGGTTGCCGTTGGAGTTGCTGAAGACCACGACGTGCACCACCAGCCAGCCTCCCCAGAGCAGGAACCCCGTCCGCGGCCCGTCGGTGCGCGGCTGTCCGGTGCGCCACCACACGCCCAGCGCCAAGGCCAGTACGGCGAGCGGCAGGAGCCAGGCGATCTGCGGGCCCACGCTCTGGTTGACCAGCATGGTCCAACCGGTGTTGTCGGTGGTGCGGCTGGCTGCGGTGCCGGCGACGGCGCCCAGCGCGTTCGGGTCGTGGCCGAAGCGGCTCAGCCCGTTGTAGCCGAAGACCAGGGTGAAGGGGTTGTTGTTGGTGGTCGCGTCGATGTACGGACGGTTCGGTGCGGGGGTCGCCCACACCAGCAGCAGCCAGGAACAGGAGACGACGAGTGCGGTGGCTCCGGCGAGCAGCAGCCGCCAGGCCCGGTTCCACCGGGTGCCAGGCGCCGCCATCTGGTACACCGCGGCGAAGACCGGCAGGACGAGCCACGCCTGGAGCATCTTGGCCTGGAAGGCCAGTCCCACCCATGTCCCGCAGAGGAGCAGCGGCAGCAGCCTCCCGGTGGCGACGGCCTTCTGCAGCGATCCCGCTGCGAGGACCAGCAGCAGGACGAGCAGGGTGTCGGGGATGGTGTGCCGGTCGAGTACGACGGTGACCGGGGTGAGCGTGAGTGCCAGCGCGGCGAGCAGCCCTGCCCATGGGCCGGCCCAGGCACGGACGATCCGGTGCAGTGCCCAGACGGCCAGTACGCCCTCCAGCACCTGCGGCAGCACCACCGCCCAGTTGTGCGGTCCGAGGAGCTTGACGGAAAGGGCCTGCGGCCACAGCGCACCGGGGATCTTGTCCACGGTGATCGAGCCGCTCGGGTCAAGCCCGCCGAAGACGAAGGCGTGCCAGTTCGCCGCCATCGACCGCGCGGCCGCGCTGTAGTACGGGTGTACCCCGGCATGGTCGATGCCCCAGGCGTAGAGCACCGCGGCAGTGGCCAGGATCAGCAGAAGGGCGGACAACTCCCGGCGATCGGTGGTCCGTTGACGGAACCCGGTGGTGCGCCGGCGGCGGTTGGCGGGGTCCCGGGCGAGGGCGGTCGTGGCCATGGCGGGGTCTCTCAGGGGACGTCGGGCTGGGGTGCGGTGATCGTTCGTCGGCTTCACGGGCGGCGGTCCTTGCGCAACCTCAGGCGGGGAAGCCGTCGCCGTCGAGCGTGGCGCGGCCCGGCAGGTCGCCCTTGGTGGGCGCGTTGTCCTTCGAGCGGCACGAGCAGCAGCGCCGATGCCCGTCGTTGTCCGGCCCCAGGTACCTGCCGCAGTGGTCGATGCCGTGCGGTGTGCCGATGCCGAGGGAGGAGTGGGCGTGGGTTCGCTGCTCGCCCTGAACGCGTAGGGGCGGGCGCGAGGCGGCGTTCGAAGCGGTAGCCACCGGTCGATGCCGGGAAGCCGCTGTCCGGTCCGCCGCTTCGGGGGCGGTGCCATGGGTATCCGCCGACAGCTCCCCCGGCGGGCAGGCCGGCGGTGGTGCCCGGGACCTGAGGGTGACCGGGCCGGCGGCGCGGGGTGGGGACGGTGCCCATGATGACCTCTTCGGCGTGCGGAGGGGCGTGGCGGACGCGGGCGGTAAGGCGAGATCAGCCGATGGGCAGCGCCCCCAGCAGCAACCCGGCAACGAGCACCACATACGTGCCGAGGGTCACGGCCGTGGTGGAGATCACGGTGGCGGCCAACGGTTGGCGGACCAACTGATATGCGATGAGGCCGGGCACGATGAAGCCCAGGGTCTGGGCGGTGTACAGAAGCGGGAACTCGTGCTGGAGCGCGAGCAGCACCGTGGTCTGGAGCAGCACCGCGGACAGCACCACGGCGGCGAACAGCCGCTTCCCGTAAAGGATCACATGGCGCTGCAGGACCTTGGTCGCGACGAAGGTGAGCGCGGTGACGCCGATCACCATTGCGGCTCGGACGACATCGGTGACGAGGGTCAGCGCCAGCCAGCCGGGGGTGATCATGCCGCCGGGAGAGAGGTTGGTGGTCAGATAGCAGACCAGCGAGAAGACCAGTCCGAGGGCTATCCCCAGCGCGATGGTCTGCGGAGTGACGTTGACGGGGATCACAGCGAGTTCCTTGTCGGCTGGTACAGGGCGTCGGCAGGGGCAGAGGCGGGGCTGGGGATATACGGGCCGGGCACGGGGCGGTTCAGCGACGCCACCCAGCTGTACGGCTCCGGCTCGGGCGGGTGCGCGACCGGAAGCGGCTCGTCGGCGTCGTCGGAGGGCAGCTTGCCGAGGTGCTCCAGGAACAGCTCGCCCTGGCCGTGGATATTGCCGACGGCCACCAGCGAGGAATCCGGGCCCAGTTCGGCGAGGATGGCGCGGGTCAAGTCCTGTGCGTCGCGCCGGTCGCCGCCCAGGTCCACCGCCCGGCCCGACCAGCCCGGCGGGATGCCGTCGCGGGCGCTCTTGGTCGGATGCCCGATGAGGAAGACCGTCTCCGGGTCCAGGTCGGGGACGATCGCTCCCATCTGCCCATTGCGTTCGACCCGGTCCGGGCGGCAGTTGATGACCACGTTCAGCGGGCGGCGGATCGCACCGAGTTCCGCCAGCTGACGGACGTTCATCAACGTCGACTCGGGATCGTTGGCGGCGAAGACATTGGCGAAGCGCAGCCGTTTGCCGTCCGGTGTGCGGTAGCGCTCGACGGAGAGCACGCCTGGGTCCGGCGGCGCGCCCCACATACCGCGCAGTGCGGTCGCCCGGTCCACACCGAGGAGTTCGGCCACTGCCAGCGCGATGGCGACGTTCTCCTTGAAGGTGAACCAACTGAACCCGCGCAGCTCCTCATCCGTGACCGACTCCGGATCCACCGCGATCAGGCGGCACCTCCGTTTGTCCGCCTCCTCCTTGAGAATGTGCAGCCGCTCCTGCTCGGCGGTGACACAGACCCCTCCGACCGGCATCGACCGGGACAGCGAGCGAGCCACATCGTCCAACGTCGGCCCCATTTCGGCGAGATGATCCTCGCGAACGTTGCACAGCACGCCGATGGTGGAACGGATCAGCTTCTCCTGGTTGATCTCCTGAAGTGCAGGCATCACCGCCATGCACTCGATGACCAGAGCGTCCGGCCGGTATGCCGCCGCGCGCCGGACGATGCCGATCTGCTCGACGACGTTGGCGATGCCCAACTTCCGGTACACCGGTTCCTCGGTGGCATCCGGGTGGATGAACCGGGCAGCGGTGCCGGTGGTCTTGGCCACGGTGACCAGACCACCGCCGCGCAGCGCCCCCGCGCACAGCCGCGTGATCGAGCTCTTGCCGCGAATGCCGTTGATCAGCACCCGAGTGGGGATCTGCGCCAGCGCGGCGTAGTGGCGACGCTGCTCCAGCACGCCGGCGACCAGCAGCACGGCACAGCTCAACAGCACCACAACATAGAGAAACAGCACGTCAGTTGGTCCTTCACTGTTGCGGCGGGCCGCCGCTTTGGAACGAGGGGGCAGGGACAGAGGCCACGTAAGCTCTCCCGCCGCCACGGTCCCGCTCCACCAGCGCCTGCCGGAGCAGTTCCAGACTGCGCGTGACCGAGCCGCACTCATCGTGGTGGACCGGGTACAGCACGGTGCGACGGTCACCGCCGGCCAGCCGCTCCGCCCATCCGGTGACGGCGCGCAGCGGCCTGACCACCACGATGTGCAGCCAGCTCAGGCATGCGACGCCCACGGACAGGGCGAGCAGACCGGCCAGCATGGTGCGCGCTTGCAGCTGATATGCCGCCAGTTTGAGCGCTGCGGCAGGCTCGGCGGAGACCACCCGCCAGCCGAGTCCGGCGACAGGCCCCTTCTGTGCCAGTGGCGCTGCGGCCGCGACCGACGGGCCCCCGCCCGGGGCCGTACCCGCGTGCAGTACTGCCGATGCCGGGCTGCCCACGCTGCCGGGCGCTGCCTCGGTCCTGGCCACCAGACGGGTGAGGCCCCGGTGGGGAAGAGGCTGGAAGGCTTGAAAGCCGACGCTCGCCGCGAGCACCCTGTGGCGCTCGTCGGTCAGCCACACACTGCCGAGCCCCTGCCGCGCAACCAGGGAGTTCAGCGCGTTCACGCCGATCTCGGCGACGACGACGGCCCCGGCCGGGACGGCGTCCTTGGCGTTCCTGGCCTTCCGGGCCGCCGGGATCTGGGCGTAAGCGGCGATCGCGGGGATCGTGCCCGACGTGTTGACCTGGGTGATTCCGTCGCCGGCTGGCGCATGGTCGAGGGTGCGCAGTGGCTGCTTGCCCACCCGCAGCACGATGGCTCCGGTGCGGTCCAGCACATACAGCGACCGGAACGTGGGGTGGTCGGCGTGTTCGCGCCGCAGCGCCTCCGTCGCCCGCTCGCGTGACGCACCGGAGAGGGCTGACGCCGCCGCCGCGAGGTCGGTGCAGCTCCGGCCGAGGGACCGCCGCACCCGGTCAGCGGCGGCCTCGGTGCGTGCCTGCTGGTCGGCGACGGCGGCTGCCGGTACGGCCTTGGCTGCCGGTACGCGGTTCAGCAGGAACAGCAGCGGCATTCCCCACGCGGCGATCACGAGTACGCAGACGAGGACCAGAGCCCGCACACCGGGGCGGCGCCGCACCGGCCGCACGGGCTCCGGGCCCGTCTCGCCGAGCAGTTGGCGGCGTATCGACTCCAGTGCCCGGCCGACCCTGGCGGGCTCGCCGAACGCGCCAACCGGCACCGGCCGCGCCAACTCCTCGCGGTCGCCGGGTATTTCGGCGACGGCCCTGGCCAGCCGGGCAGCGGACAGGTGCAGCCGCAGCAGCGTACGCTGCATGCTGCCCCACAGCACCAGGGTGACCAGCACGGCGATCACCACCAGCGCACCCGCGGCCACGAGGGCAAACCACGTATGGTCGGCTCCCTCCTTCGCCGGCGGCACATCCCTGACCGTGAGGACAGTCAGCCCCAGGCCGGAGGTGTCGTCCTTACCGTCCGCCGCGGCGACCGAGGCCCACCCCGTGACCCTGCGCAGCCCTTTGAGACCCTCACCGAGCACGCTGCCCGAGACGTCGCCGGTGTGGAGACCGGCGTTCGCGGCGTTCGCCGCAGCGGCAGGCAGAGCGCGGTGGTCGGTACGGGGCGCCAGGGCCGTGCCGGTGGTGGCGGCGGTGGCAAGCACCTTTCCGTTCCGGTCCACCAGGTGACCGGTGCGTCCGTCTCCGTACACCGCTGGAGCAACGACCTTTTCCGAGACGACAAGCAGGAGTTCGCGTTCCTCAGCGCCCTGACCCCCTCTCAGGTCGCCTGCCTGATCGTGGTTCTCGTCCTGCTGCTTGGCGCCCGGAGCGGGGACGGCCACCCGGGCGAAGAGCAACAGCCGCGGTTCGCCACGGCCCGAAAGGACCAGTCGGGGCGCGATGTTCGCGGTATCGGGCCGCACCAGCGCCGCCACATCCACCCCGGTCAGCGGCACCGTTTCGCCACTGGCCGCCAGCGGTCTGCGGGTGCGCGGGTCGAGCAGCACACCGCCCCCCGCAGGGTGCCCGGTCGGGTGAAGGGACCGCAGGAGTGCCACCGGAGCGCTGCTGCCGGCGGGCGCGTCCGACGCCGCAGCGCGGCGCACTGCCGTGGCTCTTGCGTTGATGGAGGTCCCGACCGAGTCGGCGGCATCCTCGGCGATCTGGCGTTCCGCGTCGCGTAAGGCCTGGGGGACATCCTGTTCGTGAACGGTACCGAGACCGAGTGCGGTGAACGCGGCAACTGCCAGCAGGGCGCAGAGCAGTGCGGCGATCGGTGGGCGGACGCCTCCGAGCAGAGGCATGTCGGCACGGCGTCGGGTGCGGTGCGGACGGGGCGCGCGGGCAACAGCGTGCAGGACAGCGTCCTCTCGGCATGTGGGGGATGGCCGTGCGGCAACTCGCCCAGTATGAATACGGGGAGCACAGGATAATCACAAGTCTGTTCGTGCTGGGCCCCTGTATACCGGCTCACAGGAACTGCGCTCAACTCGCCCTTGGGAGAGGTCGCTTATAAATCTCCGATCTCACCCCGGCGTGGCGCAATTCCCAACCCCCCTGCCGACCAGGGCGATTGACCGCACGTTCCCCGTCCGCATTCGCCGCGTCACGCACAGTCGCGGGGCCGCTCAAGACCGCCCCCGAAACTGCCCCTTCGCGAGGAATCCGCAAACCCACAGGGGATGGTTGGCGAGGCTCAGCGATCACGAACTGACGCGTAACAAAAACGCTCAGTGAAAACGCGAGCAACGCCGGCGAATTCTGGACCCGATGACCACCATCCGGCGATGGCGTGAATCAGCCATCTCCCGCAGAAGCCTCCTGACCGGGGACGGTGCCCCGTCAGCCACCGCGCCGAGGCAACGGAACAGCCGCTCATGTCGACCCCTTGCCGGCTTGGGCCTTTGCTGCTGCGACTGGTTCCCAGAGGATGTCGAGTTGTCAAGCATTGACAACTTCCACCGGCCGCACCAGGGTATTTCTCCCGCACGTGCCCCGTGTCGGCACCCGAGGCCGCTCAACTCGGTGGCCTACTCCACGAGCGCCGACAGACCGTTCCCAGCGCGTATACGTCCAGGGAAATGGCCGGTCACAGAGGCCCGGCAACGGACGGGGCACGAAGCCGACACCATGTATTTCCGGACGCGTCAGCAGCGCCCAACTCACCAACCGCCATGGACATAACTCCCGGCACAATCAGAGGGGTTGGCGCGACCATGGCAAATTGCCTATACGATGATCGCCGGCCGATCGCCGATCACGTGGCGATCACCACCATGGAGGGGGCTGTCCATGAAACACGCACGAAGGCGCCAGAGCCGGTTGCGCACCCGGGTCGCCGGCACCACAGGACTACTGACCCTCGCCCTGGGCGCCGGGATCGCGCCGGCTACCGCCGCGGAGAAGACCACCACTGCGCCCATGACCACGGCAGCGTCCCCGGATACAGCGGCATCCTCGGACACAGCAGCGCCCTTGAACACGGCGCCGGCCCCGGGCGAGCTGACTCTGCCCGCCCCGACCGGACGCCATCGCGTCGGAACGGTCGACCTCCACCTGCGCGACTCGACACGCGCGGATCCGTGGGTGCCCGGAAACCAGCCGCGCGAGCTGATGGTCTCGGTGTGGTACCCGGCCACGGACACCGACCGCTATCCCGCCGCGCCCTGGCTGCAACCCGCCGCCGCCGCACATTATTTGGCCCGCTCGCAGGTGCCGCCGGGCTCGGTGACCCTGCCCACCACTGCCGGGCACATCGGCGCACCGGTTGACCGCGGGGCCGGCAAACTGCCGGTGCTGCTGTACTCGACCGGGCTCCACTCGCCCCGCGCGATGGGCACCGCACTCGCTCAGGACCTGGCCAGTCGCGGCTACATGGTCGTCACCATCGACCACACCCACGATGCCAGCGAGGTGGAGTTCCCCGGCGGGCGGCTTGAGGTGAACACCATGCCGCCGGGTTCCCACTCGTCCGACACGATCGCCGTCCGGGCGGCGGACACCCACTTCGTCATCAACCAGCTGGCGTCGCTCGCCCGCGGCCACAACCCGGACGTGGACCACAAGCCGCTCCCCCGCGGGCTGTCCAAGGCCGTGAACGTGAACCGCATCGGGATGTTCGGCGCTTCCCTTGGCGGAGGAGCGGTGCCCGCAGCCATGCACACGGACTCCAGGATCGATGCCGGCGCAAACCTGGACGGCCAATTCTTCGGGCCGTCGATCAACCAGCCGCTCAAACGCCCCTTCCTGCTGTTCAGTTCCCAGAACCACAACCGCAACACCGACCGGAGCTGGGCGAAGTTCTGGGACCACCTGCACGGAGAGCGGCTCGACCTGAAACTGCTCGGCTCCGGGCACAACTCCTTCGTTGACAACCAGGTCCTCCTCCCCCAGGCAGCGGGCGCGTTCCGGCTGACCCCTGAGCAACTGGTGCAGATTCTCGGCACGATCGACCCCAACCGCTCCATCGGGATCCAACGCACCTACCTCGCGGCCTTCTTCGACAAGCATCTGCGCCACCGGCACAGCCGCCTGCTCGACGGTCCCTCGCGCCATTTCCCGGAGATCGACTTCGTGCGCTGAACGCCGTTCCGATGCCGTTGCGGCAGGTCCGGCCAAGCCGTAAGACTGCGAGTGCAGATGCGGGCCCGGAACGCGGACGGTCGCCAGGCGGGTATGAGGAGATTCATGGCCAGGCGGCTCGGTATCTCGCCGCCCTCGTGTTGCTCATAGTCACCCCCGTCCTTCCTAAGGCTCTCCAGCTCACTGCCGGTGCTGAGACGGCTCCGCCGCCGTACCCGACGCGAACCGACTGCCGCATCAAGGGCATCCAGCCGGACTTCTGGTCCGGCAAGGACGAGGTCGCCGGCAACAACGCCGGCGGCGTGTCCATGAACCTCGTCCGGGCGGACTGGGAACGGAGCGCCGAGGCGGCCCCGTGCGCTGCCGGTGAGCAGGCGTTCGACGGCCGCTGCTTCACCGTCCGGCCCGAGGTGGACTCGACCATCAAGGAGTGGACCGACCGCGGCCTGGTGGTCACCGCCATCGTCTACGGCACGCCCGGCTGGGCCCGTCAGGGCCGACCCTGCGAGCCCGCACCCGGCTACGAGTGGTTCTGCGTACCCAACGACCCTGCCGACTTCGGACGATTCGCCGGAATGCTGGCCCGGCGTCACGACGGCCCCCACGGGAACGGCCGGATCGCCGACTTCGTGATCAACAACGAGGTCAACACCACCACGTGGTTCAACATCGGCTGCGGCCGGGGCAAGCCCTGACACCGCGCGATGGCTCGATCAGATCGCGGCAAACTGCAACGCCGCCTACGACCGCGTCACCGCCCAGCAGCCCAACAGCCCAACAGCCCACCGCCAAGGTACTGACCTCACTGGACCACCACTTCGGTACGGCATACGACCGCCCCTCCGACCACGACGCGACGCTGTCCGGCATGACCGTGCTCAAGGGCCTGGCCGCCCGGACGGGATCGCGCCAATGGCGCGTCGCCTACCACCCCTGCGCCCCGGACCTGTTCACATCTGCCTTCTCTGCCGACGACTTCCCCAAGGGCACCTACGGCAACATCGGCGTAGTGGTGGGCCGGCTGCGCCAGCAGTTCCCGCACCCCCTCCGCCTGCACGATCCAGCTCACCGAGAGCGGCATCAACTCCGGAGACCAGCCCAGCGAGTCACAACAGGCCGCAGCCGTGTGCGACTCCTTCCGCAATGTGCTCGGCACGCCGGGCATCGAGAGCTACAGCTGCCACCGGATGCAGGACCACCCCGCCGAGGGCGGCCTCAAGCTCGGCCTCCGGAGGCAGGACGGCTCGGCCAAGCCCGCGTGGTCCACTTGGGCGCCGGCCAACCGCAACGACCTGCCCTCGCCCCAGCTCTCCTGCGGCTTCGGGCACCTGCCTTACACGCTCCTTGGCCGCGGCTACGGTCCCGACCGGGGACACGTCGCCTCCTCCCGGCTGCTTCCGCCCGGATTCACCGGCGAGCAGAGCTGGAAGCTGCTGCGTCACCAGGCGCCCGGCACGGTCATGCGAGGGCCACACCAGGGAGTCCGTGCTCGGCTACGCGTTCGCGTAACACCTCCCGAACCTGGCTGGGACCGGCCCTGACAGACAGACAGTCATCGTGAGGGCTCCCATGACACGGGACTGATCGTCGCCCAGAGGCGCTGGGCGACGAGAGCGCACGGTACGGGCATACGCCGCCTCTCACCACGCTACGAACGCCATCCCCGCAACTACCTGGCCTTCCTCGGCCTCGCCGCAGCCCTCACCTGCTACATGCGACTGACCGAACTCACCATGTAGGACACGCTCTTGGCCTCCGCGGGCACGGGACACTCACAGCCAGCCTCGTCTACCTGCGCTGACGGGGCGTGAGGCGGACAACCTGCTGGCCTTCGGCGGGCTCCAGGCGCTGCTTTCGCGGGCGCGGCAGCACCGGAGCAGGGCCACCAGGGAGCAGCCTTACGGCGCAGACTCCAGTACCTCTAACCCGTTATCGACTTGCTGCGGGGGGGGCTGGTCAGTCGTCTGCGCGGAGTGTCCGTGCGAGTGCGGAGCGGTGGGTCGGTTTCGCGTCGCTGTAACGCTTGTGGCCTTCGTCGGTGAGGACGACGAAGATGCCGCGGCGGTCGAGATCACACATGACGCGCTCGACGAGGCCGCCTCGTTCCAGCCTGGCGACCAGCCGGGATGCGGCGCTCTGGCTCAGGTGCACCACGTTGGTGAGGTCCTGGCCCCGGCACTTGCCGTGGTCGGAGGAAGCGAGGAGTTCGAGTGCCTCGAACTCGCTGACGCTGATGCCGTGCTGTGCCTGCAAATCGTGCTCAAGAGCGTTGTGCACAGCGGCATGACGGGCGAGAAGCCCATGCCACTCCTCGACCAATTCCTGCTCCGTGCCACCGATCATGGGGCCAAGGATAGCATGCGCCAGCATTTGATGCATCAAGATTAAATGCGCTTGCATTCGATGCGTGTGCATGCGAGAGTCGCGGCATGACTTCGTCCGCACCACTGTCCGCCACCACATCCACGTGGAACGCAAAACTCTGGGGAGTTCTACTCACGGTCTCCCTCGTCATCGGCCTCGACGCGCTCGACGTCTCGATGGTGGGCGTCGCACTCCCCTCCATCCAGGCCGACTTGGGCCTGTCCACCAGCGCGCTGCAGTGGATCGTCAGCGGCTATGTCCTCAGCTACGGCGGGCTGCTGCTGCTTGGTGGACGCGCCGCCGACCTGCTCGGACGCCGCCGGGTGTTCCTGACCGCGGTAGCCGTGTTCGCCGCCGCCTCCGTGCTCGGCGGCCTGGTCGACGACGGAACCCTGCTGATCGCCACCCGCATACTCAAGGGCATGGCGGCGGCGTTCACCGCGCCTGCCGCGCTGTCCATCGTCACCACCACGTTCGCCGAAGGGCCCGCGCGCAATAGGGCGCTGGGCGTCTTCTCCGTCTTCGGAGCCAGTGGCTACTCGGCCGGCTTGGTGCTCTCCGGCCTGCTGACCCAGGTCGGCTGGCGGTGGACGTTCTTCCTGCCGGTGCCGGTCGCGGTGATCGCGTGGATCGCGGCCAGCCGCCTGCTGCCCAAGGACGGCCCCCGCTCCTCCGGCGGCTACGACATCCCCGGCGCGATCACCTCGGTCGGTGCGATGCTGCTGCTCGTCTACACCGTCGTGGAGGCGCCGGAGGCCGGCTGGGCCGCACCGAACACACTGATCCAGTTCGCGGTCGCCGCGGCGCTGCTGCTCGCCTTCATCCTCATCGAACGCCGCAGTGCGCATCCGCTGGTCCGTCTCGGCATCCTCCGCTCGGGCTCGTTGGCACGGGCCAACCTGGGCATATCGGTGTTCTTCGGCGGCTACATCGGCTTCCAGTTCGTGGTCATGCTCTACTTCCAGTCGGTGCTGCAGTGGTCGGCGATCCAGACCGCGTTCGGGTTCCTTCCGGCCGCACTGATCGTCGCCTTCGGCTCGCCGCAGATGGAGCCCCTGATCGCACGGCTTGGCACCTCGCGCACCATCGCGGGCGGTGTCCTCGCTCACCTCATCGGGTACGTGCTCTTCCTCGTCATCGACCGGGACGCCCCGTACGTCGTCGGTGTGCTGCCCAGCATGATCCTGCTCGGTATCGGGTTCACCCTGGCCTTCGCGTCCTTCAACATCCAGGCCACCGCCGGCATCCCGGACCATGAGCAGGGCCTGGCCGGCGGCCTGCTGAACACCTCGACGCAGGTCGGCGGCGCGATCGGACTCGCCATCGTCACCGCGGTCCTCACCGCCGGCGGCGAAGGCAAGACCGGCCCCGACGCCCTGCTCGCCGGCTTCACCCCGGCGCTGCTCACGGTCACTGTCCTCTCGGCCATCGGCCTGCTCATCGGACTGTCAGGAGTGCTCGGACGGCGCAAGATCGACAAGCCGGCGGACGAGTCGGCGCAGAAGTCATCGGACGAGCCGGAGCTCGCCCTCGTCGACTAAGGCCTGTCCGGTGGATCGTTGCCCTGTCCCGCCCCTTCCCGTGACCAGGGGCTCCGCCCTTGGCCCACGGGGTCTGGAGTGCAGCCCCAGTTTCGGGAAGGTGGGGGTCCCCAGCCCACCAGGGCTGGGCACTGTCCGATGGGTCGTGTGACCCGGCCGGCGTTCACATCGTTCCTGCCGGTGTGCGGCGGGGTGATCTGTCGATCAAGAGTGGGCTCGACCGGGGCCGTATCTGCCGAAGCAGGTGGGGCGGGGCGGGCGCTGGAAGAGCCATCGCAGGGTGATCAACGGCATTCCCTTCCGGTTGAGGACCGGTACCCCATGGCGGGATCTTCCGGCACGGTTCGGGAAGCGGAAGACGGTTTTACGACCGCCATCGCCGGTGGTCGACGGATGGCACGTGGGAGAAGGTTCTGCGGGCAGTCTTGGGCGACGCGGATACGGAAGGCCGGATTTACCGGAGCATGGTCAGCGTGGATTCGAGTTCCTGCCCGGCCCATCAGCACTCCGCAGGCGCCCGCACTGCGCGCCCCGCATCCCTCGCAGACGCGGTCGGCCTGTTCATCACCGTCCCGACGAGGCCCTGGGTCGTTCCCGGGGCGGACTCAGCTGCAAGATTTATTTGGCCGGCGAGGGCGGCCGACATCCACTCGCCTTCGTTATCACCCCAGGTCAGCGGGGTGATGCCCTGCAATTGATCCCGGTCCTCGACCGTATCCGTGTCCCGCGTCCGAGTGGCGGGCATCCGCGCCCCCACGCCCTCCCGGCGCAGCCGGTCACCCCGCCAACCGACTGGTGCTCGGCGCCCGCCGAACTGCGCCGGGCCGCCGCCTTCCTCGGCCCATGGATCGGCAGGCCCCTACGCGGCCGCTCCTCCGGCGACGGCCGCACGGCCGAGCGCCCACAGCTGCTGCCGGTCCATGCCGCCTGCCCGGCCACCCTCTGCCCTACGCGTAGAGCTCGTCGATCACGCCGGCGTAGCGGTCGATGACGGCCTGCCGCCTGATCTTGAGCGTGGGGGTGAGTGTTCCGGCATCCACGGTGAACTCGTGGTCGAGGATCGCGAACCGGCGGGCGCGGGCGGGTGGTGCATATCGCTCGTTGGCGGCGTCCAGTTCGCGTTGGACGGCGGCCCGCACCTCGCGGTGGCGGGCCAGTTCGGTGAGGTCGGGGGGCAGGCCCCGCTGGGCGGCCCAGGACAGGACCGCCTCGGCGTCGAAGGTGAGCAGAAGGACCGGGTAGGGGCGTCGGTCGCCGAGCAGGACGGCCTGGGAAATCCAGGGGAGGCGGCGCAGGTTGTTCTCCAGGTGCGCGGGGGTGACGTTCTTGCCGGTCGCGGTAATGATGATGTCCTTCTTGCGGCCGGTGACAGTGAGGTAGCCGTCGGCGTCGAGGCGGCCGAGGTCGCCGGTGTGCAGCCAGCCGTCGACGACCGTCTGCGCGGTGGCCTTTGGGTTGTCGAGGTAGCCGGCGAAGATGCCCGCGCCGCGGGCGAGGATTTCGCCGTCCGGTGCAATGCGGATCTGCGCGCCGGGCAGGGGCCTGCCGACGGTGCCGGGTCGGACAGCGCCGGGGAGGTTGGCGGCCACCAGGGCGGTGGACTCGGTCATGCCGTAGGTGTCGTGGATCGGGATGCCGCAGGAGGCGAAGAACTCCTGGATCTCGGGGGCGATCGGGGCGGCTCCGGTGACCGCGAGGCGCAGCCGTCCGCCGAAGGCCTGCGCCACGGTCTCGGGCGGCAGGTCGCGGGCGACCGCGTACGCCTTCTCGAACAGCCGGGGGACGGACGGCAGGATGGTGGGGCGGACCTCGGAGAGTTCGGCGACGACATTGCGCATGTCGCCGCCGAAGTAGGCGAGGCCGGCGCCGTGCTCCAGCGCGACCAGCTGTACTGAGCGCGACATGACGTGGGCGAGCGGCAGGTGCACGAACACCTCCTCGTCGGCGTCCAGCCCCTTCAGCAGGGCCCCGATGGCGGTGAAAGCGGCCCGCCAGTTGCCGTGGGTGATCATGCAGCCCTTGGGCTGCCCAGTCGTCCCCGAGGTATATACGACTGTCGCGAGCGAGTCGGGCTCGACTGCGGCGGTGGCCGCCTCGACGGCCGCCAGCTCCTGCGGCGTGGACCCGCGCCGCAGCTCCTCCAGCGCCAGGTACGGTTCGGCGGCCTCGATCACGACGACGGCCTCCACACCGGGCAGTGCGGCGGCGACGGCGGCCTTGGCAGCGTTCTCCGCGATGACGGTCCTCGCGCCGCTGTGGCCGAGTACCCAGGCGCACTCCTCCGGTGAACTCGTCGGGTAGACGGGGACGCAGACCGCGCCGGTGCGGGCAATCGCCAGGTCGCACAGCGTCCACTCGTGGCGGGTCTCCGAGAGCAGGCCGACCCGGTCGCCAGGTCGGACGCCGATCCGGTGCAGGCCGGCCGCGATCTGCTCGACAGCGGCACCGAGTTGGCGGTAGCTGAGGGTGTGCCAGGCCCCGTCGCGCTTGAAGCGCAGCGCGCGGCGGTCGCCGTACGCCTGCGCGGCCAGGACGGGGAGCTGGGCGACGGTCGGAGAGTTGAGCGAGGTCATGGTGGGGGCTCTCCTTGGAATGTCCGAGGTGGTGGGACATGGCCAGGCCCGCCGCTCCTCGACCGGACCGGCGGCCCTCACCTTGGTCAGAGATCGATCAGCCGGTCACAGGTCGAGTTCGAGATCGGTGAGCGGATAGGCGACGCAGGAGTGGGTGTAGCCGGCGCCCGGGTCGGACAGGCGGAGCCTGGCCTCCTCGGCGTTGTGCACCTCGCCCGTGAGTACGCGGACGCGGCACAGGCTGCACTCGCCGGAGCGGCAGGCGACCTCGGGGCGGATGCCCTGGTCCTCCAGGGCATCCAGCAGCGGCCGGTTGCGGGGCGTGCGGAAGCTGGTGCCCCGTACGGTGACGGTGACCTCCTCGTCCGGGGCCTTGTCCGTGGGCCAGTGCGATTGGGTGGTGGGGTCGGCGGGGGCGCCGTTGGCCTCGAAGCGGATCCGTCGTCCGGGGTGCCGGAGTCGGGTGAGCTGGTCGAGGGCGTACGGGTAGAGGGCCTGCGGGCCGCAGACGTAGACCATCCGGTTGTCGAGTGGGCCGGCGAGGGTGTCGATGAGTTCGGCGGTGAGCAGTCCGGTGGGGCCGCTCCAGCTGGGGTCGGGATCGAGAATGACGTGGTCGACCCGGACCTGCGCGTGAGCGATTGCGATGTCGTTGAGTTCGTCGCGGAAGATGACGTCTTTGGCAGTGCGCGATCCGTAGATCAGGTGGAAGCGGCGTTCGAGGCTGCGGGCGAGGATGTCGCGGATCATGCTCATCGCCGGGGCGACGCCGGAGCCGCCTGCCAGGAACACCACGTCCTCGCCGTGGAACAGCGGGTTGTGGTGGAACGTGCCCATCGGTCCGGTGGTGGTCAGGGTGTCACCGGCGGCGAGGGCGTCGATCAGGTGGTTGCTGACCCGGCCGCCCGGTACCCGGCGCACCGTCAGGTCGTAGTGGTCGAGGCGGGCGGGGCCGGAGGAGATCGCGTACGGGCGGCTGGTGCCATCGGTGAAGACGGTCACGTACTGGCCGGCCAGGAACGGTGGCAGGTCGCCGCCGTCCGGTCGGCGCAGCCGCAGGGTGCGGGTGGTTGAGGTCTCCGCGATCATCTGGGAAACCGTCAGGGTAAGGCGCCTGGGGTGGTGGGCGTCGATGGTGCGGCGGGTCCAGGCGGTGTGGTCGGTGGTGTCGGCGGGGCGGGCGGCGATCTCGGCCTGAATCTGCTCGGCACCGGCGAACAGGTCGGCGATGGGGTGTTTCACGGGCTCTCCCTCGGAGTTCAGGCGGCCTTGGACCGCAGCAGACGGCGGGCGACGCGGGTGCCGGCCTCCAGGGTGGGCTGGAAGCCGCCGATGCCCGCCCAGGAGCCGGCCAGGTGCAGGCCGGGTACGTGGGTCTGCCGCTCGCTGTTGCGGAACAGCCAGCTCTCGGTGGCGTCTTGGTCATAGCCGTAGATGGCGCCGCCGGGGTGGCCGAGGTAGCGGGCCATGGTGAGCGGCGTGGCGACGTCGACTTCCTCGATCGCGTCGCGGATGCCCGGGGCAATGTGCTCGACCAGATCGAGCAGGGTCTCGGCGTAGGCGAACTTCGTTCGCGCGTAGTCGGCCGGAGCGACCTTGTCCCACGCGTCGGCGTACTGAAGGGTCATCAGGCTGACGTGCGTGGCTCCGGTGGGCGCGAAACCGATCGGAGCGATGTCGTAGGAGGACACGCAGATTCCGCGGGCCGGCTCCAGGGAGCGCATCGAGGCGAAGGTGCGGTCGTCGTCGGTGTCGACGTTGACGAAGGTCGTACTGGTGGTGAACCCGAGCTCGGCGGGCGTGGCGTCCAGCCCCATGTGCAAGACGAACCCCGACACGCCGATCCGGCGGGTCGCCAAGTCGTCACGGACGGCTGCCGGGACGGTGCCGGCGTCGAGCATCCCGTACGTGAGCGGCAACGAGGCGTTGGAGACGACGTCGCCGGCGCTGACCTCCTGGCCGTCGTCCAGCCGGACGCCGACCACCTTCCCCCGGCGGGTGAGGATCCGCTCCACCGCAGTGTTGAACCGGGCCTCACCGCCGGCCTTCAAGAAGGAACCGAGGATGGCGGTGGACATGGCCTGGGAACCGCCGCGGACGTGCCAGGGCTTGAACTCCAAGTAGGCGAACAGCGTAAGCGCGAGATCCTGGAACCGGAGGCGGGACGGCGGCTGGCCGACGTAGCACCAGTAGGTGCCGAGCGCGCACTTGAGGCCCTCGTCGTCGAAGTGGTCATCCAGCACGTCCTTGAGCGAGCGCAGCCCCTGCTGGAACAGCACCGGGTCGATCTGCTCCGCAGGCAGGCCGCGCATCGCGGCGATCTGCCAGAAGGTGACATCCCGGATCAGCTGGAAGAACCTCTCGACCCTGGACCGGTTGCCGGGAAAGGCCGCCTCCAGGGCATCGGCCGCGCCCGACCAGTCCGCGGGCAGCGTGACGTCCACGACGCCGGGCACCACGGCCCGGTACAGGTCATGCTCCTGGACGAACTCCAGCTCGTCGGCGACACCCAGACCCTCGAACAGGGCGCGCAGCGAGAACGCCTGGCCCTCCACACCGAGCCCGGACAGCTGATGCAGGGCCACCTCGAACTCGAACCGACCGCGCCGGAAGGAGGTCGCGCAACCGCCCGGCACGTTGTGCCGCTCCACCAGCAGCGTCCGAATGCCCGCCCGCTGCAGGGTGGCCGCGGCGGTCAGCCCGGCGTTGCCCGCGCCGATGACGACCGCGTCGTAGTCGTTCATCCTTGGGTTGCCTCGCGAGTGATCCGGTCGAACTGCGCGCCCATGGCCTCGGCAAGCGCCTTCGCGCCCGACAGCGGCCGGACCATCACCGTGAAGTCGTCGATCCGGCCGTCCTCGTCGAAGTGCAGGAAGTCGCAGCCGTTGACCTCCTTGTCGCCGACCTTCGCCTTGAAGACGAACGCGTGGTCGCGGCCGTCCGCGCCGGCGATCTCCCGGACGTAGTGGAAGTCGGTGAACACTCGCGTGACACCGCGCAGGATCGCGGCGGTGATCGCCTTGCCCGGGTACGGCTTGAACGCCACCGGGCTGGTGAAAACGACGTCGTCGGCGAGCAGCGCCTCGATCGCGTCGTGGTCGTTGGCCTCCACGGCCCGACGGAAGGGGTGCATGGTCTCCTCCATGACTACTCAACTTCACGAATAGGTGTCCTGGAGACTAGTGACGATGTCGCGCGAGTGTCCAGAGGTCGGTTACTCAATTTTCTGAGTAATCACTGAGTGGTAGCTTGACGCCCATGGCATTGCGCAATGCGGTTCTTGCGGCCCTCCTGGAGGGTGAGGCGTCGGGGTACGACCTGGCCAAGGACTTCGACGCGTCGGTGGCGAACTTCTGGATGACCACCCCGCAGCAGCTCTACCGGGAGCTCGACCGGATGGAGACGGCGGGCCTGATCTCAGCGCGCGTCGTCATTCAGGAGCGTCGGCCGAACAAGCGGCTGTTCTCGCTGACCGAGGCCGGGCGGGCGGCGCTGCACGACTTCACCTCCGAACCGCCGAAGCCGACCGCGATCCGCGACGAGCTGCTGGTGAAGGTCCAAGCGGTCGATGGCGGCGACACCGAGGCCGTGCGGGAGGCCGTCGCCGAGCGGCTGGAATGGTCCAGAGCGAAGCTGGCCCGGTACGAACGGCTGCGCGATCGGCTGTTGGAGGGGCGCACCGAGGCCGAGCACCTTGCCCACGCGCAGCGGGTCGGTCCCTACCTCACGCTGATGCGCGGCCTGGCGTTCGAGCAGGAGAACATCCGCTGGAGCGAGCAGGTGCTGGCCATCCTGGAGCGACGCTCGGCCTCGGTGACCTGACAGAGGGGACCACAGAGCTCCGACCTGCTCTGATCCGCTATCTGCCGGCAATAGCCGGCCCTTCGCCCCCCAGGTCCGGGAGCCCCTGAGAGCGGTGGGTCGGCAAAGCGATGCCGCCGGTCCTGTTGGTGCGTCAGCCAGAAGGTTCGTCAGACTCCGACGGCTTCCTCCATATTCTCCTCGACCTCCTCCTCGATGTCGTCGTCCGTGCTGACGAGTTCCGCACCGCGATGTCGCTGCTCGGAGCGGCCCGCGGCGATGAGCAGGGCCAGACCTGCTGCCAGCCATAGCGCGAGGGCCAGTAGGTTGCCGCTGAGGCCCGCCCGGCCGTCGAAGTAGAGCAGGCTGCGGGCACCCTCCACGAAGCCGGCGCCGTTCCAGAAGGCGTGGAGTGCGCCGAAGAATCCGTTCTGCAGGTCCGGCCGGAAGACGCCGCCGGAGCTGGTGAAGTTCACCATCACGAACAGCACCATCATCGTCAGCGTCGTCCAGCGCTTGACGAAGGTGTGAAGCCCGGTACCGATGGCGAGGATGCCCGCCGAGTAGAGCCAGCTGATCGCCCACATGGCAGGGCGGTCGTGGTCGACGATGTGGAAGACCGGTCCGGCGACCACGATGCCGATGGCGCTGATGGCCAGCGAGGCGGCCAGGGCGACCAGGGCGCGCACTCGCATCGGCAGCACGGCGCCCGCCCCGCCGATCACCGCGACGCCGGCGTAGGAGCCGATGCTCAGCGCGATCAGGAGGAAGAACAGTCCCTGACCGGTCGGGTCGCCAGGGGCCGACGGGGCGAGGTCGGAGACCTTCAGCCGTGTGCCCTGTTCGGCGGTGACCTGCTGGAAGACGGCCTCGGCAGCCGTCGTGGAGGTGTCGGAGTTCGCCGTGGCGACGAGTAGTTCGGGACTCGTGGCGTCCGGGAGGAACGCGCCGACCAGGTCTCGGTCCAGTAGTTGCCGTTGCGCGTCGTGGCTGGACCGGAGGGTGGTGACGTCGAGGCGGTCACCTGCTGCGTCCTTGACGGTCTGGGCGAGCACCTTGGCCTGCGGACCGGTGCCGACCACGGCGACCTTGAGGTGGTGGGGCTCCGGCTGGTGGAAGGCGCCCAGGTAGGCCAGGGCCATGCCGAGGCACATCAGCAGCGGGGTGAGCAGGTGCACGCAGACGTGCTTGAGGGAGCGACGCGGGTCGGGGTCGGTGTGCGATCGCTCAGGTAGGGCCGCGTGGGCCCCGTGGGAAGTGGGCATGGTCCGTGCTATCCCTCATCTGGAACAGGGGGCAGGTCCTGACCTGCGGGGGCAGCGGCGCTCCCGCCTGTCGTCCGAAGGCGCGGGTTGTCAGCCCAGAGGCACGTCGAGGCGCGCTTTGCGGTGGCTGAACGTGGTGACCGAGTACTGACCGTGGTAGGCGCCCAAGCCGCTCTCTCCGACGCCGCCGAACGGCAGCTCGGGGACGCGAAGATGGGCTATGGGCTGGCCGAACCCCAGGGCTCCGGAGGAGGTCTCGGCGGCGAGCCGCTGCTTGGTGGTCTCGTTCTCGGTGAAGGCGTACAGGGCCAGGGGCTTGTCGCGCTTGTTGATGAAGTCGATTGCCTCGTCGAGCCCGGGTACGGTCACGATCGGCAGGATGGGTCCGAAGATCTCCTCCTGCATGACGGGGGCGTCCGGCTTCACGGCGGCCAGCACGGTCGGGGCGATGTACTTGTCCTCCCGGTCCCGCTGCCCGCCGGTGACCAGGCGCCCGGAGTCGAGCAGGGCCGCGAGGCGGTCGAAGTGGCGCTGGTTGATGATGCGGCTGTACGAGGGGGAGGCCGCCGGGTCCGGCCCGTAGAGGTCGGCGATGGCCTCGATGAGTGCGGGCTCAAGGGCTCGGGCGGTGTCGGGGTCGGTCAGTACATAGTCGGGTGCCACGCAGGTCTGCCCGGCGTTCAGGAACTTGGTGCGGGCCAGCCGTGCCGCGATCGCGGACAGGTCGCAGTCGCGGTCCACGAACACCGGTGACTTGCCGCCCAGTTCGAGGGTTACGGGTGTCAGGTGCTCGGCGGCGGCCTTCATGACGATGCGGCCGACCGTCCCGTTGCCGGTGTAGAAGATGTGGTCGAAGCGTTCGGCCAGCAGGGCGGTGGTCTCTTCGACGCCACCTTCGACCACCGCGACCGCGTCGGTGTCCAGATAGGCAGGCAACAGACGGGCCAGGATCGCGGAGGCGGCCGGCGCCAGTTCGCTGGGCTTGACGACGGCGGTGTTGCCGGCTGCGAGCGCCCCGGCCAGGGGGACGAGGGTGAGCTGCACCGGGTAGTTCCAGGGCCCGATGATCAGGACGACGCCGAGCGGGTCGTACTGGGTGGCGGCGGTGGCGGTCGGGCCGAAGATCCCGGAGACGTCGACCGGCCGCGGCCGCAGCCACTCTTCCAGGTGCGCCAAGGTGTGGCCGATCTCGCGCAGGGTGTTGTCGATGTCCCCGCTGCGGGCGTCTGCTTCGTTCCTGCGCAGGTCGGTGTGGAGCGCGTCAGCGATCTCCCCGCCGTGGTCGGTGAGGAGGGCCTGCAGCTGCCGCAGTTGCCGGATGCGCCACTCCAGGGGTCGGGTACGGCCGGTCCGGAAGGTGGACCGCAGCCTGGCCACCAGGTCGGCGGGCTGCTCGGGGGTGCCGGGTATGGACATGGGGTGTTTCCGTTTCCCTTCAGGAACCGGGGCGGGACCACGCGGATGAGGGGCCCGCCCCGGGGTGGTGATCGGGTCGGCGGGGATGTCTGATGGAGGCCGGGGAGGTCAGGCGGGGTCGGGTATCCAGCTGCCGTGGAAGCCGAGCGGCACGCGCGCGGGCAGGTGCACGGTGGCGATCGGGTCGCCGGTGAAGTCCTGTCCGGAGAGGATCACCAGATCGGTGGCGCCGCGGTCGGCATTGAAGACGTAAGCGAGGACGTATCCGTCATCCTCGGCCTGCACGTTCTGCGCGGGCACGAAGTACGCCTCGCTGGTGTAGTGGCCGGTGCCGAAGGCGCGGACCGTGGTGGTCTGCTTGTCGAGGTCGTGTTTGATCAGCGAGTCACTGAACGCGTCGACGGGCAGACCGTCCAGGGTGCCGGCCGGACCCACGTAGCGGAGCAGGTCCGGGGTGACCGCGGAGTATCCGTAGCGGTGGGCGCCGGTGACGACGGCCGGACTGACCACGGGGAACTCCTGCGGGTGGTCGTCGAGGCGGGTCTCGGTGACCTTCCCGGTGACCGTGTCGATGACCCAGCGGTCGAGTGTGGGCAGGCTGTTCCCCATCAGCTCGGCCCCCGCGAACATCCGCGGGTAGCGCACGACATCGACCACAACCATGTCGCCCTGGTCATAGGCGTTGAGGGTGTGGAAGACCCAGCATGGATTGACGTCGAACCAGCGCACCTCGGTGCCGCCTCGGGGCAGCAAGCCGATGCGGCCGCCGCGGGCCTCGTTCCAGCCCATCGCGAATGCCTTTTCGGCATCTTCGGCGGCCTGACTGAAGGTGACCGGGAGGTCGTACAGCACCGCGTACTTCTGGGTCAGCGCGAAGTCATGCATCATCGGCGCGTGCGGGGCGGAGATGTCCACGCTGCGCACGACCTTGCCGAGCGGAGAGACAACCAGGTAGGTCAGCGTGTCGCCGCCGCTGACATAGGTCACGGCATGCAGTTCTCCGGTGGCGGGGTCCAGCTTGGGATGGGCGACGAAGCCGTCGCGCAGGGTCCCGTCGAAGTCGCAGGCTCCCACGGTATCCAGGTCGTAGGTGAGTTCGTAGGGCCGGAAGCCGCCTTCGACCAGGGCGAAGGTGCGGTCGGCATGGCCGATGACATGGGTGTTGGGGCCGGTGTCTGCGCGGCGCACGGAGGCGCCGGGGCGGGGTTGTTCGCCAAGTGCCTCGGCGACGCGGGCCGAGCGCACCCAGCGGTTGCGGTACCACTCGGCCTTGCCCTCGCGCAGTCGTACGCCATGCACCATGCCGGTACCTGTGAACAGGTGAAGCCGGGGCTCGTCGAGGTCCATGGGGTTGGGGCCGTTGCGCAGGTAGCGGCCGTTGAGCTCGGCGGGGATGGTGCCGGTGACCGGCAGGTCGAAGGAGGTGACCTCCTCGGTGACCGGTGTGAAGGCGCCCTTGAAGGGGTTCTCGGGGTTCATCGCAGTCCTCTCACGATGGCGTTCCGTCCGGCGCTGGCGAGCCGGGCTTTCTACGGCAGGCCCGGTCACGAGGAGCGCCGGGGTCTGCGCCACACTGAGCATACTCAACATTATGAGTAATCACGAAGAAGAGTAGAGTGAGAAGGCCGGCACCCCCACCGGCACCCCACGGACCCACCGGCGCGACACGGACAGGAGACCGACGATCATGGCTCTGCGACATGCGGTGCTGGCCGCACTGCTGGACGGCGAGTCCAGCGGCTACGAACTGGCCAAGGCGTTTGACGCGGGCATGGCCAACTTCTGGCATGCGCTGCCTCAGCAGCTGTACCTGGAGCTGACCAAACTGGAGAAGGACGGCCTGATCCAGGGCCGGGCCGTGATTCAGGAGACCCGCCCGAACAAGCGGCTTTTTTCGGTGACAGACGCCGGCCTTGCCGAGCTGGAGCGGTTCGCCGAATCCAGCGCCAAGCCGGCCTTCATCCGCGACGACCTTCTGGTCAAGGTGCGGGCCGTGGACAGCTTGTCCGCGAAGGCGGTGATCGAACAGCTTGAGGAGCGGGCACTCATTGCCGCTGCCAAGATCGATATCTTTGAGCGGTACTTGCATCGTCAGCGCGGCGACGTCGATGAGCAGGCATTCCTGAGCTCCGGCGACCGGATCGGGCCATATCTGACCTGTATGCGCGGCCTTCGCTTCGAGCAGGAGACGGCCGACTGGTGCGGACAGACCGCTCAGATCCTCCGTGTCCGGTACGGCGTCGGCGCCGACGCGTGACCGTGATGCCGGCGCCCCGGCAGTAGTGCGGCGGCACCGGCTTCAGTGCGGGCATGGGCCGCTTCTTGATCGACGCATCCTCGTGTCGGCGGAATCCGCGAGCGTGACGAGTCAGCTGTTCCCGTCATTGACACGTGGGTGTGCGCCCGCGGATTACTCCGGGTGCGGTGAGGGCCTGTCGCGACCTGAACCGGATTGTTTCTCCCGGATGAAAAGGAGAGAGGGCACCTTCGCCATCTTCGACCGCCTTTCACGCCCCTCACAAGTCCTGACCTCGGTTTGCGTGCCTTGGGGTGGGGTCCAATCACGATTCGGTCGGCGGAATTTGGCCTGACGGTCGAAATGTTGACGCTTGACCAATATCGACCGGCGTGGCGGGCGGGGACGTCGGTAAGTTCGCTTCCCCCGGCCGACGACCTTGAGCCTGCGCAATGTGCCGTGTCGAGCGCGCCGAGGAAGACGCTCTCCGCCCCTGGCGATGCAGTACCGAATGGCCCTCCTTGTGTGGCCCATTGGCGTTGGCAGGCATGCCTATTGGCGGCCGGATAGCCGTCACTGCAGGTTGCGTTCATTGTGGGCTGCCCCAACGATCCCGATCTCCGCTGTGCGCCGCCCGTTGGACCGAGGGATGCATAGGCCGGAATGTGACTGAGTGACCGCCATCACCCAACAGAATGGCGAGGGCATGACAGGTCATGGGATAACGTGATTCACGTAGTCGCCCCGCACCCGATGGTGAACTCGGGAGAATTGGGGCGGTGTTATGCGACGGGCTGCTCTGGCGCCCGCCCCGCAGATCCGAGCAGGGATCCTGCCGCGCAATCGGCCATATCGCGTCTTCGAACTTCCTGGTTCCGGTTGGCCATGCATGCCTACTGACCAGCACGGGGGTTCTGCAATGCAAGAAAACCGCTGATAAGGCCAAAACAGAGAGAGGGCTCATGATGCGAACAACACCAAGCAGTCGCTTCGAGGCGCTGGGGGCGTATCTGCCGAGCACTGTGCTCGCCACGACTGATCTGGTCGCGCAGATGACCGGTGCGCCGGAATTCGATCTGGAGCGGATCACGGGGGTAGCTGAGCGCAGGGTCTACAACCCGAGTCCGGGATCCGGCGAGGACTCCTTAGGCATGGCGCTGAAGGCGGCGCAGGACTGTCTCGGCAACTCCCGCTACACGGCCGGCGACTTGGATGTGGTCATCTCGACGTCCATCGGACGCTTCAAGGACGGCGATTGCATGTACTTCGAGCCCTCGTTCGCCCGCATGCTGGCGCGGGAGCTGGGTGCTCGCTCAGCGATCCACTTCGACGTGTCCAACGCGTGCGCGGGGATGATGACCGGCGTGTACCTGCTGGACCGGCTGATCAGAGCCGGCGTGGTGCGCAACGGTCTGGTGGTGAGCGGCGAGCAGACCACGAGGGTGGCCCAGACGGCGGCGCGGGAGATCGCTGACTCCTACGATCCGCAGTTCGCGTCCCTGTCGGTGGGCGACTCTGCCGCCGCGGTGATCCTCGACGAGTCGGTGGACGAGGCCGATCGGATCCACTACGTGGAGTTGATGACCTGCGCCGAGTACTCGCACCTGTGTATGGGCATGCCCAGCGACCGGACGCAGGGCATCGCCCTGTACACGGACAACAGGCAGATGCACAAGGAGGATCGGCTGAGGATGTGGCCGAGCTTCCACGGGGACCTGCTGGCCAAGAACGGCCGCACCTTCGCCGACGAGCGCTTCGATTACATCGTCCAGCACCAGGTCGGCACCCGGTTCATCGAGTTCGTCGACCGGATGGCCGAATCGGAGTTCGGCACGCAAATGCCTGAGTCGCTGGCGGTGGTGGAAGAGCTCGGCAACACCGCCACCACCTCCCACTTTCTAGTGCTGCACCAGCACCTGAAGGCCGGAACCGCCCGCCAGGGCGCCAAGTTCCTGCTGGTTCCCGCAGCGTCCGGCGTCGTGACCGGCGCACTGTCCGCAACGATCTCGAATCTGGGAGTCTGACCATGGGCATGATCATCATGGCAGCATCAACCGCGGTGCCGCAGTCCGACGCCGACGCCTCGTCGGTGGCTCTCGCGGCGAAGGCCGCCCAGGACTGCCTGGCCACTGCCGGCCTGTTACCCGAGGCCGTCGGTGTGCTGATCAACACGGGCGTCTACCGAGAGTCCAACACCTTCGAACCTGCCATGGCAGCCTTGGTACAGAAGGAGGTGGGCATCAACCTGGACTACCTTGCCCACCCGGTTCCCGGTGGGGGATTCTCCTTCGATTTGATGAACGGCGCCTGCGGAGTGCTGAACGCGGTGCAGGTCGCGCGGGCACTGCTGGAAACCAACAGCACCAAGCGGGTGTTGGTGACCGCAGCGGACGTTCATCCCGGTGGGCGGGCCGGCCGGGACGACGCGTACCCGTACGCGGACCTGGGCGCGGCCTGGCTGCTGGCGAAGGGCACCGAACCGGACACCGGGTTCGGACAGGTCCTCCTGCGGGGCTCCGACAACTGCGGTGCCACCACCGCCGGTTACCTGGACATCTCGGCCGCGGGACCGCGAGGTCGGCACCAGATCACCGTCCAGCGGGACGCCGACTGGGCCGAGCACCTGCTCGACCTGACCGCCGCGACGGTCACCGAGTACGCCCGCACGCAGGACGTGGACCTGAACCGCACCCTTGTGGTCTGTTCCCGTCCCACTCCCGACTTCGCGGCCCGACTCGCGCAGCGCCTCGCTCTTGACCCGGAGGCGGTCGTCGCGCCCGACCTCCCGGGTGGCCAGAGCCCTCACTCGGGTGAGCCGCACACCGCAGCGCCCGTCCTCGGCTACCTGCAGGCGGTCGAGGGTGGCCTTGCCGAGGCTTATGGGCAGATGTTGTTCGTCGCCGCGGGCGCCGGTCCCAGCACCGCCTGCGTGAGCTACCACCCGCAGGGGCGGTGACCGAGCCGCCATGATGTCCATAACGGACCATGAAGTGCCCCAAGGGCGCACTCTCGCCGACTATTTGGAACGCAACGCGCGTCTCCTCGCCACCAAGACCGCCATCATCTACCCGGACGGCTGCGGTGCCGCGGGAGACGTCCACTACAGCGAACTCAGTTACGACGCACTCCAATCGTGGGTGGAGGACCTGGCGGCCGGCCTCCTGGCGATCGGCGTCGCCAAGGGCACCAAGACGGTGTTGATGGCGCCCCCCGGCCCGGAGCTGTTCGCGCTCGCCTTCGCCCTGTTCAGGATCGGCGCCGTCCCCGTCGTCGTCGATCCCGGCATGGGCGTCAAAAGGATGCTCCACTGCTATCGGGCGGTGGGCGCGGAGGCGTTCATCGGGCCTTCCCTCGCCCACGCCGTGCGGGTATTCAGCCCCCGCACCTTCGCCCGCATCCGGATCCGCGTCACGTTGGGACGCCGCTGGTTCTGGGGCGGCCACACCCTGGATCGCCTGCCCCCGGCCTCAGCGCAACCCGGGGAAGAAGGCCCGACCCCTGACGATCTGATGATGATCGGATTCACCACCGGCAGCACCGGACCGGCCAAGGGGGTGGAGTACACCCACCGGATGGCCGCCGCCATGGCTCGCCAGGTCAAGACCGCCCACAGTCGCAACCAGGACGAGGTCTCGCTCATCACGCTGCCCCTCTACGGCATGCTCGACCTGGTCTTCGGCTCCACCCTGGTCCTCGCACCCGTCGCCCCCGCCAAGGTGGCCGCCGCAGATCCGGCACCTGTAGTGGCGGCACTGAAACGGTTCAAGGTATCCACCATGTTCGCCTCCCCCGCACTCCTGCGGGTCCTCGGCGAGCACCTGACCCGGCACCCCACCCACCTGCCGGCACTGCGCTGCCTCGTCTCCGGGGGCGCCCCGGTGCCACCCGACCTCCTCACCACGCTGCGCACCCCCCTGGGCGAGCAGGTGGAGATCAAGGTCGGATACGGCTCCACAGAGGTACTGCCGATCTCCTCGATCGAATCCGCCGAGATCCTGCAGGAGACAGCGGCACGCGCGGCGCTCGGCGACGGCACCTGCGTCGGCCGCCCGATCCCCGGCACCAAGGTGCGGATCATCCAGGTCACCGACGATCCGCTACCACGCTGGAATGCCTCGCTTCCCTCCCCTCCCGGGCAGGTCGGAGAGATCGTCGTCGCGGGAGAGTCCGTCAGCCGCCACTACCACGCCACCCCGGGCGCGGACACCGCCTTCAAGATCCACGAAGACACGGGAGACGGCCCCCCGCGGCTGTGGCACCGCACCGGCGACCTGGGCTACCTGGACGCGACCGGCCGACTGTGGTTCTGCGGACGCAAGGCCCAACGGGTACGCACCACCCACGGCGACCTGCACACCGTACGGTGCGAGGGCGTCTTCAACGCTCACCCGCTCATCCGCCGTACCGCCCTGGTCGGCATCGGAGAGCCAGGCAGCCAGCGGCCGGTCCTGTGCGTCGAAACCGAACCGGGCATAGACGCCCAGCAGTTCGCGACCATGCTTCCCGAACTGCGCCAACTGGCCGCTGCGCAGCCGCTCTCCGAGCACCTGCGGGATTTCCTGCACCACCCGGCTTTCCCCGTGGACGTGCGGCACAACGCGAAGATCGGACGCGAGCAGTTGGCCCACTGGGCCGAGCAGCAACTCGCCGCCACCGGCGTACCCCGCCGCCACCGGTGGGCACCACGCGCGATCCCCTTGGCAGGGTGGGCCTACCTGGCAGCCGCAGTGATCCACCCGTTCCACTCGCCACTGCCGGCGAGCCTGTGGTGGATCGACGCCTTCCTGAGCATCGTGGTGCACGCCGCCCAAATACCCCACGCCCTGCCGCGCGCCCGGGCCGCCGGCCGTAAAACCGCCGGCACGGTGGCGCTCACCATGCTCTACGGAGCCACCTGGTGGCGCCAACTCCCCAAGCCTGCCCCGGCACGACCCCGCCAGGAGGCCGCCGCATGAAGGTCCTGGTGACCGGCGCCTCCGGATTCCTCGGGGGCCATATCGTGGACGGTTGCCTACGCGAAGGCCACCACGTTCGGGCCCTGGTACGGGAGAACAGCAACCACGAAAGACTGCGCGCCATACCTGGTCTGGAAGTGGTCCGCGGCGACCTGCGCGACGCCGAGTCGTTGCGCCGCGCCACACAGGACATCGACATCGTGCACCACAGCGCCGCCCGGGTGGTCGACTACGGCAGCCACACCCAGTTCCGGGACACCAACGTCGACGGCACCCGCCGCCTCCTGGAAGCCGCCCGCACGGCCGGAGCACACCGCTTCGTCTTCATCAGCAGCCCCAGCGCCCTGATGCGCCCGGGCGACGGCGACCGGCTCGACATCGACGAAAGCACCCCCTACCCCAACCGCTGGTTCAACCACTACTCCCAGACCAAGGCCGCCGCCGAACAACTGGTCCTGGCCGCGAACGAACCCGCCTTCACCACCTGCGCACTGCGCCCGCGCGGCGTCTGGGGCCCACGCGACCACTCCGGCTTCCTGCCCAAACTGGTCGCGAAGATGAGGGACGGCCGACTCCCCGACCTCTCCGGAGGCAAGCAGGTGCAGGTCTCGCTGTGCCACTGCGACAACGCGGTGGCCGCATGCCTTCGGGCGGCAGCGGCGCCACCGGACCGGGTCGGCGGCAAGGCGTACTTCATCGCCGACCGGGAGCGGACCGACCTGTGGGCGTTCCTGGCCACGCTGGCCGACATCCTCGAACTCCGCCCGCCGACCCGCACCGTCCCGCTGCCCCTCACCAACGCCTTGGCACAAGCCGTGGAGCTGATATGGCGGCTCCCCCCACTGACGGCCCGGGCCGCCCCGCCACTGAGCCGGTACGCGATGGCGCTGCTCACCCGGTCCAGCACCTACAACACGGGGGCGGCCGAACGTGACTTCGGCTTCACACCGCACAAGACCCAGGACACCGGTCTGCGGGAACTGTTGGCCTGGATCGAGTCGACCGGCGGTGTAGAGCGGTTCACCAAGAAGGCGAAGTGACACAAGGTATGACACCAGAACATTTCCGCCGGCCGATCTCACCCACGGAACGGCTGTACCTGGCCGCCACCTCACCCACATCCCCGCTGGTCATTCACCTGGCCGTGGAAGGCTACGGAGACCTCCCACTCGCCACACTGCAGCGAGCCGTCGCCGAGGCAGCACAAGCCTGCCCCGGCTCCCGGCTGATCCACCAGGCCAAGTTCTGGACGGACAGCGGCCGAGCCCCCACCGTGCACCTACTGGAACCCGGCACGCTCGACGCACAGCGATTCACCGACCCACCCGGATTCCTACGCCACACCCTGCCGCCCGAGGGCCCCACCTGTGAAGTCCTGCTCCACCCAGCCGACGGCACCAGGCCCGGCACAGTCGTCTTCCGAGCCCACCACGCGGTGATGGACGGCCGGGGAGTCCTGCGGTGGGCCGGCGAAGTCTTCCGCGCGCTGCGCGGCGAGACGCCGCACCCCGCCCGCTCCACCATGACCGACCACACCCTGCTGAAGGAGCTGAATCAGCCCGCACACCACACCCACCCGATCCGCACCACACTGGCGGCCAAAGCACCCTGGCCGACCGCGACGAGCCAGTCGCACGGCTTCCTCTGGCGAAAACGCACCATCGCCGGCACTCACCCGGCCCTGGTCGCCAAGCTGGCCTCGGCCGTCACCGAGACCTGCGGCCTGCCCCAACAGCGCGCCATGGTCCCCGTGGACCTGCGCCGCCACGCCCCGGAGCTCAGCTCAACCGCGAACCTGACGCTGCCGATCTTCCTGGACACCCGGCCCGGAACACGATGGGAAGAGCTGCAACGACAGCTACTCGACGCCCTGGCCGCCAACGCGGAACTGGCGTCCGGTCCGCAGCAACTGGCCTCACGCGTTCCGCTGAGCGCACTGCGCCACGTGCTTCGTACCGTAACGGCGGCGAGTGAACGCCGGGACCGCTACCTGTGCACCGCGCTCATCTCCCACCTCGGCCGGACAGACCTGGAATCCTTCTCCAGCGGTGAATTCACCGCCTCCACCGTGTACTCCCTGCCCGTGCAGTCCCCGCTTGTGCCCCTCTCCCTCGTCGCCGTCGAGTGCCTCGGACGCACCGAGATCACGCTGTGCCACCCCAACGGCCCACAAGCGGCTGATCACGCCGAGGAACTCCTCGACGCGATCGAGGAAACACTCTCACCCCGCCAAGCCCGCCTTTGGGAGGGAAACCGCACCGCGCGCCCGACCGCCGCACAGGAGAGCGCTGAAAGCCTCGTCGACCTGTTCCGCAGACAGGCCGCACATACCCCCGACGCCGTGGCACTCGCTGATCCGCAGGGCGAGCTGACCTACGCCGAACTCGACCGGCGCTCCGACACGATCGCTTGCGAACTGCAGGATCTCGGAGCCGGCCGCGGCTCGGTGGTCGGGCTGCTCATGGACCACTCGGCCGACGCCATCACCGCCCTGTGGGCCGTCCTGAAGTCCGGTGCTGCCTACCTGCCACTCGACCCGGCCTACCCGGACACCCGGATACGCCAGATACTCCACGACGCCGGGGCAACCGTGTGCCTGACCCACAAACGCCACGCCGACCGGATCGTCCCCTACGGGACACTGCTCCTCGACGAACTGCCGCAGCAGCCAGGCCGAGTGCCCGCCGCGGACGCCTCACCGCGTCCCGACGACGTGGCCTACGTCCTCTACACCTCGGGATCGACCGGACGTCCGAAGGGAGTCGAGGTCGAGCACCGGAACCTGCTCAACTACGTCGCATGGGCCACCAGGCGCTACCAGGTGGACCGCACCTCCCGCTTCGCACTGTTCACCTCACTCGCCTTCGACCTCACCGGCACCTCGATATTCCTCCCCCTGCTCACTGGTGGCTCCGTCGCGCTGGTACCCGGTCCGCTCGACCATCTGACGCTGCGGTATGCACTGGAGGAATGCAAAGCCACGGCGCTCAAGCTGACACCCACCCACCTGGACCTGATCGCACGCCTCGGTCTTCACCCATCGGGCTTCCGCACGCTGATCGTCGGAGGCGAGCAGCTCACCGGCCCGCTGGCCGCCGGCACCCAGCGGCTCTTCGGTCCCGGATGCGCCGTGATCAACGAGTACGGCCCGACCGAGGCCACCATCGGCTGCGTCGTTCACCAATTCGACCCCCACAGGGACGCGGAATCGCCAGTTGTGCCCATCGGGCTCCCGGTCGACAACACCAAGGTGCACCTGCTCGACGCCGACCGCGGGTTCGTTCCAGCGGGAGAGACGGGCGAGATCTACCTCGTCGGCGATCAACTCGCCCGCGGCTACCGGCTGCAGCCACGGCTGAGCAGCGAACGCTTCGTCAGGCTCGCCGACGGTACCCGCGCGTATCGAACCGGCGATCTGGCCCGCCTTCTGCCCTCGGGGGTCCTGGAGTACATCGGACGAGTCGACGACCAGATCAAGATCCATGGACACCGCATCGAGCCGGCCGAAGTCGCATACCCACTAGAGCTGCATCCAGCGGTGGCCCGCGCGTTCGTCGTTGCCCGCCGACCACCGGGGCAGACCCACCACGCACTGTGCGCGTATGTCACCACCCGAGCCGACGTCACCGCAGCGGCACTCACCCGACACCTGGCCGAACATCTCCCCCGGTATCTGGTGCCCACCGCGATCATCAAAATGTCTGAGTTCCCCTGCACGATGAACGGCAAGATCGATGCGGCCGCTCTGCCCGACCCCTTCTCCCAACACGGCGACGCTGAGGGGAAGCAACCGCTGTATGAAGCACAGGACGAAATCGAGCGGCAGATAGCACGTATCTGGAGCGAGGTACTCCCACTGGACGCAGCCCGAATCGATGAGACGGCGGACTTCTACCTCATGGGAGGCGACTCCCTGTCCCTGCTGGCGATGTTCGCCGGCGTAACCCACCTGGTCGGCGAACAGCACCAACACGGCCTCATGGCCGAGCTGCGGAGCATCGCTCACCAGCCCCGATTCGACCGAGTATGCGCAGTAGTGCGCGGTGCCACCTCGAAGGGAGAGGACAACTGATGGAGCTGGACTTCCGCCGTGCCGGACCGGCAGATGCCGATGCTCTCGTGCCGCTGATTCACGAGTCATCCCGGGAACTGATCGACACCGTATTCTCCGTCGATGGACGGCCCGCGCAAGACTTCCTGCGCCGCGACTTCCTCAGAGGAGAGGGCCTGTTCGGCTGGCGCAACCAAAAGGTCGCCATAGAGCCCAATGGCGCCGTGGTAGCCACCGCGACCCACTACCCGGGACGCCGCTGGCACAGGATCACTCTCCACAGCCTGGGCTCAGTAGTCGCGCATTACCGATTACGGGAATTGGCCGAGGTCTGCCGACGCTCAACCGCAGTGGGCGACCTTTTCGCCACGCCAGATCGGGGCGGACTCTTCCTCGCGAATATCTGCGTGTCCCCAGAACACCGCAACCAGGGTGTGGGCACCAAAATCGTTCGCCACTTGATCGACCACACACGCTCCTGCGGGCTCGACACCGCAGAACTCGACGTCTCCGCAACGAACATAGGCGCTCGACGCCTGTACGAACGGATCGGCTTCGAAATGATCTCACGCCGCGAAGACCGAAGCGGTCGCCTGCCAGCCTTTGAGCGAATGCGCGCACCTGCCGCAATTCGATCGTAGGCCCCGAGGAGAATCCGCCCCTGAAGAAGATCTCCGAGGCGGACTTTGGGCATGCAGTTACGTCTTCCGGTCAACCGGCGCACGCAGGACGCGATCGCCGTGATCCACCGCCTCGGCACCCGTAGCTGATGCGGATGTAGTCGAAGGACAGGCCGCGGAGGGGGTGCGGCCTAAGCGCTGTCCCGTAACTGCTGGTCACGGGCGAGATGATCTTGCTGTTCTGGTGTGATCTCGACTTCGGAGCCGTCCTGAATAGCCCCGTTTACCGGGCTGAGCCCGCGTCAGTTCGGCAAGCTGATCACCGCGCTGCGGCGCGAGGGTGCAGATCCGGTGCGCAAGGGCCGACCGTGGAGCCTGTCGCTGGAGGACCGCGTGCTTCTGGTCGCCGCCTACTGGCCAACGAACCTGACCCTGCGCCAACTGGCGCCGCTGTTCGGGGTGTCCAAGTCCGCAGCCGACCGCATCATCGACCACCTCGGGCCATCGCTCGCCCTCCAGCAACGCAAGCGTTTCCGCAAAGACACCGTGCTGATCGCCGACGGCACCTTGGTTCCCACCCGCGACCACCAGGTGGCCGAGCAGTCGAAGAACTACCGCTACTCCACCAACCACCAGGTCGTCATCGACGCCGACACCCGGCTCGTCGTGGCCATCGGCCGGCCGGTGCCCGGCAACCGCAACGACTGCAAGGCATGGGGTCGCTCCGGTGCCAAGGCCGCCATCGGCAAGACCACGGTCATCGCGGACGGCGGCTCCCGGGGCACCGGCCTGGTCATCCCGCACCGCCGCGAACCCGGCCAGAGCGAACAGCCGGCCTGGAAAGAGGAACACAACACTTCCCACCGCAAGGTCCGAGCCCGCGTCGAGCACACCCTCGCCCGCATGAAGACCTGGAAGATCCTCCGCGACTGCCGTCTCAAGGGCGACGGCGTCCACCACGCCATGCTCGGCATCGCCCGCCTGCACAACCTCACCCTCGCCGGGTGACGAAGGAACAGTCAGGTCAACGGACACGTCGTAGGTCATTTACGGGACAGCCCTTAGGGCAAGTCGGATCCGGGTCTAGGCGAGGAATGCCTTCCGAAGGAGTTCGCCGAACTCGACGGGGTGCATGGTCAGGCCGGTGTGCCCGCCGGGGAAGTGCAGAAGTTCCGTGCCGAGACGCTCGGCCAGGAGAGCGGCCGGACGGTAGGGCAGCTCGCCGCGTGAGTCGTGACCGCAGGCGAGCACGAGCCGGTCCGACAGCGCCTCCAGCCGGTGGATGTCCGGGGCGTAGGACATGAAGCTGGGCACGATACGCCCGACGAAGTACGGCAGGTTGGCCATTGTCCGCTCGGCCCGCGCCGCGGCTTGCGGCGGAAGCTTGAGCTCGGCCTCCGGTTCGGTGGTGTCACCGTCCTTCTTCAGCCCCGCGGCGAACACGGCCATCGCCGGCATGAGCCCCTGGGTACGGAACGTCTCCTGCACGCGCGCGATGAGCGCGCGATGTTCGGAGGCATCCGGCAGGACCTCCACCATCGGCGGCTCGTGCGCCACGACGCGTTCGACGCGTTCGGGGTGGGCGGTGAGCAGGTGCAGGGCGGCGATCGCGCCCGAGCTGGCGCCGAACACCCGGGCAGGCTCACCGGGCGACAGCAGTTCCAGTATCCGGAACGCGTCGTCGGCGTGCTCGGCCACGTGCTGCTCGGCCTCAGGGTCGTCCAGCGTGCTGCGGGACATGCCGCGCGGGTCGTAGGTCGCGACCGTGTATTCGGCGGCCAGGTCGTCGGCGACGCCGTCGTAGGAGGCCGCGTCGCCCGCCCCTCCGGGGATCAGCAGCAGGAGCGGGCCCTGGCCGCGCACCTCGTAGTGCAGGG
>NZ_QUAC01000043.1 GCF_003389455.1 Streptomyces inhibens | reverse complement strand
GGCCCGGGCGGGCAGCCCCGGCGCGGTGGCGGCGGCGAGCGCGGTGCCGGTGGCCGTCGCGAGCCCGGCGTGCAGGTCCACCGTCCGGCCGGCGTAGTTCTTCCGCTCCCACAGGACGGCACCGCCCGGCGGCCGGCTCCTCAGTGCCCCGTATGCGGCCCGTGTCACCCCTGCCGCCCCGAGCAGCGCCGAGATCCGCCCCCCAGCACCCTGCTGCCGGCCACCGCCACCATGTCACTCCCCTCGCCCGGCACCCTGCCGAGCTCAACTCCCGCCACCCTAGGGGCGAGAGCCTCGCGACCTGACGGGAGCCCTGCCTCCGCCCTCCGCCCTCACGTTTTCCCCGCCGCCCGTCCCCGTCATGGCGTTCCCGCCACCGAGTGCCCGTCAGTGCCCTTCACGGTTCTCCCACCGTCCGTCCCCGTTCAGGGCCTTCCCCACCGCCCCGTCCCCCTGCGTCGTTCCCCACCGTCCGTCCCCGTTCACGGCCTTCCCCCACAGCCCATTCCGCTGCACGGCTTTCCCACCACCCGTCCCCGTTGATGGCTTTCCTTGCCGCCCCCTGCAGGGCTCTCTCGCTACCCGCTCCTCTGCACGGCTCTCTCACCGCCCGCCCCCCGTTCACAGCTTTCCTCACCGCTCGCGCCGTTCACGGCTTTCCTTACCGCCCACCCCTGTTCATGGCTTTCCTCACTGCTCGCCCCGTTCACGGCCTGCCTCGCCGCTCGCCCCCTTAATGTTTTTCCCCGCCGCCCACCCCCCTTCGGGGGGTGGGCGGGTGTATGTGGGGCGGGTGAGCGGGGGGGGCGGGGTGGGCGTTGAGCGGACAGGCGGGACTACCTGGAGCGCGCGGCTCGATTTACGCGAAGCACGCGGCCCGTCTCACGCAGCGCGCGCGGCCCGTCTTATTCAGAGCCCACAGCCCACAGCCCGTAGCACGCGAAACACGCAGCTGTAGTACGCAGAGCACACGGCCGTAGCACGCAAAGCCCACGGCCCGTTGTACGTGAACCAGATCGCCGGGCGCACAGGGAGCAGGCAGGAGGCCACCACGACGGCCTCCCTCGGCTCTCAGCTGCCCGTACGCGCCGTCTCCAGCAGCTCTTCCGCGTGCGCGCGGGCCGTTTCGGAGTCCTCCTGGCCGGCCAGCATCCGGGAGAGTTCGCGGACCCGCTCCTCGCCCTCCAGGACCTTCACGCCGCTCCTGGTGACCGACCCGTCGTTCGTCTTGGCCACGAGCAGCTGCCGGTCCGCGAACGCCGCGACCTGCGGGAGGTGCGTGACGACCACGACCTGCGCCGACTTCGCGAGCCTGGCCAGCCGCCTGCCGACCTCGACGGCCGCCTTGCCGCCGACACCCGCGTCAACCTCGTCGAACAGGTAGGTCGGTACGGGGTCGGAGCCGGCGAAGACCACCTCGACGGCGAGCATCACCCGGGAGAGCTCACCTCCGGATGCCCCCTTGGCAATCGGCCGGGGCGGTGCGCCCGGGTGCGGAGCCAGCAGGAGCTCGACCTCGTCGGCACCGGCCGGCCCGTAGGCCACGGTGCGGCCGCCGACCTCGATGCCGTCGGCGTCCTCGGCGACCTCGGTCTGGCGGATCTCGACGGTCACGCGGGCGTGCGGCATGGCGAGTTCGGCGAGTTCGGCGGTGACCGCGTCGGCGAAACGCTTCGCCGACGCCGTGCGGGCGTCGGTCAGCGCCTGGGCCAGATCGCCCAGTTCGGCGCGCAGCGCGTCCCGCTCCGCCGTCAGCTCGCCGATCCGGTCGTCGTCGCCGTCCAGTTCGGTGAGCCGGGCGGCGCTCTCCTCGGCCCATGCCAGCACCGCGGCGATGTCGTGGCCGTACTTGCGGGTGAGGTGGTTCAGGGCCGCGCGGCGCTCCTCGACGGCGGCGAGCCGCAAGGGGTCGGCGTCCAGGCCGTCGGCGTAGCTGGCCAGCTCGCCCGCCACGTCGGCCATCAGGATGCCAATCTCGCCGAGCCGCTCGGCGAGCGCGGCAAGCTCCTGGTCGTGGCTGCGTACGGTCTCCAGCGCGCGATGTGCGCCGGCGACCAGGGTGGTGGCGTCGACGCCCTCGGGGTCCTCGGGGTTGCCGGCCAGCGCGGCGTGCGCGACGGTCGCGGCGGAGGCCAGCGCCTCGGCGTGGCCGAGCCGCTCGGCCTCGGCGGCGAGTTCGACGTCCTCACCGGCCTGCGGCTCGACCGCCGCGATCTCGTCCAGGCCGAAGCGCAGCAGATCGGCTTCCTGGGAGCGTTCGCGGGCCCGTGTGGTCAGCTCTTCCAGCTCGGTGGCGACGGCGCGCAGCCGGCGATGTGCGGCGGTGTATTTGGCGAGCGGCACGGCGACCGCGTCTCCGGCGTAGCGGTCCAGGGCCTGGCGCTGACGAGCCGGCCGCAGCAGGCCCTGCTGGTCGGTCTGGCCGTGTACGGCGACCAGGTCGTCGGCCAACTCCTGCAACAGGCCGACGGGGACGGAGCGGCCGCCCACATGGGCGCGCGAGCGGCCCTCGGCGGAGAGCGTGCGGCTGATCAGCAGCGCGCCGTCGTCCAGCTCCGCGCCGGCCTCCTCGGCCCGCAGCGCCGCGGGGGCTTGGGGGCCGACGCTGATCCTGCCCTCCACGACTGCCGACTTGGCGCCGATCCGCACCAGGGCGGGGTCGGCGCGCCCGCCGAGCAGCAGGCCGAGGCTGGTGACGACCATGGTCTTGCCCGCGCCCGTCTCGCCGGTCACCGCCGTGAAGCCCGGGGACAGCTCGACAACGGCGTCGTCAATGACGCCCAGGGACCGGATCCGCATCTCCTCCAACACGGATACGACCTTACGAGGTCCGAGGGCCGCCCCGCGACGGCCTCCCCTCACTCCTTCCTCCGGTCCTGCGGTTCTCCGGCCGCCGACCCTGCGGAAAACCCCACCAAAAGACGGGTGGATTCCTCATGGTGCGCGATCATGCCCGGCCGTCACGCTGATCACAGTTCGAAACGAAAGGTGTGCTCATGTCCAGCGGTTTGGCGCGTGCGGCGCTGCGTGGCCACCGGCCCGCATTCACGGGGACGGCGGTGGCGACGCTGTTCTCCGCGACCGTGGTCGGCGCGTCGATGACGATGCTCGTCACGACCGGCGCGGACGGCGTCCCGCCCGCCGCTCGGCGGGTGATGGCCGCCCACAACGTCGGCGACATGGCCGCCGTCCTCCTGCTCGGTTCGATCTATATGTCGATTTTTGTGGTCGCCTCGACGATGGGTACGGCCGTCGCCCAGCAGCATCGCGAATTCGCGACGCTGCGCGCGATCGGCGCCCGCCCCTGGCAGATCCGGCGGGCCACCGCCGCCCAGGCGGTGGCGGCCGCGATCCCGTCGGCGTTCGCCGGATGCGCGCTGGGCGCGGTGCTGGCGCGCTGGTGGTTCGACGGCATGGTCGACCACGGCCTCATTCCGCGCGAGGTTCCCTTCCGGTTCAGCTGGATCGTGCTGCCGGTGTGCCTGGCGGTGGTGGTGATCACGTCGGCGATCGCCGGGCTGCTCGCATCGAGCCGGTTCGCGGCGCTGCGTCCGGCGCGGGCGCTGGAGGAGGCGGCAGCGGGCCGCCGGAAGCTGGGCCTGCTGCGGCTGCCGCTCGGGCTCGCCGCGACGGCGGGTGGCGTGATCGTCTCCCGGCTGCTCGCCGACCAGCCGGCCGAGAAGGCGAGCCAGGGCGCGTTCCTGGTGCTGCTGCTGTTCTGCGTCGGTGTGGGGCTGCTGGGACCGCGCATCATCAGCCCGGCCGCCTGGCTGGTGTCCCGGCTGATCGGCCGGTTCGGCAGCGCGGCCGAGCTGGCGATGCAGAACGTCACAACGCAGTCCCGCCGGTTCTCCGCCGCCGTCGTCCCCCTGGTCCTGGTGGTGGCCTTCGGCACCACAAAGATCGCGATGCGCACCACCGCCCAGCACCGGACCGGTTCCGCCGGACCGGCCGGCGAGGTGTGGCTGGACTACATCGGTACGGGGCTGTACGCGGGCTTCGCCGCCATCGCCGCCGCCAACACCCTTGCCATGATCACCGCCGAGCGCCGCCGCGATATGGCGCTGCTGCGCCTGGTCGGCTCGCATCCGCGCCAGGTGCGGGCGATGGCGGCCTGGGAGGCGTCCGTCGTGGCCGGCACCGCCCTCGTTCTCGGTACGGCCATCGCACTGTTCACCCTCGCCCCGATGCTCCAGCAGGCGTTCGGTGACGCGCTGCCGTACGTGCCCTGGACGACGGCCGGCTCGATAGCCGGCGGCACCCTGCTGCTCGCACTGCTCGCGACCGGACTGCCCGTCCACATCAGCCTGCGCCGCCGCGCCGCGGAAACACTCGCCGCGGCCTGACCCACCACGAGGTACGCCCATGAACAACCCCGGATCCGGCCCGAACCACGGCCACCGCCGCCGTCGCGTGCCCCTGCTGCTCGCCGCGCTGACCGCCCTCACCGCCCTCACGGCCACCGCCGCCTGCACCGGCCCGGCCCGGGCGGCCCGCTCCGACACGGACGCCCGTACCGCCTCGAAAGACCCCACCACAGCCCGGCCCACCCACGCCTCGGGCGCCTCCCTGGAGGGCGTCTGGCGGATGGACGGCTACGGCACCCTGCTCACCATCAAGGGCCGCAGCCTGCGTACGTACGAGACCACCGCGATCAGCTGCCTGCCCGGCTCCACCACGGGCACCCGCGCCGGCGACCCCGATGCACACGACCGAAGCCGCTTCACCGTCCCGGACTCGGTCCCGATCACCGTGTCACCGACCGGCGCCGACCGCGCCCGGCTGACCATGGAGGACGCAGTCGGCCGGCGGACGCTCCACCGCATCGACGCCCTCCCCGACCGCTGCGCCAAGCATCCGCCGCGCGACCCCAGGGCGGTCTTCGACGTCTTCTGGCAGACCTACGCCGAGAACTACCCCTTCTTCCGGGCGAAGAAGATCGACTGGGCGGCGGTCCGCGACCGATACCGCCCTCGCATCACGGACCGGACCACCGACGACGAACTCTTCGCGGTGCTCCGCAAGATGATCGAGCCGCTGCACGATNCGACGAACTCTTCGCGGTGCTCCGCAAGATGATCGAGCCGCTGCACGATGCGCACACCCGGGTCGTCGCCGGACCCCGCCAGTGGTTCGCGGGCAGTCGTCCCGGCACCGTCCTGCCCACCCCGGAATCCACGGCCCGCATCGACAAGGCGATCACCGCGAATCTCGGCCCCGGTGTCACCTGGCGCACCTGGGCCCAGGGCAGGCTGGCCTACGCCGATCTCCCCGGCCGGATCGGCTACTTCCGTGTCACCCAGTTCTCCCGCTACACCAAGAAGGGTGACTACGCCGGCGATGTCGCCGAGCTCGACCGCGCCCTGAACTCCGTGTTCACCAAGGCGCGTACGCAGGGCCCGGCAGCCCTGCGCGGCCTCATCATCGACGTACGCCTCAACGGCGGAGGCGCGGACCCCCTCGGTCTGCGCATCGCCTCCCGGCTCACCGATCACCCGTATCTCGCCTACAGCAAGCAAGCGCGCAACAACCCGCAGGACCCGGGCAAGTTCACCACACCGCAGCCGATTCAGGTCCGCCCCCACCGGGGTCCGGTCTACACCGGCCCGATCGCGGTCCTCACCGGCCTGCTCACCTTCAGCGCGGGCGAGACCTTCACCCAGTCCCTGACAGGCCGCTCCCCCGCCCCCACCCGGATCGGCGAGAACACCCAGGGCGTCTTCTCCGACATCCTGGACCGCACCCTCCCGAACGGCTGGAGCTTCGGCCTGCCCAACGAGGAGTTCCTGACCGCCGACGGCCACACCTTCGACGGTGCCGGCATACCCCCCGCCGTCCCCACCCCGGTCTTCACCGACAAGGAACTCTCCACACGGCGCGACTCCGCCCTCACCCGCGCCAAGGAGCTCCTCGCGGACAGCACACACGGGACCGCAGGGGACGGCGGGTAAAGCCCCCGTCCGGGGGCGTGCCTAGTGCGGCGCGCCCCGCCACCCCGCCACCGGGAGGGCGAACTTGGCGACCAGACGGTCCGTGAAGGAGGCATGGTGCAGACGCGCAAGACGTACGGGTACGGCGCCGCGGCGGACCTCGACGCGGGCGCCGGCGGGAAGTTCGACGGTGCGGCGGCCGTCGCACCACAGCACGCCGTGCGGGGTCTTGGGCTGGACCTCGACCGCCAGTACGGAGTGCGGCGAGGTGACCAGCGGCTTGGCGAAGAGGGCGTGTGCGCTGATCGGGACCATCAGCAGAGCCTCGACCTCGGGCCAGACCACCGGGCCGCCGGCCGAGAAGGCGTACGCCGTCGAGCCGGTCGGGGTCGCACAGACCACCCCGTCGCCACCGAAGCGCGAGACGGGCCGGCCGTCGACCTCGGTCACCACCTCCAGCATCCGCTCCCGTGCGGCCTTCTCCACGGACGCCTCGTTGAGGGCCCAGTCGGTGTGCACGACGTTGCCGTTGTTGCGGACGAGGACGTCGAGCGTCATCCGCTCCTCGACCTCGTAGGCGCGGGTGACGACCCGGTCGACGACCTTGTCCAGGTCATCGCGTTCGGCCTCCGCGAGGAAGCCGACCCGGCCGAGGTTGACGCCGAGCATCGGCACCCCGGACGTCCTGGCGAAGTCCGCGCCACGCAGCAGCGTGCCGTCCCCGCCCAGGACCACCAGCAGTTCGCAGCCCTCGGCCGCGCACTGCTCCGACTCGACACGCTCGACCGACGGCGGCAGCGGCAGATCCGCGGCCTCCTCCGCCAGCACGCGCACCCCGATGCCGCTGCGCAGCAGCCCCTGGACGACGAGTTCGGCGCTGCGGATGGCCGCAGGGCGGCCGGTGTGTGCGAGCAGGAACACCGTCCGCCCGGCTCCGCTGTTCTCGTGTGCTGCGCTGCCTTCAACTGCCTGGGTTGTGGTCAACGAGGCCCCTCCGCCACTGCACGGTCGACATCCGCCGGGTCGAGTGCAGGCGCCCCGGCGCGCAGCCACAGAAAGTACTCGACATTCCCGGAAGGTCCAGGAAGCGGGCTCGCCACTACGCCAACTACGCCAAGTCCCAGTCCGGCCGCCCGGCTCGCGACGGCGCGCACCGCCTCGGCCCGCAGCTCCGCGCTGCGCACCACTCCGCCGCTGCCCAGCCGCTCCTTGCCGACCTCGAACTGCGGCTTGACCATCAGTACGAGGTCCGCGTCGGGCGCCGCACAGCCGACCAGCGCGGGCAGTACGAGCCCCAGCGGGATGAAGGAGAGATCGCCGACGATGAGATCGACCGGCTGCGAGTCGATCTGTTCGAGCGTCAACTCGCGTACGTTGGTGCGGTCCTTCACGGTGACCCGCTCGTCGCTCTGCAGCGACCAGGCGAGCTGTCCGTATCCGACATCGACGGCGACGACATGACCGGCGCCGGCCCGCAGCAGGACATCGGTGAAACCACCCGTCGAGGCGCCCGCGTCCAGCGCCCGACGGCCCTCGATCTTCAGACCGAGCGGGACGAATGCGGCGAACGCTCCGGCGAGCTTGTGACCGCCGCGCGAGACATAGTCGGGGTCGCTCTCGTCCTCGCGTACGACCACGGCCGCGCTGGTCTCCACCTGGGTGGCCGGCTTCGTCGCGGTCGCACCGCCGACGGTCACCCGGCCGGCAGCGATCAGCTGGCTCGCGTGCTCGCGCGAACGGGCCAGCTTGCGGCGCACCAGCTCCGCGTCGAGTCGGCGTCGTGCCACTCCTGCCACCTGTGGTTCAGCTCCTGTTGTCGTACGTCGTCGAGGAAGGGGCGGGCGGCCCCGGGTGCTGGTCGAGACCGGCCAGCACATCGCGCAGCCCACGATGCACATCCTCGTACACCCGCAGATGTCCGCTCGCGGGGAGGTGGTCGGCATCGGCGAGCCGCCGCAGCCCGGCATCCACCGCGGCCTCGCCGGTCGGCGTCACTCCCACCCCGAGCGACTGCGGCCCGTCGGCAGTGGTCGGGGCAGTCCCTACAGCCCCTACAGCCGCGCTGTCCTCGCGCGCCCCAGGCTGCACGGCTTCCCCAGGCTGCGCGGGCTCCCCCGGCACGGCCCCCGTGGGTGCCTCCGGCTCAGGGCCGGACATCGGCTCATCCATGCCCCCGACGCTACCTTGGCGAACGGGGTCAAGGACGAACGAGCCGCCCCCGACCTGGCGTATCGTCGGTCACGATGGCAACCCTCGACCAGTGCCGCGCCGCTCTCGACCGGCTGGCCCAGAACCTGTCTTCCGCGGACGGCAACGTCCGCAGCGCCGCCGCGCTCGACCGTTCGCTCAGCTGCCGCATCACGGACCTCGATGTGACGTTCCTCGGGAGGCTGGCCGACGGCACCATCGAGAACGTGACGAGCATCCCGGGCCCGCCCCCGCGAAAGGCCGAGATCCGCCTGTCCATGGTGGGCGACGACCTGGTCGCGCTGGTCGACGGACGGCTGAACTTCGCGATGGCCTGGGGCAGCGGTCGCGTCAAGCTGGAGGCCGGTCTGCGCGACCTGCTGCGCCTCAGGACGCTGCTGTAGTCGCTGCCGCCTCACTCTTCACAGCTTCACCGGCCCGGCCTCACCGGTCGCCGGCCCCCGCTTATCGGTCACCGGCCCCGGCCTCATCGGTCGCCACCCCCGGCTCATCGGTAGCAGCCCCCCTAAGCCCGGCCCCCCAGGTCCCGGCCCCCTCAGCCCCCGCCCCACCGATCACCCCCTCGGCGCCCCCGCCGCCACGGCCGCCGTCGTCTGCTCCGCCGCCGCCCGGCCGCCCCCGGAACCGCCGTTACGCGGCTTGCGCGCGGCCGGGACGACCAGCGGTGTGCCAGTCTCCGGGTCGTCGATCACCTGGCAACTGATCCCGAAGACCCGTTCCACCAGCTCCGCCGTGACGATGTCGGCCGGCGCGCCCTCGGCGATGATCGCGCCGTCCTTCATGGCGATGAGATGGGTCGCGTAACGGGCGGCGTGGTTGAGGTCGTGCAGCACCGCGACCAGCGTCCGCCCCTGCTCCTCGTGCAGCTCCGCGCACAGGTCCAGCACCTCGATCTGGTGCTGGATGTCCAGGTATGTCGTCGGCTCGTCGAGGAGGAACAGCGGTGTCTGCTGGGCGAGGGCCATCGCGATCCACACCCGCTGCCGCTGTCCGCCGGACAGCTCGTCGACGTAGCGGTCGGCCAGCTCGGCGACGCCGGTCGCCGCCATCGACTCCTGGACGATCCGCTCGTCGTCGGCCGACCACTGCCGCAGCAGCCCCTGGTGCGGATAGCGGCCGCGCGCCACCAGGTCCGCCACCGTGATCCCGTCCGGGGCGATTGAGGACTGCGGCAGCAGCCCGAGCGCCTTGGCGACCTTCTTCGCCGGGAGCGAGGAGATCGCGGAGCCGTCCAGCAGCACCGACCCCGCGGCCGGCTTGAGCATCCGCGAGAGCGCGCGCAGCAGCGTGGACTTACCGCAGGCGTTCGGGCCGACGATGACCGTGAAGGAGTGGTCGGGGATGGCGACCGAGAGGTTCTCGGCGATGACCCGCTGGTCGTAGGCGAGGGTGACATTCTCGGCCGTGAGACGGCTCACTTCTGAACTCCTGGGGTTGTCGTGTCGCTGCTTTTCCTCGGCAAACGCCGCCCTGCCGGCCGGCAAACACGGCCCGGTGGCCCGGCAGTCTCCGCCAGGTGGCCCGGCAATCGCCGCACTGTCGCCCGGAGAACACGGACCCGCGGCCCGGCAGACGCCACACCGCCGCTCACAACGCCACCACCACCGCCCCGCCCCTCACACCCGCTCATATCCGCCCCGCCTTACGCTCCGTAGCCAGCAGCCACAGCAGATACCCGCCGCCGAGGACACCGGTCAGTACGCCCACCGGCAGCTGGTCGGCGCCGAAGAGACGCTGCGAGGACCAGTCCGCGGCGACCAGCAGCACGGCCCCCATGAGGGCGGCCGGCAGCAGATTGGGGCCGGGCGAGCGGGTGAGCCGCCGGGCCAGCTGGGGTGCGGTGAGCGCCACGAAGGAGATCGGCCCGGCCGCCGCGGTGGCGGAGGCGACGAGCACGACCGCGGCCATCAAGGCGACCAGGCGGACCCGGTCGACCCGTACGCCCAGCGCGTACGCGGCGTCATCGCCCATCTCCAGCATCCGCAGCGGCCGCCCGTAGAGCAGCACCACCGGGACGAGTACGGCGCAGACGGCGGCCAGCGGCCAGACCTGGTCCCAGTCGCGGCCGTTGAGGGAGCCGGTCATCCAGGTGGTGGCCCGGGTCGCCTCGACGATGTTCGCCTTGGTCATGAGGTAGAGCACCATCGCGTAGAGCATGGCGCTCGCCCCGATGCCGACGAGCACGAAGCGGTAGCCGTGGATGCCGCGCTTCCAGGCGAGCAGGAAGATGGCAAGGCCCGTAACCACCCCGCCGACGACCGCGCCGACGGCGACCGCGAAGGTCCCGCCCTGGAAGTAGACAATGACGACCAGCGCGCCGACGGACGATCCCTGCGCGAAGCCGAGGACGTCCGGACTGCCCAGCGGGTTGCGGGAGACGGTCTGGAAGACCGCCCCGGCGATCCCGAAGGCGGCGCCGACCAGCAGCCCCACCAGCACCCGCGGCAGCCGCAGATCCTGCACGATGAACTGCTGGCCGGCATCGCCGCCACCGGTCAGCGTGGCCATCACCTCGCCCGGCGTCATCGGGTAGTCGCCGGAGCCGATCAGTGCGATGCCGGCGGCCAGCGCGACGGCCAGCAGCAGCAGTCCGACGAAGGTGGCGCGTGCGTCGAAACGCAGCGAGAGCCCGCCCTTGGTGCGCACGGCCGTGATCCGCCGGGCCGCCGTCACCCCCCGCCCACGCGCGCCCCCGGCCTTCGCATCCTTCCCGGTGCCTTCACCGGACTTCACACCGGCGCCCTTACCGGACTTCACCCCGGCGTCCTTACCGGACATCGCACCGGCGTCCTTGCCGGACTTCACGGTCGCGCTCACAGCTGGGCCATCCTCCGACGCCGTACGAGATAGATGAAGACCGGGCCGCCGACCACGGCCGTGACGATGCCGACCTGCAGCTCGCCGGGCCGCGCCACGACCCGTCCGAGGACGTCCGCGCCGAGCAGCAGCACCGGCGAGAGCACCGCGGAGTACGGCAGGATCCAGCGCATGTCGGGCCCGGTGATGGCCCGTACGACATGCGGAACCATCAGGCCGACATAGACGATCGGGCCACAGACGGCGGTTGCCCCGCCGCACAGCAGGGTGACGGCGAGCATCGCCAGCACCCGGGTGCGGGTCAGCCGGGCGCCCAGCGCCCGCGCCTGGTCGTCGCCGAGCGCAATGGCGTTCAGCGGGCGGGCGATCAGCAGCGCGAGAACACCGCCGACCGCCAGGAACGGCGCGATATGGGTGACCGTCGGCATGGTGGCGGAGGCCAGCGAACCCACCGTCCAGAAGCGCATCTTGTCCAGCGCGGCGGTGTCCATCAGGTTCACGGCGTTGATGTAGCCGACGAGGACGGCGGTCAGTGCGGTGCCGGCCAGGGCGAGCCGTACGGGTGTGGCACTGCGGGTGCCGCCGAGGACGTACACCGCGACGGAGACCACCGCGGCGCCGGCGAACGCGAACCACACATAGCCGGTCAGCGAGGTGACGCCGAAGAAGCTGATGGCGGAGACGACCGCGGCCGAGGCGCCGGCGTTGATGCCGAGAACTCCGGGGTCGGCCAGGGGATTTCGGGTCAGCGCCTGCATGACCGTGCCGGCCAGGCCGAGGGCGGCGCCGACGATCAGACCGAGCAGGGTGCGCGGGAAGCGGACATCGCGGACGACCACGCCGCTGTCGGAGCCGGAGTAGTGGAACACCCCGTGCCACACCTGGTCGAGCGGGATCTGTTTGGCGCCGACGGCGATACCCAGGACGGCGATGACGGCCAGGACGGCCACGGAGGCGACCAGCCCCGCGGAGCGCATGACATGCCGCCGCCGGGGTGTCACGGGAGCCGGGGCCGTTGTTGCTTCGGGGGGACTGTCAACCAACACGCTAGTTAGGTTAGCCTACCCTCACATTCGACTTGCAGGCCCTCCCAGAGAGAAGCGCAGCCACCATGAGCACCTCCCGAAGCGTAACTCTGTCCCGTCGCGGCATCCTGGCCGCGGGCGGCGCCGTCGGCATCGGCGCACTGCTCGCCGCATGCGGCGGGGACAAGGGCTCGGGGAGCGCCAACAGCGGTGCCGGGGGCGGCTCCTGGTCCTTCACCGACGACCGCAAGCAGAAGGTCTCCCTCAAGAGCACCCCGCAGCGCATCGTCGCCTTCACCGGCACCGCGGCCGCGCTGCACGACTTCGGCATCGACGACCAGGTCGTCGGCGTCTTCGGCCCCACCAAGCTCAAGAACGGCAAGCCCGACCCGCAGGCCGGTGACGTAGACGTCGACAAGGTCACCATCATCGGCAACGCCTACAACCAGTTCAACGTCGAGAAGTACGCCGCCCTCCGCCCCGATCTGCTGGTCACCAACATGTACGAGCCGGACGCGCTGTGGTTCGTACCGGACGACAGCAAGGACAAGATCACCCCGCTGGCGAAGACCGTCGCCATCACCTCGGCCCGGGTCCCGCTCGTAAAGATCATCGAGCGCTACGCCGACCTCGCGAAGTCGCTCGGCGCCGACCTCCGGGCCAAGAAGGTCACCGACGCCAAGGCCCGCTTCGAGAAGGCCTCCGCGACGCTGCGCAAGGCCGCCAAGTCCCACCCGGTCAAGGTGCTCGCCTGCTCCGGCAGCGCCGACCTCTTCTACGCCTCCAACCCGGGCATCAACGCCGACCTCATGTACTACAAGTCCCTCGGCGTCGATCTGATCGTGCCCGACCACCTGGACAAGGGCGGCTACTTCGAGAGCCTGAGCTGGGAGAACGCCGACAAGTACAAGGCGGACGTGCTTCTGCTGGACAACCGGACCGCCACCCTCCAGCCCAAGGACCTGGCCGCCAAGCCCTCCTGGGCCAAGCTGCCCGCCGTCAAGGCCGGCCAGATCACCCCGTGGTCGAGCGAGCCGCGCTTCTCCTACGCGGGCGCCGCCCCGCTCATCGAGTCGCTCGCCAAGGCCATCGAGAGCGCCAAGAAGGTCAACTGACGTACGGCCGCGGCGGACCGCTGCCCGCGGGCCGAAGCGGTCCACCGCGGCCTCACCCACCCCCACCACCGTCCCGGGAGGTTCCCCGCATGACCACGACCGCCGCCCCCGCCACCGCGCCGTTCCGCTTCTTCGATGTGCACGTCGTACGCTCCCGGCGGCTGAGCCCCTCCATGGTGCGCATCACCTTCGGCGGCGAACGGCTGGCCGAGCTGGCATCCGGCGGTCGTGACCAGCGCTTCAAGCTCTTCCTCCCGCAACCCCACCAGGACCGGCCGGTCTTCGACGACACCGGCGACGGCTGGTACCCCGCCTGGCGGCGCAGGATCCGGCCGAGCGCGCGGTGATGCGCTCGTACACGATCCGCGAACAGCGCCCTGAACCAGAGGAGTTCGATGTCGACTTCGCGCTGCACGGCGCGGAGACGGCAGCCGCCACCGCCGGCGGCCCCGCCTCCCGCTGGGCCGCCCGCGCCCGGCCCGGCGACCGGCTGACCGTCCTCGCCCCGGCCGTCGAGGACAACGGCGGCGTCGACTTCCGGCCGCCGGCCGGCACCGACTGGATCCTGATCACCGGCGACGAGACGGCGCTGCCCGCGATCGCCGGCATCCTGTCCTGGCTGTCCCCCGGTACCCGGGCCAAGGTGTGGATCGAGGTCGCGCACGAGGACGACCGGCAGCAGCTGCCGACCTTCGCCGACGCCGATATCACCTGGATCGTCCGGGACGAGGCGGCCGCCGCACACCGTGAGTCGGTGCTCGACGCCCTGCGCGCCGCCGAGCTGCCCGAGGGCACACCGTACGCCTGGGTCGCCGGCGAGGCCGGGACCGTCAAGGCGGTGCGCAGGCATCTGGTCCGCGAGCGCGGAATCGACCGCAGGGCCGTCAAGTTCACCGGCTACTGGCGCCGCGGCGCCACCGAGGAGGACCTGATCGCGGAGCTGACGGCCGGCACGGCCGCGTCCGAGGAGGACTGAGCCCGCGCCATGGGGGCACCAACGGGCGCCGGCGGGGCCCCGGCCCTCACATCCCGATCCGCTCCAACGCCTTCCCCGCGTCCGCCCCGCAACTGCCGTCCCCCGCAGCCGTCCAGGCCGCCGCGCACAGCGCCCGCAGCCCGTCCAGCGGCGTACCCTCGCCCTCCACGACGAGCGCGTCGCCGGCCGCCTCGGCCCGCCAGCCGCCGCAGCGGAAGCCGCCGTCGTCCGCGGTCACCTCCGGCTGCGGCGCCAGCAGCCCGCGCAGATCCGCGTCCACATACGCCGGACGGTGCTGCGGCGGGGCGGCCAGCAGCTCGGCGGGGGTGGTGACGCCGGTGAGCACCAGCAGCGAGTCCACCTCGCCGTTGTAGGCGCCCTCGATGTCGGTGTCGAGCCGGTCCCCGATCACCAGCGGCCGCCGGGCGCCGGTGCGCAGCACGGTCTCCCGGTGCATCGGCGGCTGCGGCTTGCCCGCCACCTGTGGCGTCCCGCCCGCGGCGATCCGGACGACCTCCACCAACGCGCCGTTGCCGGGGGCGATCCCGCGCTCCTTGGGGATCGTCAGATCGGTGTTGGACGCGAACCACGGCACCCCGCGCTGCACCGCGTACGCGGCCTCCGCCAGCCGCTCCCAGTCCAGCGTCGGGTCGTAGCCCTGCACCACGGCCGCCGGATCGTCGTCCGCGGAGAAAACGGGCTCCAGACCGCGCTCGCGCAGCGCCACCAGCAGTCCCTCGCCGCCGATGGCCAGCACCCGCGCGCCCGCCGGCACCTGCTCGGAGATCAGCCGCGCCACCGCCTGTGCCGAGGTGATCACATCGCCGGCGCCGGTCGGCAGCCCGAAACCGGTCAGCTGGTCGGCGACCGCCTGCGGGGTGCGGGCAGCGTTATTGGTCACATATGCGAGGTGCATACCGCCGTTCCGCGCACTCGTCAGTGAGTCCACGGCATGGGCGATGGCCTGTCCGCCGGCGTAGACCACCCCGTCCAGATCCAGCAGCGCCGTGTCGTACGCCTCACTCAGCGCGCGCCGGCACCCGTCGGGTTGCCTGCGAACCTGCTCGTTCATGCCGTCTCGCTCCTCGCTCCCATGTGTCGTACGAAGGGCCGCGCCGCGTACCGCGGAGGCGTGCTCCGCGCGCCGCCGCCGCTCGCCGTTCTCCGCACCGCGCATACCGATATTTCCAGCCACGTTCGGGCTGTCCCCCGATCTTCCCTCATCGGGCCGGCGGCATAGCATTCTTCAATGACCAGTACCGACGGCCTCCGCCTCCTCCCGTTCCGCGGACTGCGCTACGCCCCGGAACGGGTCAGCAGCCTCACCGCCGTGACCTCTCCGCCGTACGACGTGGTGGTCCGGCCGGACGGCGTGCGCCACTTGGAGATCGCCGATCCGTACAACATCGTCCGGCTGATCCTCCCGCACGCCGCGGACCCCACCACCCGCCACCGCCAGGCCGCCGACACCCTGCGCCACTGGCGCGCCGAGGGCGTTCTGACGCAGGACCCCGAGCCCGCGCTGTACGTCTACGAGCAGCGCTCCGGCCAGGTGCTGCAGCGCGGGCTGATCGGCGCGCTGCGCCTGGACGGTCCGGTGCTGCCGCACGAGGGCGTCATTCCCGAGGTGGTCGAGGACCGGGTCGCGCTGATGCGCGCGGCGGCCGCGAACTTCGAGCCGCTGCTGCTCTCCTACCGCGGTGAGGGCACCGCGACCGGCGCCACCGCGGTCATCGAGCGCGTGGTCGAGGGCGCTCCGCTGCTCGCCACCACCACGGAGGACGGTTTCGCGCACCGCCTGTGGGCGGTCACCGACCCCGCCGATCTCGCGGCCATCGACGCCGATCTCACCCGCCGGCAGGCCCTGATCGCCGACGGCCACCACCGCTGGGCGACCTACCAGCGGCTGTACGAGCAGCAGCCCGGCGCCACCGCCGCCTCACCCTGGGCGTCCGGTCTGGTGCTGCTGGTCGACACCGCCCGCTATCCGCTCCAGGTCCGCGCGATCCACCGCGTACTGCCGCATCTGCCGCCGGCCAAGGCGCTGGCGGACGTGGCCGGCGCCTTCCGCGCCCGTACGCTCCCGGGCGAGCTGTCCGCCGCCCTGGAGGCCCTGGAGGAGACGCCCGGTACCGCCTTCGTCCTCGCCGGCGGGCCGGACTCCTTCCACCTCCTGGACCGTCCCGATCCCGAGCTGCTGGACCGTACGATCCGCCGGGACCGGCCCGAGCTCTGGCGGCAGCTGGACGCCACCGTGCTGCACTCCGTGCTGCTCGACGAGGTCTGGCACATCCCCGACCATCCGTCCGACATCAGCTATCTGCATCACACGCAGGCCGCCGTCGAGCAGGCGGCCCGGCACGGCGGCACGGCCGTTCTGATGCGCGCCACGTCCGAGGAGACGGTCCGTCAACTCGCCCAGTGCGGTGTGACGATGCCGCGCAAGTCCACCTCCTTCGGGCCCAAGCCCGCCACCGGTCTCGTTCTGCGCACCCTGGACGACGCCGGCAACTGAATCCACCCGGGCCGGCCCGCGCCACGGCACCCCGAACCCGCCCGGCGACTTAGTTAGGTTAGGCTTACCTCACTACGTCGCCGGGCGGGTCTTCCCTGCCCCTGCGCACCTCTCACCCTGCGCGGGACGTGGTCAAGTCCGCACCAGGGAGGACATCTTCATGAGTCTCCTCGCGCACTCCGCCGAGGACCCGGCCGACAGCCGGACATACCTGCTCAACAACGGTACGGCCCACCGCTACCACCGCGCGGTCACCGAGAGCGTCACACGGATCAGCGCCAAAATCGCCGGCACCGCCCGCCCGTTCACCGGCATCACCGTCGACGGCCTCGCCCCCACGGTCGACGGCGTCGACCTCGACGCACCGCTGCACGACGCGGCCGCCGCGCTCGACGAACTCGAAGAGGTCTACCTCCGCGACGCCGTCTACTTCCACCACCCGCGCTACCTCGCGCACCTCAACTGCCCCGTGGTGATCCCCGCCCTCGTCGGCGAGGCCGTGCTCTCCGCCGTCAACTCCTCCCTGGACACCTGGGACCAGAGCGCCGGCGGCACGCTCATCGAGCGCCGGCTGATCGACTGGACCGCCCGGCGGATCGGCCTCGGTGGGCTGGCCGACGGCATCTTCACCAGCGGCGGCAGCCAGTCCAACCTCCAGGCCATGCTGCTCGCCCGCGACGAGGCCTGCCGCCGGGAGCTGACCCGCGACGGCACTTCCCCCAAGTTCTCGGTTCGGCTCGAACAGGGGGGACCCCTATCCGGCGCCCGCCTCACCGACGTACTGCCCCGGCTGCGCATCCTCACCTCCGAGTGCAGCCACTTCAGCATCCGCAAGTCCGCCACCCTGCTCGGCATGGGCGCGGAGGCCGTCATCACCGTCCCCAGCGACGGGAACAAGCGGATGCGCACCGACGAGCTGGCCGCCGAACTGGCGCGCTGCCACCGCGACGGCCTGATACCCATGGCCGTCGTCGCCACCGCCGGCACCACCGACTTCGGCTCCATCGACCCGCTCCCCGAGATCGCCGACCTGTGCGCCCGCCACGGCGCCTGGATGCATGTCGACGCCGCCTACGGCTGCGGACTGCTGGTATCCCGCCGCCGCGAACTGCTCTCCGGCATCGAGCGCGCCGACTCGGTGACCGTCGACTACCACAAGTCCTTCTTCCAGCCGGTCAGTTCGAGCGCCATCCTGGTCCGCGACCGCTCAACCCTTCGACACGTCACCTACCACGCGGACTACCTCAACCCGCGTCGGATGGCCGAAAAGCGCATCCCCAACCAGGTCGACAAGTCGATCCAGACCACCCGACGCTTCGACGCGCTCAAGCTCTGGCTCACCCTGCGCATCATGGGCGCACCGGCCGTCGGCGAACTCTTCGACGAGGTCATCGACCGCGCCGCGGACGCCTGGAAACTCCTCCATGACGACCCCCGCTTCGATGTCGTCGTCGAGCCGCAGCTGAGCACCCTGGTCTTCCGCTACGTGCCCGGCGCCGACCGGGACCCCGAGATCGGCGACCGGGTCAATCTGCACGCCCGGGACGCCCTGTTCGCCTCCGGCGACGCGATCGTCGCGGGCACCGTCGTCGACGGCCGCCACTACCTCAAGTTCACCCTGCTCAACCCGGAGACCACGCTGGAGGACATCGCCACCGTCCTCGACCTGATTGCTGAGCACGCCGGCGCCTTCCTCGCCGAGCAACCGCAGCCGGCACTCAGCGCGCGCTGACCCTCCTCACCGCAGATCCCCCATCGGAGACCGTGTGTCCGCCCCTTACGACTTCATCGCCATCGGCCTCGGCCCCTTCAACCTGGGCCTGGCCTGCCTGACCGAGCCGATCGACGGACTCGACGGCCTGTTCCTGGACAACAAGGCGTCCTTCGACTGGCACCCCGGCATGATGCTGGACAGCAGCCACCTCCAGGTGCCGTTCATGGCCGACCTGGTCACCCTCGCCGACCCCACCTCCCCCTTCTCGTTCCTGAACTACCTCAAGGAATCCGGGCGGCTCTACCCGTTCTACATCCGCGAGAGCTTCTATCCGCTGCGCGCCGAGTTCAACGACTACTGCCGCTGGGCGGCCGGCAAACTCGACTCCATCCGCTTCGCCCACCAGGTCACCACCGTCGAGTACGACGAGCGCGAAGAGCTGTACGTCGTCCACGCCGAGCACCTCCCCACCGGCGAACGCATCGCCCACCGCGCCCGCAAACTCGTCCTGGGCACCGGCACCCCGCCGCACATCCCCGACGCCTGCCAGGGCCTGGGCGGCGATCTGCTGCACAACGCCGACTACCTCGACGCCAAGGCCGCCCTCCAGGCCAAGGACAGCATCACCCTGATCGGCAGCGGCCAGAGCGCGGCCGAGATCTACCACGACCTCCTCCAGGACATCGACAGCCATGGCTACCACCTGACCTGGGCCACCCGCTCCGCCCGCTTCTTCCCCCTCGAATACACCAAGCTCACGCTGGAGATGACCTCACCGGAGTACGTGGACTACTTCCACGCACTCCCCCAGACCACCCGCGACCGGCTCAACGCCTCGCACAAAAACCTCTACAAGGGCATCGACTCCGAGCTGATCAACGACATCTTCGACCTGCTCTACCAGAAGAACCTCGCCGGCCCGGTCCCCACCCGGCTCCTGACCAACACCGCGCTGAACGGGGCGAGTTACGACGAGACCTCCGGCACCTACACCCTCGGCCTGCGCCAGGAGGAACAGGGCACGGACTTCTCCCTCGACACCCAGGGCCTGATCCTCGCCACCGGCTACCGCTACCGCGTACCGGACTTCCTCGCCCCGGTCCACGACCGCATCGCCTGGGACGACGCCGGCCGCTACGACGTGGCGCGCAACTACAGCATCGACACCACCGGCCACGGCATCTTTGTGCAGAACGCCGAGCTGCACACCCATGGCTTCGTCACCCCCGACCTCGGCATGGCCGCATACCGCAACTCGTGCATCATCCGCGAGCTGCTCGGCCGCGAGTACTACCCGGTCGAAAAGGCCATCGCCTTCCAGGAATTCGCCGCCCCGGCCGGCCCGCACCACCCCATGGAGATCCCCGCATGACCCCGCTCTTCACCCGCACCGACGCCGCACTCGGGGAGTTCGCACTACGCCCGGTCGACCCGTCCGCCGACGCCGAGCTGCTGCACCGCTGGGTCACCCACCCCAAAGCCGCCTTCTGGCTGATGCAGGACTGCGACCTCGCCGCCGTCGAGAAGGAATTCGCGCGGATGGCCGCCGACCCCTTCCACGACGCCTTCCTCGGCCTGCACAACGGCACCCCGGCCTTCCTCATGGAGCGCTACGACCCCGCCCACCGCGAACTGGTCGGCATCCACGCCGCCGAACCCGGCGACATCGGCATGCACTTCCTCACGGCCCCCACCGCCACTCCCCTGCACGGCTTCACCCTCGCCGTGATCACCACCGTCATGGAGATGCTCTTCGCCGACCCGGCCACCCACCGCGTCGTCGTCGAACCCGACGCCCGCAACACCGCCGTCCACACCCTCAACAAGGCCGTCGGCTTCGAGATCGTCCGCACCGTCTCGCTGCCCTCCAAAGACGCCTACCTCAGCACCTGCACCCGCGACCGGTTCCTGGCCACCCGAGGAGACCACCGATGACCGCCGGCACCCGGCCGACCGCCCAGGACGCCGTCGCCCACCTCACCCCCGGCCTGTGGGCCCGCGCCAACCGCCTCCTGATCCGCAAGAGCCTCGCCGAGTTCGCCCATGAACGGCTGCTCACCCCCAAGCGCCTGCCCCAGGACGGCCACTACGCCATACGCAGCGACGACGGCAGCACCGAATACCGCTTCGCCGCCCACAGACAGGCCCTGGACCACTGGCAGGTCGACGCCGAAAGCATCACCCGCCACCGCGACCACACCGAACTCCCCCTGGATGCCCTGGAGTTCTTCATCGAACTCCGCGAGACCCTGGGCCTCGGCGCGGAGATCCTCCCGGTCTACCTGGAGGAGATCAGCTCCACGCTCTCCGGCACCGCCTACAAACTCGCCGCCGACCGGCCCGGCGCCGCCGAGCTCGCGAAGTCCGGCTTCCAGGCCGTCGAGACCGGCATGACCGAGGGCCACCCCTGCTTCGTCGCCAACAACGGCCGCCTCGGCTTCGGCATCCACGAGTACCACGCCTACGCCCCGGAGACCGCGAACCCCCTCCAGCTGATCTGGCTCGCCGCCCACCGCGACCACGCCACCTTCACCGCCGGCGCCGACCTCGACTACGACACCCTGATCCGCGACGAACTCGGCGAGGAGACCCGCACCCGCTTCACCGCCACCCTCACCACCCTCGGCCTCGACCCCGCCGACTACTACTTCTTCCCCACCCACCCCTGGCAGTGGTGGAACAAACTCTCCGTCACCTTCGCCGCCGAAGTCGCCCAGCAGCGCCTGGTGTGCCTGGGCCCCGGCGACGACGACTACCTCGCCCAGCAGTCCATCCGTACCTTCTTCAACACCACCAGCCCCACCAAGCACTACGTCAAAACGGCGCTCTCCGTCCTCAACATGGGCTTTATGCGCGGCCTGTCCGCGTCCTACATGGAGGCCACCCCGGCCATCAACGACTGGCTGGCCCGCCTCATCGCCGCCGATGACACCTTCCGGGCCGCCCGCTTCTCGATCATCCGCGAGCGCGCCGCCATCGGCTACCACCACCGCCAGTACGAGGCCGCCACCGCCAAGGGCTCCCCGTATCTGAAAATGCTCGCCGCCCTGTGGCGCGAAAGCCCCGTCCCCAACCTCGAACCGGGCCAGCGCCTGGCCACCATGGCGTCCCTCCTCCACGTCGACAATGACGGCGGCTCCTTCGCCGGCGCCCTCATCGAGGAGTCCGGCCTGGAACCCGCCGTCTGGCTCCGCCGCTACCTCGACGCGTACCTGACGCCCGTCCTCCACGCCTTCTACGCCTACGACCTGGTCTTCATGCCGCACGGCGAGAACGCCATCCTGGTCATCGAGGACGGCGCCGTGGCCCGGGTGATCTTCAAGGACATCGCGGAAGAGATCGCCGTCTTGGACCCCGACGCGGTGCTGCCGCCGGCCGTCGAGCGCATCCGCGCCGACGTCCCCGAGGACAAGAAGCTCCTCTCCGTCTTCACCGACGTCTTCGACTGCTTCTTCCGCTTCCTGGGCGGCACCCTCGCCGACCGCGGCATCCTCGACGAGGACACCTTCTGGCGCACGGTCGCCGCCTGCGTCACCGACTACCAGGCGTCCGTCCCCCACCTCGCCGACAAGTTCGCGCAGTACGACATGTTCACCGACGAGTTCGCGCTCTCCTGCCTCAACCGCCTCCAGCTGCGCAACAACCAGCAGATGGTCGACCTCCAGGACCCCGCGGGCGCCCTCCAGCTCATCGGCACCCTCCGCAACCCCATCGCCCCCTACGCGCCGACCCCCTGACGTACCTCCCCACCAACGCCGAAGGGCGGGACCCCATTCGGGATCCCGCCCTTCGCCTTCCGCTCACCCGGCCTCAGCCCGGCTCAGACCAGCTCAGCCCTTCTCGGACCGCTCCTCAGATTCCGCACCGGCGTCATCGGGCTCGTCGCCCTCCGCCACCTCGTCGGACTCCTCCAGCACATCGGTGAACTCGACACCGTCCAGCTCCGCCAGCCGGTCCGAGGCATCCGTGGTGCCGCCCTGGTCGGCCTCCAGCGCCCTGGCGAACCAGTCACGCGCCTCGTCCTCACGCCCGACCGCCAGCAGCGCATCCGCGTACGCGTACCGCAGCCGCGCCGTCCACGGGTGCACGGCGCTCGACGCGAGCTCCGGGCTCTGCAGCGTGACCACCGCCGCCTCCGCCTGCCCCATGTCCCGACGGGCACCGGCGGCGACCAGCCGCATCTCGACCTGCCCGGCCCGGTCCAGCTTCTGCACCTCGGGCTCGCCGGCCATCGCCATCGCCTTCTCCGGCCGGCCGAGACCGCGCTCGCAGTCCGCCATGACGGGCCACAGCTCCACGCTGCCGGTCATCCGCCGCGCCGCCCGGAACTCCGCCAGCGCCTCGCTGTACTTGCCGACCGCGTACGCCGCGAAGCCCGCGGCCTCACGCACCGCCGCCACCCTGGACGCCAGCCGCAGCGCCACCCGCGAGTACCCGTACGCCTGCTCCGGGTCCTCGTCCAGCAGCTTCGCCACCATCACCAGGTTCTTGGCGACATCCTCGGCAAGCGTCTTCGGCAGGCTCAGCAGCTCCTGCCGCACATCCTTGTCGATCTCGTCACCGGTGACGTCCTCCGGGATCGGCAGCCGCTTGATCGGCTCCCGCTCCCGGTCCCGCCGGTCGTCCCGACGGTCATCGCGCCCCCGGCCACCGCCGTACGGCCGACGCCCCCCACGCTCGTCATCCCGCCGGAACCCACCCCGGTCATCCCGCCGCGGCCCACGATCGTCCCGCCGGAACCCACCGCGCTCACCGCCGCGGTCGCCGCCCCGATCATCGCGACGGAATCCACCACGGTCGCCGCCGCGGTCGTCACGACGGAACCCACCGCGGTCGCCACCAGAGGGGCGGTCATCGCGACGGAACCCACCACGGTCACCACCAGAGGGACGCTCGTCACGACGGAACCCACCGCGGTCGCCACCAGAGGGGCGGTCATCGCGACGGAACCCACCACGGTCACCACCAGAGGGACGCTCGTCACGACGGAACCCACCACGGTCGCCGCCCCGATCATCACGGCGATCGTCACGGCGGTCATCCCTACGGAACCCACCGCGGTCGCCACCAGAGGGACGATCGTCACGACGGAACCCACCACGGTCGCCGCCCCGATCATCACGGCGGTCGTCCCGCCGGTCGTCACGACGGAACCCACCACGGTCACCACCGGAGGGGCGGTCATCGCGACGGAACCCACCGCGGTCGCCACCAGAGGGACGATCGTCACGACGGAACCCACCACGGTCGCCGCCCCGATCATCACGGCGGTCGTCCCGCCGGTCGTCACGACGGAACCCACCACGGTCACCACCGGAGGGACGGTCATCGCGACGGAATCCACCGCGGTCGCCACCAGAGGGACGGTCATCGCGACGGAACCCACCACGGTCACCACCGGAAGGACGATCGTCCCTACGGAACCCGCCACGGTCACGGTCGCCACCGGAGGGGCGGTCATCGCGACGGAACCCACCGCGGTCGCCACCAGAGGGACGATCGTCACGACGGAACCCACCACGGTCACCACCAGAGGGGCGGTCATCGCGACGGAACCCACCGCGGTCGCCACCAGAGGGACGATCGTCACGACGGAACCCACCACGGTCACGGTCGCCACCGGTCGGACGGTCGTCACGACGGAACGCCGGACGGTCCCCACCGCGCTCATCGCGCCGGAATCCGCCACCCCGCTCATCATCGCGACGCGGTCCACGCGGACGCTCATCCCGCCGGTCGCCGCCACGGAATCCACCACGGTCACCACCGGAGGGACGGTCATCGCGACGGAACCCACCACGGTCACCACCAGAGGGGCGGTCATCGCGACGGAACCCACCACGGTCACCACCAGAGGGACGCTCGTCACGACGGAACCCACCACGGTCACGGTCGCCACCAGAGGGGCGGTCATCGCGACGGAACCCACCACGGTCACCACCAGAGGGACGCTCGTCACGACGGAACCCACCACGGTCACGGTCGCCACCAGAGGGGCGGTCATCGCGACGGAACCCACCGCGGTCGCCACCGGAGGGACGATCATCACGACGGAACCCACCGCGGTCACCGCCACGGCTGTCGCCACGGGCGTCGCCTCGCGACCCCCGGTCGTCACGCCGGAAACCACCGCGGTCACCGTCGTCGCGCCGCTGCGGCCGGCGCTCCGAACGATCGTCGGAAGAGTTGGTGGACATCGACGTGACTCCTGTCTTCGGTACTACATTCATTCTCACGCACCGACCACTTCGGCGCGCTTCGGCAAAACAAAAAGGACCCTTGGCCCCAGCATGAACGCTGGGACCAAGGGTCCTGAAAGATTGTTCGGCGGCGTCCTACTCTCCCACAGGGTCCCCCCTGCAGTACCATCGGCGCGGAAAGGCTTAGCTTCCGGGTTCGGAATGTAACCGGGCGTTTCCCTAACGCTATGACCACCGAAACCCTATCGGGTTCTAGCGAACAAGCACACTTTTTAGTTAAGAGTGAAACTTGGTTCAACCAGCGATTGCGACTGTTCGCAACCCGGGAACCACACAGTGGACGCGAGCAACTGAGGACAAGCCCTCGGCCTATTAGTACCAGTCAACTCCACACCTTACGGCGCTTCCATATCT
>NZ_QUAC01000039.1 GCF_003389455.1 Streptomyces inhibens | reverse complement strand
CCGCCGACCGGCGGATCCGGTCGGCGGGCGGCCCCTGTTGCGCGCGGCGGGTGCCTCAGCTCTGTGCTTCGGCCGCCACCGGCTTCGGTATCAGGAAGGACGTCGCGATGGCCGCGGCCAGGATGACCACGCCCGCGATCATGCCGGCGGTGTAGCCACCGGCAGACGCCGGGTCGGCCGGCGAGGCGGCGGTCTTGACCGCGTAGAGCAGCGCGAAGCTCAGGCCCGCACCGAGATTGAACGCGCCCGCGTTCAGGCCCGGCAGGAAGCCCGGGTTGTCGCCGGGGGAGAGGACGATGCCGAGCCCGTTGAGGACGATGTTCGCCACACCCGCGTAGGCGATACCCACCAGGATCGAGGTCACCAGCAGCAGAACGTGCGAGTGGCTGCCCATCGTGAACAGCATCAGGGCGACCGTCGCCACCGAGCCGACCAGACCGAACCGCAGGATGCGCCCGTACCCGAAGGTGGCGGCGAGACGGCCGGCCAGCGGGCCCATCGCGAGTCCGGCGAGCGCGTACGGGGACAGCGTCCACCACGCGGACTGCTCGGCGCTCATGCCGAGACCGGCCTGGGCGTCCTGGGCGAAGGCCGGGATCAGCCCGTTCATGACGGCGAACACACCGGTCATGGTGAGCACGGTGGTCAGCAGGGTGGCCCAGGTCGCGCGCTGTTTGAGGTGCCGCGTCGCGACCAGCGGGTGCGCGCTGCGGTTCTCGGTGCGCCAGAAGAGCGCGAAGGCGGCCGCGGCCAGCACCACGAGGACGGCGATCAGCGGCCGGTCGGCGGCGGCGAGCTTGCCCGCCTCGTTGAGCGCGGTCAGCAGCGAGCCGACCGAGACGACGAGCAGGGCGACGCCCGGCCAGTCCATACGGCTCGCCGCGGCCGCCTTGGACTCGGGGGTCAGGGTGGCGACCAGGACGGCGGCAAGGGCCGCGACGACCGCCATCGCCCAGAAGACCGATCCGAAGCCGTGGTTGTCGGCGAGGTAGCCGCCCGCGAGAGAGTCGACACCGGCGATACCGCCGTTGACGGCGGTGATCACGCCGAGCAGGGTGCCGTACCGCTTCGGCTCCTGTACTTCCACCCGCAGCATGATCAGGCACAGCGGGACGACCGGACCGCACACACCCTGGATGATCCGGCCGGCGAACAGCATCGGCACGCTGGTCGCCAGCGCGGCGATCACACACCCGACGACCATCAGGCCGAGCATGCCGGCCAGCACCCGGCGGCGGCCGATGACATCGCCCAGCCGTGGGAGGAAGAGCGAGAACAGGGCCGCCGAGGTGAAGAACGCGGTCTGGGTCAGGCCTATCTCGGCGGAGCTGGCGCCGAGGGTGTCCTCGATGTTCTTCAGCGCGGGGCTGAGCATGCTGGCGTTGAGCTGGAAGGCGAAGCACGCCGCGAGCAGAGCGGCGACCAGCACGCCTATCCGGACGCCGGACCCGCCGCCGTCCGTCACCTCGACGGGGCGCTGTGTGGTGGAGATGTTCATGCCTCGATGTCGCCGATCCGTTCGAGCGCGTCCACGACGAGGTTCCAGAACCGCTCGTGGTCGAGGGTGACCGCGACCTGGGTGGTGCAGTCGGCCGGAGCGGGCGCACGGAAGTCCGTCACGGTCATCCCGAGCGTCAGCGCGCCGCGCAGCTCGATGTCCACGGGGGCCTTGCGAACGGTCATCACGTCCGGGTCGATGACATAGGCGACCGCGCAGGGGTCGTGCACCGGCGGGTGCTCGAAGCCCTGGTTCTCCCGGTAGGCCTCGCGGAAGAAGTCCAGCAGCTCCAGGACGAATGTCGCGGGCTTGGTGCCGACCGCGGCGATCTTCTCCTCGACCGCGGGCGTCGCGAGCGCCTGGTGCGTGAGGTCCAGACCGACCATGGTGACCGGCCACTTCTCGTTGAAGACGATGTGCGCGGCCTCGGGGTCGATGATGATGTTGAACTCGGCGACCGCGCTCCAGTTGCCCTCGTGGAAGCCGCCGCCCATCAGGACGACCTCGCGCACCCGCTCGACGATGCGCGGCTCCTTGCGCGCGGCCAGCGCGATGTTGGTCAGCCCGGCCGTCGGGACGATGGTGATCTCGCCGGGCTCGTGCGACATGACCGTGTCGATGATCAGGTCGACGGCGTGCCGGCGGTCCAGCTCGATGGTCGGCTCGGGCAGGTCGGGGCCGTCCAGCCCGGTCTCGCCGTGGATGTCCGGTGCCGTCTCGATGGCCCGCACCAGCGGACGCGGGCAGCCGGCGGCGAAGGGCACGCCGGTGATCCCGGCGATGCGCGCCACAGACAGGGCGTTACGGGTCACCTTCTCCAGCGTCTGGTTCCCGACCACGGTCGTGACGGCGACCAGCTCGACGTCGGGATTGCCGTGCGCCAGGAGCATGGCGATCGCATCGTCGTGCCCCGGGTCGCAGTCGAGGATGATCTTTCTGGCCAACGGAAGAGCCCCTTCGCTCTGCTGCTCGGTGAAGCGGTGGTGAAAGTGGTGGTGTGTGCGGGCCGACATGGGCTCCGGCGCACAGCCGCGCCCGGCGGTCACCCATGGCGAGCCCGGGCGGGGAGTCAGCGGCGAGCGAGCAGCATGGGAAAACGTTCTCCGGAAACTTGACCCATGGACCTGCCGGTTGTCAATGGTTCAATCGCTGCTCTTTCCGGCGTTATCGGGACGATGGGTACGGATGACGGCCCGGCAATCCGGCTGTGACGGGACAACGTTTGCCGCGTGGGAAACGGGGCGTATGCTCCCTCCGGTTCGGGCGTGCCGAGCGAAGGGAACCGGGAGACGGTGGCCGAAGTCACGTTGAGAGAGGTCGCGCTGGCGTCGGGCTGCTCCATTGCCACGGTCTCCCGTGTGCTGGCCGGCACCCGCCCGGTCGGCGCCGAGACCGCGCGCACCGTACGCGCGGCGGCCGAGCGGCTGGGCTACCGGCCCAACCATGTGGCCCGCGCCCTGCGCAGCCGCTCCACCGGCACCGTCGGACTCGTCCTGCCGCAGATCACCAACCCTTTCTTCCCCTCCCTGGTGCGGGAGCTGGAGCACGCCCTGCACGCCGAGGGGCGGGCGGTCCTCCTCGCCGACTGTGACGACGACCCGGTCATCGAGGCGGCCCGGATCGGCGCGTTCCTGGGGCGGCAGGTCGACGCCCTGCTGCTGATACCGGTCGATGAGCGGCGCAGCCGGGAGGCGGTGGCGAGCGCGGCCGCCCAGGTGCCGCTGGTGCTGCTCGACCGCGGCTGCGGCCCCGGCGTGGCCGACTCCGTCGCCGTCGACAATGCGGCCGGTATGGCCCTCGTCCTTGACCATCTGGCCGCCACGGGCCGCCGTCGCCCCTGCTTCATCGGAGCGGCCGGGACCGCCTCCGCGGCGGTCGAGCGGCGCGCCGCGTACGAGGCGGGAGCCGCGGCGCTGGACCCGGCGGCCCCCGGACGCATCGAACTCGGTGACTTCTCGGTGGAGTGGGGGCGGGCCGCCGTGGACCTCCTCTGGCCGTCGAGGCCGGACGCCGTGATCTGCGCCAATGACCTGATCGCGGCCGGTGCGCTGCAGCGGCTGCGGCAGCTGGGCGCGGACGTACCGGGCGAGGTCGCCGTCACCGGCTTCGACGACATCCCGCTCGCCGGTCTCGCCGATCCCGCACTGACCACCGTCCGCCAGCCCGTCGGCGAACTCGCCGCCGAGGCCGCCCGGTTGCTGGCCCGACGGCCGGCCGGGGGAGTGCGGGGACCACGCCGCACGGTCCGCCTCGCCCCCGAGCTCGTGATACGCGCCTCCAGCGACGCCTGATCGCCGCCTGATCGCCGTCCGTCGCCGCTTCGCCCGGATCCTCAGGAAGCCGCTGCCCAGGGAGCCTTGAGGGTGCGGTGTCCGGCCCACCACTTCACCCCACCGCCTCGTGGGGTGGGCCAGGAAGCCGTCGCGCCCCTTGACCGTACGCGGTCAGCGAGTAAAGTCTAGACCAATTGGCATACACCCTCGCGTCATCCACCCCCCACTCAACGAGGCCTGCCGGGGCGGACTTTCGACGCCGCGGCGGCGTCGGGTCCCCTGTTCTCGCGTGGCGGCCTCCCCCCTCGCGAAAGGGTTGACATGGACAGGAAGAGAAGGCTGGCCCTCGCCATCGGTGCGGGAATCGCCCCGCTGCTCGTCGTCACCATGCCGGTCGGTCCGGCCGGCGCACACGGCTATGTGTCCTCGCCGCCCAGCAGGCAGGCGCAGTGTGCCGCCGGCACCATCGAGTGCGGTCCGATCAAGTGGGAGCCGCAGAGTGTCGAAGGCCCCAAGGGGCTGACCAGCTGTAGCGGCGGCAACAGCCAGTTCGCCGACCTCGACGACGACTCCAAGGGGTGGCGGGTCACCCCGATCGGCAGCTCCCAGGCCTTCAGCTGGAAGCTGACGGCGCGTCACGCCACCAGTACCTGGCAGTACTTCATCGGCGGAAAGAAGGTCGCCGAGTTCAACGACGGCGGTGCACGCCCGCCCGAGACCGTCACCCACACCGTCAACTTCGGCGGCATCACCGGCAGGCAGAAGATCCTCGCGGTCTGGAACGTCGCCGATACCGCCAATGCCTTCTACGCCTGCATCGACGTCACCATCGGCGGCCAGGGTCGGTCCTGACCCGCCCCACCCCATCCGTTCCGCCTCGTCCCTCCCGTCCCCACCACCTCGCCGCCCTGGGCCGGTCACGGCAGCAGAGCGGCGAGGTCGGCGGGCGCACCCGTTACGATCGGCCCATTCATGGCCGTTGTTCGTGGCCGCTGCCAGGAGGAAGAGATGGGCCTGTTCCGCCGAGGACCGAAGCGGGATTCCCGCGACCTGGCACGCGATGGGGAGTTCAGCTTCTTCTCCGAGCGGGAAGGCGGCGTCTTCAGATCACAGGTCCGGCAGGCCTTCGCGGAACAGGGCCTGGAGGTCACCGCGTACGCGGGGGTGGTCACCGACTCCGCGGGCCGTCAGTTCGGCCTCGGCAACCTCGCCGCGGTGTGCCACCGCGACCGGCGCGGCGAACGCAGCTGGCCCGGGCTGATCAGGGATCACGTCGGCAAGGTGCTGCGCACGATGGACGGCCCGCAGCCGCTCGACATCCTCAGCGAGGACGAGATCCGGGCCTGCCTCTACCCCCGCGTCGTCGCCCAGGAGACGCTGCCCGCCTCGGACTCCTTCCGCTACGGCCACGAGCCGGCGCCCGGTCTGCGGGAGGTGCTCGCGCTCGATCTGCCCGAGGCGGTGCAGATGCTGAGCGAGGACTCCCTGACCGACCTCGGGAACGTGGCCGAGCTGCGGATCCGGGCGATGAACAATCTGCGCGCACTGCCCGTCGAAGGGCATGAGACGGTGCGCCGCGGCGACGGTTCGGCGTTCGAGGTGCTGCTCGGCGACTCCTTCTTCACCGCGAGCCGGGTGCTGGTGCTGGACGAGCTGGTGCAGCGGATCATGGGGACCGAGCTCACCTCGGACGGTGCGCTGGTCGCCATGCCCTTCCGGCATCAGCTGGCGTTCCACCGGATCCACGATGCCCAGGTCATCCCGGCGTTGCAGGCCATGGCCCAGTTCGCGGCGGCCGGCCACGAGGATGCCGCGGGCGCCATCAGCCCCAATGTGTTCTGGTGGCGCCGGGGCGTGATGACCCCGCTGAGCGAGCGCGACGGCGACGGGCTGCGGGTCGTGGTGGACGGGGACTTCCAGGAGATGCTGGAGCGGTTGGTGCGGGACGAAGCCTGACAGCCGGCGGGCCCGGAAAGCCGGGTGGGCGAGGCCCGCAGGCACCGCTCACAGGCCGCACAAGATTTTTGTGCGGAATCTTCAGGACGGGGGAACCCGCGCCACCGTCCGCCCGTTCTTATAAGTGAGGCCCCACGCTCTCCCCCGTGCGTGGGGCCTCACTGCTGCGCAGGGGCCGCCGCTCAGTCCCCGAGCCGGACCCGCTCCTCGTCGGTGAACAACCGCGAGCGGATCAGAAAGCGGACCCCCTCCGGCGCCTCCAGGGAGAAGCCGCTGCCGCGCCCCGGTACGACGTCCACCGTCAGATGCGTATGCCGCCAGCGTGCGAACTGGTCCGCCGACATCCAGAACCCCACCGGCTCCGGCACGCCCTCCACGGCCAGCCGGGCCAGCAGCACATCCGACGATCCCGTACGGAATTCCCCGGCCGGGTAGCACATGGGGGCGCTGCCGTCGCAGCAGCCGCCGGACTGGTGGAACATCAGCGGACCATGCTGATCACGCAGCAGGCGCAGCAGTTCGGTCGCCGCCGCGGTGAGCGCGATACGCGAGGCGCCCTCCGGATCCGTGGCGTCCTGAGCGGTCGCGCCCCGTCCGTCGCCGCCCATCAGAAGTGGCCCAGCTTCTTCGCGGAGCGGCTGACCAGCAGGTTCTCGGTCTCATCTCGGTACACCTGTCGTTCCTCCCTTGCCCGGCCCACATATGTCCAGTTGCCCGGGGCGACGGCGAGCCGGCCCGGAACCGTCCCGGATCACGGTCGCCGAACCGCCACAGTGCCGGTGGACCCAGTTAACTCCCGGCAACGTTGCGAGGTGGTTGCATCCGATGGCGCGTCCCGACGCGGCGCCGACCCAACCTGTTACGCCTCGCTCGCGCGCAGCATCCCCTCGCGGTCGACGATCTTCACGCGCTCCCGGCCCTCCGCAGCGCCGAGCGCGCGCTCCGCCTCGTCCAGGTGGTGCCAGCCCTCCCAGGTCGTATAGCGCACATTCCCGCTGTCGAGGAACGCGACGACCGCCTCGGGGCCGGGCGCGGCGGGCGTGTGCAGCCGGCCGTTGCTGTGGTCGTCCAGGAGATGGGCCACCGTCTCGTTGGCATCGCCCTTGGTGTGGCCGATGAGGCCGACCGGGCCACGCTTGATCCAGCCGGTGACATACGTCGACCGCAGATGCTCTCCGCCCTCGATGACCCGGCCGCCCTCGTGCGGCACGGTGCCGGTGCCGAAGTCGAAGGGGAGCTTGGGCAGTTCCTCGGACAGATAGCCGACCGCCCGGTACACCGCCTGTACGTCCCAGGTGTGCATCTCGCCGGTGCCGGTCACATTGCCGGTGCCGTCGAGCTGCGTACGCTCGGTGCGCACCCCCACGACCTTGCCGTCCTCGCCGACGACCTCGACGGGGGACTCGAAGAAGTGCAGGAACAGCTTGTGCGGCCGGCCGCCGATGTCCCTGATCGCCCAGTTCTCCAGCGTCTTGGCGACCATGTCGGCCTGCTTGTTGGCGCGCCGGGTGGCGATCGAGCCCTCGTCGTAGTCGATGTCCTCGGGGTAGACGATGACCTCGATGGTGGGGGAGTGGTCGAGCTCGCGCAGCTCCATGGGGCTGAACTTGGCCTGTGCGGGCCCGCGCCGTCCGAAGACGTGCACCTCGACGGCCTTGTTCGCGGCGAGTCCGTCGTAGACGTTCGGCGGTATCTCCGTCGGCAGCAGCTCGTCCGCGGTCTTGGCGAGTATCCGGGCCACGTCGAGCGCCACATTGCCGACGCCGAGTACGGCCACCTTCTCGGCCTCCAGCGGCCAGGTGCGGGCGACGTCCGGATGCCCGTCGTACCAGGACACGAAGTCCGCCGCACCGTACGAGCCGTCGAGGTCGATGCCGGGTATGCCGAGCGCGCGGTCGGCGTTCGCGCCGGTGGAGAAGATCACCGCGTCGTAGAACGCGCGCAGATCGTCGAGGCCGATGTCGTTCGGGTAGTCGACGTTTCCGAACAGGCGGATCTGCGGCTTGTCGAGCACCTGGTGCAGCGCCGTGACGATGCCCTTGATGCGCGGGTGGTCGGGGGCGACGCCGTACCGGATCAGCCCGAACGGGGCGGGCAGCCGCTCGAAGATGTCGATGGACACCCCCGGCTCGGCAGCGGCCTCGGACTTCAGCAGCGCGTCGGCGGCGTAGATCCCGGCGGGTCCGGCTCCGACGATGGCTACCCGCAGGGGGCGGGGCATGACTGGTTCCCTTCGAACGGCGACGGCTGTCTCGGTCGCCAGCCTCGCAACGAATTGCCTGGTCAGGTACCTGGCTCGGATCTATGACCTCATAAGTGACGCTTATGGGTGCTCAAAGGTTTGCTTGATGAGGGCGCGGGGGCGGGCCCGGCGCGGCGGCAGCGTCCGCGGGCCGGGGCGCGGGGGTCCTGATCACGTACGCTCGGCGGATGGCGAAGTATTTTGACGTACACCCCGAGAATCCTCAGCGGCGCACCATCAGCACGGTGGCCGACAGTATCCGCTCCGGCGCGCTCGTCGCGTACCCGACGGACTCCTGCTTCGCATTGGGGTGCCAGCTGGGCAGCCGCGACGGGATCGATCGGATCCGGTCGATCCGGAACCTCGACGACCGTCACCACTTCACCCTCGTGTGCCAGAACTTCGCACAACTGGGGCAGTTCGTGCAGATCGACAACGACGTGTTCCGCGCGATCAAGGCGGCGACGCCCGGCAGTTACACCTTTATCCTCCCCGCGACGAGGGAGGTCCCGCGCCAGCTGCTGCACCCGAAGAAGAAGACGGTCGGAGTCCGGATCCCCGACCATGTCGTCGCCCAGGCCCTGGTCGCCGAGCTCGGCGAGCCGCTGCTCTCCAGCACCCTGCTCCTGCCCGACGAGGAGGAGCCGATGACTCAGGGCTGGGAGATCAAGGAACGGCTCGACCATGTGGTGGACGCCGTCGTCGACTCGGGCGACTGCGGCACCGAGCCGACCACCGTCATCGACTTCTCCGGCGGTGAGGTCGAGATCGTACGCCGAGGGGCGGGCGACGCCTCGCGGTTCGAGTAGCCGCGCCGACGCATCGCCACGTGTGGGTCGGCCGGGTGAGCCGTGTCTCACCGTGGCGGTGCCACTTGTCTATGCAACGAGTTGCATAGAAAGATCGGGGCATGGCGCTCGAACACGCGATCCTCGTCTCTCTGCTGGAGAAGCCGGGCTCCGGCTATGAGCTGTCCCGGCGGTTCGAGCGGTCCATCGGGTACTTCTGGACCGCCACCCATCAGCAGATCTACCGCGTCCTCAAGCGCATGGAGAGCGACGGCTGGATCGACGTCCGCGAGGTGCCGCAGCAGGCCCGGCCGGACAAGAAGGAGTACTCCGTCGCCGCCCTCGGCCGGGACGTCCTCTCCCAGTGGCTCCATGAGCCGATCGAACCCGAGAGCGTCCGGCACGAGCTCGCCGTGAAGATCCGCGGCGCGGCCTTCGACGATCCCGCCGCGCTGATCCGCGAGGTCGAGCGGCACCACCAGGCGCACACCGACCGGCTCGCGCACTATCTCGCGGGGGAGCGGCGCGACTTCACCGGGCCAAAGGCCCCCGCGACGCCCGACGCCGGGCAGCAGCTCCAGCATGTGGTGCTGCGCGGCGGCATCGCGTACGAGCGGATGACGCTCGCCTGGCTCGACGATGTACTCGACACCCTCCGCCGGCTCGGTCCCGAGCGCTGACGCGGCGTCGACGCGCCACCCGCCCGGCCGGACCCCGCCGTTCACCGTCACGCATCTGAAGCTTTCCGCCCACCAACCCTCAACCTCCAAGCCGGAAAGGCGAACCTCCATGGCCGACCCGCTGCTGTTCAACCCGCGCACCTACGACCCGGCGCACTTCGACCCCGAGACCCGCAGGCTGCTGCGCGCCACCGTCGACTGGTTCGAGGACCGCGGTAAGCGCAAGCTGATCGAGGACTACCGCTCCCGCGCCTGGCTGGCGGACTTCCTCGCGTTCTCCGCCAAGGAAGGGCTGTTCGCGACCTTCCTCACGCCCGCCTCCGCCGCCGACGGGCAGCAGGACAAGCGCTGGGACACCGCCCGGATAGCCGCCCTCAACGAGATCTTCGGCTTCTACGGGCTCGACTACTGGTACGCATGGCAGGTCACCATCCTCGGCCTCGGCCCGGTCTGGCAGAGCGACAACGCCGCCGCTCGCACCCGCGCGGCCGAACTCCTCTCCCAGGGTGAGGTGCTCGCCTTCGGCCTGTCCGAGAAGGCCCACGGCGCCGACATCTACTCCACCGATATGCTGCTGGAGCCGGACGTCGACGGTGCCGGCGGCTTCCGGGCCAGCGGCTCCAAGTACTACATCGGCAACGGCAACGCCGCCGGGCTCGTCTCCGTCTTCGGCCGCCGCACCGACATCGAGGGCCCGGACGGCTATGTCTTCTTCGCCGCCGACAGCCGCCACCCGGCGTACCACCTCGTGAAGAACGTCGTCGACTCCTCGAAGTACGTCAGCGAGTTCCGACTCGACAACTACCCGGTCGGCCCCGACGACGTACTGCACACCGGCCGCGCCGCCTTCGACGCCGCCCTCAACACCGTCAACGTCGGCAAGTTCAACCTCTGCACCGCCTCGATCGGCATCTGCGAGCACGCGATGTACGAGGCCGTCACCCACGCGCACACCCGCATCCTCTACGGCCGTCCCGTCACCGCCTTCCCGCACGTGCGCCGCGAGCTGACCGATGCATATGCCCGCCTCGTCGGGATGAAGCTGTTCAGCGACCGCGCCGTCGACTACTTCCGCTCCGCCGGCCCCGACGACCGCCGCTACCTCCTCTTCAACCCGATGACGAAGATGAAGGTGACCACCGAGGGCGAGAAGGTCATCGACCTGATGTGGGACGTCATCGCGGCCAAGGGCTTCGAGAAGGACACCTACTTCGCCCAGGCCGCATCCGAGATCCGCGGGCTGCCGAAGCTGGAGGGCACGGTCCACGTCAACCTCGCGCTGATCCTCAAGTTCATGCGCAACCACCTGCTGGACCCGGCCGAGTACGCGCCCGTGCCGACCCGCCTCGACGCGGCCGACGATGCGTTCCTCTTCCGGCAGGGACCGGCCCGCGGTCTGGGCTCCGTACGCTTCCACGACTGGCGCATCGCCTACGACGCCTATGCCGAGGTGCCCAACGTCGGCCGCTTCCGCGAGCAGGCAAACGCCCTGTGCGAGTTCGTCACCACCGCCGCCCCCGGCGAGGAGCAGAGCCGTGACCTCGACCTTCTGCTCGCCGTCGGCCAGCTGTTCGCGCTGGTCGTGCACGGCCAGCTGATCCTGGAGCAGGCGCGCCTGACCGGCCTGGAGGAGGACGTGCTGGACGAACTGTTCGCCGTCCTCGTCCGCGACTTCTCCGCGCACGCCGTCGAGCTGCACGGCAAGGACTCCGCCACCGCGGAACAGCAGCGCTGGGCGCTGGACGCGGTCCGGCGCCCGGTCGTCGACGACGCCCGCTCCCAGCGTGTCTGGGAGCGCGTCGAGGCACTGGCCGGGGCGTACGAGATGGCGCCGTAACAACGGTCCGAAGGCCGGGACCGGCAGGCGCAGCCGACATCCGTGAGAGTCGGCCGCGCCTGCCGGCAGCGGCTGGGTGTGCGCCTCAGCTCGCCGGACCGTGGATCAGACGGTGGGTCAGCGCCCACCAGATCTCCGCGAGATCGGCCGGGTCGCGCAGGCTGCTTCCGGTGATCTCCTCGAAGCGCCGCAGCCGGTTGCGCAGGGTGTTGGGGTGGACGTAGAGGGTCCGCGCGGCGGCCTCCAGGCGCAGCCCCTGCCGTAGGTAGGCGGCCGCGGCCTCCTCCAACTGGGCACCGTCCTCGCCCCGTTCGGCCAGCGGCGCCAGGCGCAGACGTACCAGCTGCTCGCCGACGTCCGGCATGGCCACGACCGTGGCCCGCAGCCCCAGTTCGTCGCGGGTGAACGCGCCGACGAGCCCGGAGCCGACGGCGGCGCGGAGCGCCTGGGTGGCCCGGGTGAATTCCTTGGCGAGTCCGGACGCGGGCGCCGGGGCGCCCAGCCCCACGACCAGGCTGTGGCACAGTCCGCCCGGACGTCCGACCAGCAGCCCCGCCACATCCCCGTCCACGGTCGTGACCAGGGGCTTCCCCGCGGTGTCCAGGGCGAGCCAGGGGCGCAGCAGATCGATGGTGCGGGCGAGGGCGCGGTCATCGGAGTCGGAGTCGGAGCCGGAGTGGGACTGGGCGGGGACGCGCGGGGCGGGATCGGGCCCGGGAACGCCGGGCAGCCGCGCGCGGAAGGGGAGGCGCAGGACGTTCTGGTCGTATGCGCAGTCCGTCGCCCCGTCATCGGGGTGGCCGTCGGCCCGGCAGTCGTCGGCCGGGCGGACATCGGGCTGCCCGGTGTCCATCGCAACGCCGCTGAGCGAGGGGTCGTCCCACCGTGCCTCGCCGAGCAGCAGCGCGCGGACCAGCGCTGCCCGCCGGTGGTCCGTCGCCGTCACCGCTCTCGGCTGGAGGCCGGCGCGGCAGCTGCGGACGATGTGCAGGGTATTGGCGTCGGCCCAGGCGCGGAGCGTCTCGGCGATCGGCAGCAGGTCCTCGGCGGTGCCGTGCCGGACCGCCATCTCCTCGCCGAACCGCCGCCAGACGATGTCCGTTCCGATCCGGTAGGCCGTGATGATGTCCTCGACCGGCAACGAGCGGGTCAGGGCCGTTACTTCATCGAGATGCGTGGCCGGGATGTCGTACGTCCGGCCGCCGCGTCCGGCTCCCCGCGGTGACCGGTGGTCCTCGGCGGACCAGCGCTGCACCAGCGCCAGGCCGTTGCGCAGCGACGCCGCCACCCGCGGCCGGAGCTCGTCCGCCGACACCGCCGCGTAGGAGGGGAGTTGGGCCCTGAGGTCGTGAACGACCTCGTCGGTGAGGAGGTCGATTCCGGCGTGCAACGCGGCGACGGCCTCCGGCACCGTTGTGGAAGTCTCCACCCGTCCCCTCCCGACTCGGTGTCTTTCCCCATAGCGAAAGCGATCATTCATCGCCATGCTACGAGGAAGCCGCCCGAACCCCTACAGATGTTCGATCTTGGACGACTTTTGAGCAGCCGTCAGGATCCATCCGCCGTTCGGTACGCGGCCCTGCTTTTCCTCCCCGTGCCACCCCCCATCACCAAGGAATCCCATGGCTGTTTCCTGGCGCCGTATCGCGGTGCCCGCCGCTGCGGTCGGCGTACTCATCCCCGCCGCCCTCGGCACCCACGCACTGCTCTCGGACTCCGACGGCGCCGGCACGTCCCCGGCCGGTATACGGGCCGCCGGGTCCACGAGCCCGGACGCCGTGCCGGACGGCAGTGACGGAGCCGCCGGCCCCGAGGGCGGCGCCGTCGTCGCCAAGCCCTCCGACGCGCCCGCCGGCTCCCACCGTTCGGTCTCCGTGCGGCTCTCGTCGTACGACGCCCACAGCAAGCGGGCGGTGCTGAAGCCGTCCGCCGGCAAGACCGTGCGCACGGGTGATGTCGTCGCCGCCGCGCCCAGCCGGCAGGCCCCCTCCGGTGCGCTGTTCAAGGTGGGCAAGGTCACCGGGTCCCGTGGCGGCGAGGTCCGGGTGAACACCGTCCCCGCGACACTCTCGGAGCTGCTCGGCGAGCAGAAGGTGGACCAGCGCGCGGCGTTGCGGACCGGCGAACTCACCGTCAAGCCGCTCTCGCCCGGCGTCACGGTGCGCAACCCGTCCACCGGCGGCCCGGCCGAGCCGTCCGACGGGGCGAGCACGCCGTCCGACGGGGCGAGCGCTCCCGCCGGTGACGGCCAGGGCGAGGTCTCGCCGAGCCCGTCGGCCTCCGCGTCTGCCTCCGCTTCCGGGGCGATGCGTACCCAGCTCACCCACACCGGGACGCGCGCGGCCCTCACCTCTCCGCGCGGCGCGCTGACGCCCGGTGCGGCGAAGGCGCTCACCACCCTGCGGCTGGGCGTCAATGTGCCGCTGCCCAAGGGTGTGGAGGCGACCGGTAAGTCTCCGGCCCGGCTGTCCGGCGATGTGACGTTCCGGCCCGAGCTGATCTTCCAGTACGAGAAGCGCGGCGGGCTGAACCTGCTGCCGCAGCGCGCGGCCATCGGCCTCGGCGGCTCCTATGCCTACGGATGGCAGGTGCACGGCAAGGTGCGTGGCACCGCCGACACCGGGCAGGTCGCGGTGCCGCTGGCGGCGGTCACCGGGCGGCACGTCTTCTGGGTGGGCCCCGTCCCCGTCGTGGTCAGCACCGAGGTCACCTTCACCTACCGCTTCACCGCGGGCGGGCGCATCGTGCTCGACGCCGATCAGCGCACCTCCGGTGCGTTCGCCGTCGGCGCGCAGTACGACCGCGCGCACGGGTGGCAGCCGCTGCACAAGGCGCAGCAGCAGACCAAGGGCGCCGCTCCCCGGGTCGAGGGCGCGGCCACCGCGACGGCCCGCGTCGGCGTGCAGGCCCAGGTGTTCCTCTACGACACGGCGGGCGTGGGCGGAGATCTGTCCGTCCACCTCACCGGACGGGCCGCGGCGGCCACCGGCGGCGGCACCCCGGCGTGGGCGCTCAGCGCGGGCTACGACCTGAAGACCCAGCTGATGCTGCAACTGAAGATCTTCGGCATCCAGATCGTCGACCTCAGGACCACGCCGTTCGCCCTGCACGACGAACGCAAGCTCTTCGGACACGGGAAGCTGCCTCCCGCCTGAGTGATCGCGCACCACGTGATCGCCGATGTGCAGTGACGCATCACGGGTGCGTGGCCGCGAACAGTTCGTGCCGACGCTCGGCCGGGAGTGGTTTCCCGGCCGAGCGTTCTCCGTGGCTCTGCGCCCGGGCAGTGCTGCACGGTGGAGCCGGACGCGGCACCGCCTCCCCGGGTGACGCAGAACCTCGCCGGCATCGCCGAATCCTTTTCCGCGGCTCTGAGAACTGTGGAATGAGTCCCTGGGGCGAGCGGGGCCGGTAGCGGGTTGACGCGTGCTCAGAGATCTGCCTATAAACCCTTATGGCTGAATCCTCTGAACAGGCCACCGTCGATGAATCCCTTGTGGTTCCCGCGACTTCACTCCGTAACTTATCCGGATTTCGATTCTTCTGGATCTCCCGCACCATTTCAGGACTGGGTTCGGCGATGTCGATGGTGGCATTGCCGGTGCTGGCGTATCAGGTCACGAAGTCACCGGTAGTGGTCTCGCTGGTGGCGGCGGCGGAAACCATCCCCTATGTACTTTTCGGGCTTATCGCGGGTGTGGTGGCGGACCGATTCGATCGCCGCCTTCTTATGACCCTTTCGGATCTGGTCTGTGCGTTCTCCATGGCGAGCATCGTGCTGGCTTCCGCCTTGGGATTCCTCACCCCCTGGCATATCGTCGCGGCCGCGTTGCTGTCGTCCAGCGGTGCCCTGTTCTTCGAGGCAGGCGTCTACGGACTCGTTCCGGCGGTCGTCGGCAAGGAAAATATCGCCCGGGCCAACAGCCTGCTCTACGGGTCCTCGACGGCCGTGCGCATCGCCGGCACGGCGGCCGCCGGCGCACTGATCGCCGCCGTGCAGCCGGCCGGCACCATCGCCCTCGACGCCGTGACCTTCCTCGCCTCCGCCTTCTTCATCAGGGGCATCGGCCCTCGCGCGCCGCAGAGCAGCAGGCCGGCGGCCAAGTGGCCCGGCTACCGAAAGTCGATCAAGGAGGGTCTCCGCTTCCTCTGGGGGCTCCCGACGCTGCGCACCATGACGGTCGTCGGCACCTTGCAGTCGATCTCCGGCGGGGCCATCGTCGGGCAACTCGTCGTCTTCGCGGGCAGCGGTCTGGGGCTCCACGACTCGGATCCACGGATCGGTCTGCTCTACACGGCCTGGAGCGCCGGCGGAATCGGGGGATCCCTCGTGCTGCCGAGGGTGCGGCGACGCATCGGCGCCTTCCAGTTGCTGCTCGTCGCGCTGCCGCTCGGGTCCCTGCTCGGTCTGTTGGTCGTGATGACGACGGACTGGCGCATCGCTCTCGTGGCCATCACCTTGTGGGGAACCGTCTATCTCATGGTCCTGGTGAACACCATGAACTATTCGCAGGAGGTCACTCCTCCGGAAATGCAGAGCCGGGTGAACACGACCAGAAGAACGTTTTCCTCCGGTCTCGGTGTTCCCCTGGGTGCCTTGCTGTCGAGCACGGTGACCACGCATTTCTCCATCCGCGCCGGAATGTTTACAGCGGTTGTCTCCGTCGCGGCCGCGGCACTTCTCGTCTGGGCGGTGCAGATCAAGCGGACAGTTGCTCCAACGCCTTCTTGACCCACGGTCTTTGAGGCCGGGCGCTACTGCCAACGGATCGCACAAAAGCCGAGGGAGGGGCCGGGTCGGCCATGACCGCATCCTGGTTAGTGCCGAAACCGGATGCCGCCGAAAGTGCCGCCGAACCGGCCCCCTGCCGGGGGAATCGCCCCCCCCGGCAGGTCAGAACTCGCCAGAGCCCGTCAGACCGCATCGGAACTCGTCGGAGCCATCGCAACCCCTCAGAACAGACCCTGCGTCAGCGCGACCGAGTCGGGTACGGCGATCTCCTCGGGCGCGCTCAGGGGCATGATGCCCAGGATCTGCTGGACGACGTAGTGGGCCGACATCATGGCGCCCTCCTGCCAGCCGGGCAGGGGCGAGATCTGGTCGCCGGTGACGAAGAACGCGTCGGTGCCCTCGGGCTGGAGCAGTTGCTTGTACGCCTTCTTGTGGCTTTCCTTCTCCGGCTTCCACGCTGCCCATCCACCCAGTTGGTAGGGCACTTTGTGCCAGGCGATGGAGACGCCCTTCTCATCGGGTACGAGCTTTCTGTCCGCGAATTCCGGGTGCAGCTCGATGGCGCCGTCGCGGGCCAGCCGCAGGCGTTTGTCCGGAGAGAGCTTCCCGAGGGTGTCGGCCGCGTCCTCGAAGTTGTAGGCGCCGGTCAGGGTCCCCTTGTCGGAGAAGTAGTCGTTGGACGGGTACCACAGCTGGGTGATGTTGTGGCCGGTCCAGCTGATGCCGCCGTAGATCCCCTCGGTGTCGTCCATTCCGCCGAGGTCGCCCTCCCAGAAGCGGCGGTTCGCCTGCCAGCCGACCTTGCAGGTCTTCTCGAATTCCACGAGGCGGATCGCCTGCTCGAAGGGGTCCGAGAAATGGTTCAGCTTGATCTTGCGGAGCACCGGGACCGGGATGTTGCTGACGCAGTAGCGGGCGTCCTCATGGAACTCGTCGTCGCCCTTGCGGTACGTGAGGGTGACCCCGAGGCCGCGCGGATCGATCCCGATCTCACGGACCTCGGCGCCCAGCACGAATTTCGCGCCGGCCCGTTTGGCCTCGCGTGCCAGCGCCTTGACGATGTGGTCCATGCCGCCGACCGGCTGGAACATCGTGGCCTGCCACAGATAGTCGACCGGCTGGTAGAAACGGGCCTTCCAGAAGCCCGAGTTCACCAGGTCCTCGAAGGACAGCGCCGGGGCCGGTACGGGCCACTCCTCGATCTCGGGTCTGTCCAGATAACCGGAGCGGGTGGAGCCGCGGTACTTGCCGTTCGCGTCGAGCGCGCCGAACACCCGCAACAGATCGCGGAGTTCACCCGTGAAGGTGTCCGTGCTGACCAGCGTCTCGGCGAGCTTGGCCGCGAGGTGGCCGCGGGTGTCGTTCGCCACCCGCCGGTTGGCCCAGGTCACCTCGGCATGCGGCGGGCGGACGCGGTTCGCCGTGGTCTCCATGACGTACGGCTCCAGCTCCACCCCGAAGTCACGGCAGTACTTGAGCACCCGGCGGTGGTGGTACGGGATCCGGCCGGGCCCGAGGTTGAGGTACAGGCCGTCGTCGAATGCGCAGGTGTGCGTGCGGGTGACGGCACCGTGATCATCGATCTCGTGGAGCTTGTCGCCCCTGCGCGCGGTGCGGTTGCGCCCGCCCACGCGATCCTGTGCTTCCAGGACGGTGACCCGATAGCCGAGCATGCTCAGTTCGTAGGCGGCCGTCAGGCCCGCGACACCGGCGCCCAGGATCAGTACCTTCGCGCCCTCGCCCGGGGTTCCGGCGGGCCGTACGGTGCCGGTCCAGCCGGTGGCCTCCGGCCCGGACAGACCGCTCATGGCGTGCCGGAGCGCCTTCGCGGAGCCGTCGACGGTGGTGCCCGTCGCCGCGGACCGCTGTTTCTTCGCGCTGGTCATCCCACGTTCCCTTCCGACGGTACGCCGCCGGGCGGCGGACAGTTCTCGGCGATCTTGTACTTGAGTGCCTCGGGATAGTCGTGCCGCTTGAACTGCGCCCGTACGATGATCGGGCCCTGGTTGATCGCGTCGGTGGGCTCGGCGATCCGCTTGAGCAGGGCGGCGAGTTCGTCGTGCTTACGGACGGCGAAGCCGTTCATCGGGTGCTTGGTGGAGCCGAAGACCTCCGCGAGCTTCTCGTACCGCCAGGGGTGCAGTTCGTTGTAGAACTCGGCGCCGTCGGAGCGGGGTCTCCCGTCCTGGTAGTAGCAGGGGTGGACGAGCATCTGCTCGATGCCGTAGAAGGCCTCGTTGTCCAGGACGAACACCACCGGGCGCAGACCGTGCCGCACATGGGTGGACATCTCCTGGCACGTCTCCTGGAACGAGCCGTCGCCGACGAAGACCATCGGGCGCTTTCCCGCATGGCGCCGGCCGAGCGCCACCCCGGTGGCCGCGCCGACCGAGTAGCCGATGGACAGCCAGCTGTTCTGCGCCACGTACGAGGCGCGCTCCGCCATCCGCAGATTCATCGAGCCGATCAGCGCGAACGCGGCGTCGCACACCACGGTGAACGGGTTGCTGCGCTCGCCCGGGGGCTCGCTGGTCTGCGATTCGAGGAAGGCGTTGATATGCCGGAAGAAGCTGTCGTACGTCATGCTCTCCGGGTACGGCCCGCCGGTCTGGGAGTCCAGGTAAGCGGCGGTGCTGTCAGGGACGTCGAGGCCCTCGTCATGCGCACGGGCGAAGTAGTCCGCGGCGAAGGCACCGCTTCCGAACTCGGCGACCAGGCGTTCCCGTAGCGCGGGGATGAACTCGGCGAGCTGTACATCGGGGAAGTACGAGGCGCCGACACGTACACCTTCATGGGCGGCGACCGCCCAGTCGTCGCCGATCGACCGCTTGCCGCCGAGGTTCTTCGAGGTCGCCCACGATCCCAGCCCGATGCGGCAGCCCGCGTTGTGGAAGACCTCGGCCACATCCGGATTGCTGGCCTTGCCGTTGTAGACCCCGGAGAAGCCCGGGGTGTACTCCGAGACGACGGACTTGGCGCCGATGGTGGTGCAGAACGGGATGCGGGTGTCGCGTACCAGCTTCTCGAACTCGTCGGACAGCCGGAAGCGGTCGATCTCCTCGCCGGCCCACAGGATCGGGTTGCTGTAGCGCCGGATGAGGTCCACGGTCGCGGTGACCGCCTCCTCCAGCAGGCGCTTGTTCCGCTCCGTTACGGGCCGCTCCCGCCGCGTCAGACGACCGTGCGGTGCCGGACACCGCGCCCCCCAGACGTCCTCCATGACCTCCAGATAGACCGGCCGGCGGTGGGAGAGGCACGCGATGATCGCGCTGTCGATCTGGATGGGGGCCAGGCCCGGGTTGGAGATGGCCTGGGCGTCCACCGTCACCTGGCGGTAGACGTCCAGGTTGCTGGTCGGGCGCTGGGACATGTGCGACGTGAGCAGGCCGATCGCCTGCTGGTTGAGCCACTGCTCGTACGAGGGAGCGGCGTTGATGGCGATCAGCGGTACGTACTCGGCGAAGGCGCCGCCGATCGCATTGAGCAGGTTGAACGCGCCCACGCTGTAGGTGACCGCGACCGCGCCGATGCCCTGCTCGCCGAGCGCGATCTCCGCGTCGGCGACCTTCACCCGCGCATACGCGTCCGCGGCCTGGCCGGCGCCTCCCTCGGTGGGGTTGCCCACCCAGCGCACCTTGGTCTTCTCGTGCAGGGTCGTCAGAAACGGGCCCAGGTGGTCGCCCGGAACGCCGAACAGATGGGTGATGCCGAGCTCTTCCAGCCTGAGGGCAAGGTACTCGGCCACGGTGCAGGTCTGGGATGTGGTCATGACGTCAGCACGTCCTCTCGCGGCTGGTCCGGCGATGCGGCGGCGAACCGGCGCTCGCGGGGCGCCGCGGCCCGCGCGGCAATGGCGCTCTCGTCCACCGCGGGAGCCTCGTTGACGGCGATGGCGGCACGTACGGCCGTCTCCACCGCTCCCTCGATCCACGCGTGCTTGAGCGACACATGCTCACCGGCGAAGTGCACCGGCCCCTCGGCCCGCACCACATCAAGGTGGAAGCTGGTCATCTGATGCGGGGTGTAGACGGCGGCCTCACCGCAGGCGTACGGGTCGCGCAGCCAGCTCTGGGTCTGGCCGGCACCGGTGTAGAAGACCTCGATACGGCGGCCGTGCACCGACTGGAGGTTGCGCAGGGCGTAGCCGTAGCGCTCGGCGTCCTCGAAGGAGTCCCAGCGCGCGGCGTCGTCCGACCAGGAGTAGCCGGCCAGCACCACGCCTCCGGGGCTGCCGGGGACGGGGTGGGAGGGGTAGTACATGAAGCGGTTGGGGTTGTCGGTGGCGGAGCCGCCGCCGTAGGCGTTGGTGGCCGGCCGCACACCGCCGCGCAGTGAGGAGTTGCGGTAGTACTCCACCTGCTTCTGGCTGATCTCCTTCTCGTCCACGCTCGGGTGGGCGCCGAGCAGTCCGGTGGGCAGGTCCCGCAGGCTCTGCGGCATGGCCACCGCGGCCTCGGCGTCGTCCTCGCCCCACTGCTGGTAGTACTCGTACAGACCGGGCGCGATGGCGTCGAGCTCCCGCTTCCAGTCCTCCTCGGTGAACTCCCACCAGCGGCGCGAGAATTCCAGGAGCACCTTGGTGGCCTGGTCGTAGTGCGTCTCGATGACGGCGCGGCGCTTCTTGTACGAGAACGGCGGGGTCACGGTGGTGAACCGCAGGCTGGAGAAGGGGATGGTGACGATCGCCAGGTCACCGGTCCAGGTCTGCACCTCTCCGTACGGGTCGCCCTCGGGCACGGTCTGGATGGCGACGGCGGGGCCGCCCGGTCCGGCGAGCCCGCCGTGATGGCCGTCGCGGCCCGGGTCGTAGTACTCCAGCCGGACCATCCGCTGGCCCATCACGATCTGGTCCCGCAGATCCTTGGCGAGCGCCTCCGGAAGCTTCCGGCTGCCGCCCTCGATCTCCCAGTACGTGGCGGTGGGGTCGATGTCGCTGCGGCCCAGGAAGCTGTGGAAGAACGCCAGGTGCAGCCGCGAGGTCATGTTCTCGATCGTGCCGATCGCCTCGATGGCCTCATCGCTGAACCCGGCGTACTCGCGCAGGAAGCGGCCCATCGAATAGCCGTCGAAGTCGCGGACGACCCCGGCCCAGCCGTCCAGCCACTCCTTGAAGGGCTTGTTGATCCGCTTCCCGTTGCTCTGGAGTACGGAGTAGTAGTCGCGCACCGGCTCCAGGGCCTGGTTGACCATCTCGGCGACGGTCAGCCGCGACTCGCAGCCGGTGAGGTGGAAGCCCTCGTTGAGCTGGGACGGGTCCTTGGCGTACTGGCCGCGCCGTGCCTGCGCGCGGTTGGTGCGGATCCAGGCGTGGTTGCGCTTGTCCGGCTCCCGGAACTCGGGACTGGGGTCGCCGTTCGTCCAGATCTTGCCGTCCTTGAACGACTTGTAGACCACCGGCGGTACGGGGGCAGTCTGATTACCCGTCGTCGGATCGATGTCGACGTTGAAGAACAGCCGCCGCTTCAGGCCGAGTTTGTCGATCAGCGCCAGGGTCAGCGGATGGAAGCTGGGCAGGCGCATCGCCCCGGCTTCCGCGTACTGCGCGGGGTCGGTGAAGGGCTGTGGCTCGCCCTTCTTGGCGTGGAAGGTCTTGATCCGGCCGCCGACCCGGTTGGCGTTGGCTTCCAGGATCGTCACATCGTGTCCGGCGCGGGTCAGCAGATCGCCGGCGACCAGGCCGGCGATGCCGGCTCCGACGATCAGGATGCGCTTGGACGCGACGGGACGTTCCAGCCCCTTGTCGATCAGAACATCGAGGTAGCGCAGCTTGAGGTCTTCATTGGCCGGCTCGGGGCCGACCAGCAGGAGTTCGCGGGCGAGCTGCTGATAGGTCTTCTCGTTGGCGCGCTCGACTCCGGTGTGCTCACCGCGGATGTCATGGCGGGTGTCGTCCATGGCGGCTCAGGCCTCCTCGTGCAGGGACTGGTTCGCGGCGAGCCGCCGCAGGGTGGTGATGGAGGGCGTGAAGGCGTACACCGCACCGGTGGTCCGCACGAACCGGTCCATCGACACGGTGCCCTCCTGGCCGTCGGCCAGCACGATGTGGGCATCCGGGCTGCCGGGATCGCCCTGTTTGATGGTGCCGGTCACCTTGTCGATACCGTTGGGCGCACCACTCGTTCCGGGCACGAAATTGGGGTTGTTCGACCAGACCCGCTGTACGAACTCGAACTGTCGCTCGATCGAGGTGCCGTAGCACACAAACATCAGGCCGCGGTCCGTGTCGTCATTGCCCCCCGTGTACGCGGGACCGTACGGAATGCCGCGGCGCATGATGCGGTGACGCTGGGTGGGCTCGAAGTGGCGGGGAGTCGTTCTGCGGATATGCGCGGCGCACGGGGTCTGTTTCCCCGGCCCGTCGTTCTCGTAGGTGAAGTCGTTGCGCCCGGGACCGACCCCGGTCACCGGGTTTTCGCCCTGCGCGAGGGGCGTGCCGTCTTTCATCCGACCGACCAGGCACGCGCCCAGCAGCTCGGGGGAGATGCCGCTCGGCCGGAACTTGCCCGCCTCGCGTACCACTGCGTCATTCCAGCCGGCGACGTCCTGCCGCAGCCGGCGCACCACCTGAAGAGAGCCGTTGTCCAGCCACTTGGGTCCCTCAGGCGGGTTTCCGCTCTCACTCTTGTGACCGAAGACGAATTCACCGGGCTCGACCAGGACGGCCCCCGCGCGGTTCTCCCGGAAACCGGGGTTGTCCCGGTCCTCGCGGTGGAATTCCTTGACTCCTGGCTGGGAGATGCCGTCCTTGTACCCGAAGTGCTCGTGCCCGCGCAGGTCGCCGGTCAGGGTGCGGCCGTCATCCTGATGGACCAGCGTCACACCGTGCGCCGAATCCGCTGCGGTGATGTTCTTGAGCTTTTCGTTGAGCGCCTCCTCCGTGTCCGCGGCGACGATCAGTACGGCGTGTACGCCGGTCCGGTCCGAGCCGAAGAGCCAGTTCTCGGGGGCGCTCGTACCGTCGTCGGCGAGGCTTGCCGCCATTCCGGCCGCGCCCGTCATGAACGATCCGAACGGCGTCAGATCCTGTTTCACCTTTTCGGGCTCGCGGGCGACCTGGACCAGGCCCTCGAAAGTTAAGGACACCCCGACCCAGGTGGCAGTGATGGACGGATCCTGGCCATAGGCCCGGCGGGAAAGCGAGAACTCCTCATTGAAGTCCTCGACCGCGGCGGTCACCGAGACGGTGTTCAGCATGACGGACAGCCAGCCGCGGCCACCCGCGCCCTTGTCGTCGGGGAAGCGCACATAGCGGAACGCCATGTAGTCCTTGTTGAACGCGGCCAGGATGTTGCCCTGGATTTCCCTGGATCTGCGCAGTGGCGGTTCCGGAAGCTGCTCGATTTCCGGGGCAGCCGTAGGGCGCGCTGAGATAGTGGTCACTTCTCTCCTTGACGGGAACTTCGAGTGCTTGAGGAGCGTCGGGCGGCTTCGCACGCAGGCGAATTCGGCTCCTGGCACACCGATGCGGAAGTTGATGCGGAAGAGGCACAAGGGCACACCAAAGGCAGCCGGTGCACGGCTTGTGACGCCAGCCCAGCACCGAATCGGCCGCCCCGCAGAAGCACCGACGCCAACCGGAGCACAAGGTCACTCGCACCGGTGAGTACGCGTCGGTCACGGTGCACGGAACCCGCACAGTGAGAAGTTTCAGGAAGGGAGCGAGTCCAGTGAGTGCAGTGAGTCCCACCGTTCGTCGCATACGTGGGACTCCGGAGGAAGCGCGCGTGAACAACGCGAAGGGCGCCTGACGGGCAAAGCCCGATTCAGGCGCCTACTTTCGGGATCCTGGAAGAACCCGAGCTTCTTCGGGGAGTAGCTCACCGGCAGGTTCTTCGCTCCGGTTTACGGGGCCGGGACGCTGCTCAGGCGGTGAACCCGAGCACCAAGGCGCCGACCACCGGCGCCGCGTACAGCAGCGGGAACGGAATGTGCGAGTACCAGCGCGCCCGGACGACGGTGACGACAGCACCGGCGAAATACAGCACCAGGCCGATCCCGGCCATGACGCCGACAACCGGCAGGATCAGGCCGACCAGCAGGCCCGCCGCTCCTGCGGCTTTGGCGGTACCGAGCCAGGGCCACCACGAGCGGGGGATGTCGTAGTCGGCCAAGGGCTGCACGACCCACTTGGCCCGGAAGAAGAGGGAGGCGGCCGAGAAGCCCGCCATGGCGGCGGCCAGGACGGTGACGACAACGTAGGTGGTGGACATCAGTAGTGCTCCGATCACGCGGTTGCCGGTGCGGGCCTGCTCCGGCCGGGTGTCATGCGTTCCTCACTGCCATGACGTGCCGCGCCGCAGGAATGTGACCGGTGAACGACATCAATTTCGCGCGGATCGGATGCCGCCGCTGGTGGCGCTGCCGATGCCGGTGGCTGCGCGGCCCGCAGCTCCCACCGTCCCCACAGCGTGAGCACGAGAGCGGCTGCCGCAAACAGGCCCGGAGTGAGGCCGCCAGCCCAGTACATGTCTCCCAGCCGGCCCGTGACCGGCGTGGCGACGGCCCCCGCCAGCAGGGTGGCGTGACTGCCCAGGTGGCGTCGGAGGCCGAGGCGTTCAGCAGTCGGGGGAGTTCCGGGAGCAGCGGGATCGCCAGGGTCTGCATCAGGGCGACCACGATCCCGGCCAGGGCCGGAACTGCCACCACAGCGTTCGTCTGTGGCACGACCCTGGCGGGCGGGGAAGGGGCTTCGGGCGCGGTAAAGCCTCCGTCCGGCAGGGGTGTGACGCTCTCGGCCAAAATTAAATCAGTTGCTTGACTTAACTTGGCGGACGAGGTTGCCTGATCTTCAGGGACGGCCGAACCGAGGAGGCAGCGATGGAGCACAGCGACGGGCAGCAGGCGCTGAACTACCCGATTCCCAGCACGACGGCCTTGGAGCCGCCGGCAGAGTGGGCGCGGCTCCGGCAGCAGTGCCCGGTGGCGACGGTGACTTTGCCCAGCGGCGACAGCGCGTCCCTGCTGACCAGGTACGACGACGTCAAGCAGGTGCTGTCCGACCCCCGCTTCACCCGGCTCCTGAACGCCGACGACGCGGCCCGGATCTCGGACAGCGACTCCGGGGGAGTGTTCAACGACTCCCTTGCCACGACGATCCCCCAGGCGGGCGAAGAACATCAGCGGTGGCGCCGGGCAGTGGTGAAGTGGTTCACCGCCAAGCGCATGTCCGCCCTGCGCCCCGGAATCGAAGCGATGACCGAGCAGCTCATCGACGACATGCTCGACCGCGGACATCCCGCCGACCTCAAGGCCGCGCTGGCGTTCCCGCTGCCGGTGTGGGTGATCTGCGACCTGCTGGGCGTGCCGGACTCGGACCGGGACAAGTTCGCCTACTGGTCCGACACCATGCTCAACCTGACCCGCTACACACAGGAAGAAGTCGCAGCGGCACAGAGCGAGTTCGCCGACTACATGAGCGGCCACATCGCCGCGAAGCGGACCCGGCCCAGCGACGATCTGCTCAGTTCCCTTCTGGACTCCGCGGATGCCCAGGGCGGCGGACTGTCCGATCGGGAACTGGTGGCCACCGGTCAGGCGCTGCTGATCGCCGGGCACGAGACGACGGCCAACATGATCGGCAAGATGGTGGCCATGCTGCTGGCAGACCGGCGGCGCTGGGAGCAGCTGGTGCAGGACCGGTCGCTGGTGCGTTCGGCGGTGGAGGAGGCGCTGCGCTTTGACGCCAACCCGGGATTCGGTATGCCGCGCTATATCGGCGAAGATGCCGAGGTGGCCGGAACCGTGCTGCCGCGCGGAACCACCGTGGTGTGCAGTATGGCTGCGGCCAACCGGGACGAGAGTGCTTTCGGCGGCGCCGAGGAGATGGTCCTCGGCCGCAGTCCGAACGCTCATCTGGCGTTCGGTGCCGGGGCTCATTCATGCCTGGGTCAGGCGCTGGCCCGCACCGAACTGCAGGTCGTTCTGGAGGTGCTCCTGCGCCGGCTTCCCTCGCTGGAACTCGCCGTCGCGGCGGAAGGCCTNTGCGCCGGCTTCCCTCGCTGGAACTCGCCGTCGCGGCGGAAGGCCTGCGTCGGCTTGAGGGACTGGTCGTCGGAGGGTTGAGTGAAGTCCCGGTCAGGTGGTGATCATGGCAGGCAGGACGGCGCGGGCCGAGCAGGTCAGCGAGACCAGAGAGCGGATCCTTGAGGCCGCGGAGCGGCTGTTCGCCGAGCGCGGTGTCTATGCGGTGTCCAACCGCCAGGTCAGCGAAGCGGCGGAGCAGGGCAACAACGCCGCGGTCGGTTACCACTTCGGCACCAAAACCGACCTGGTGCGTGCGATCACCCGGAAACACACCGAGCGGATCGAGCAGGCACGCGTGCGGATGCTCGCCGAGACCGGCGACTCGTCGGAGCTGGGGGACTGGGTGGCCTGCCTGGTGCGGCCCACCACCGAACATCTGGCATCGGTGGGCAGCCCCACCTGGTTCGCACGGTTCTGTGCCCAGGTGATGACCGACCCGGCGCTGCAGGACATCATGGCCGAAGAGTCGCTCACCTCCCCGGCGCTGCGGCAGACGCTGGAAGGGCTGAACCGGTGCCTGCCCGAACTTCCGGCCGACGTCCACGTCGAGCGGGGTGCGATGGCCCGCCAGCTGATCGTGCACACCTGCGCCGAGCGTGAACGCGCCCTTGCCGAGAACACCTCCACCCCACGCTCCAGCTGGCATGACGCCGCCACGGGCCTGATCGACGCGATCGTCGGACTGTGGAGGGCCCCGGTCACACGCTGCCGGTGATGGCCGCCGGTGACGGCCTGCCGGAGACGGCTCGCTGGAGACGGCCTTCGCCCCCCGGCCTCGGCAGCTGAATCCGGCACTCCGAGAACATGCGCGCCGGGGAACCGGTGCAGGCGCCCCCTGTCTGCACTCGGCATACCCCGCGCCGAGAGACAGAGAGGCATCCATGCACGTATCCGTTGACCAGGACAGGTGCTGCGGCGCAGGCCAGTGTGTGCTGCTCGCGCCGGAGGTGTTCGACCAGCGGGAGGAGGACGGGATCGTCGTCCTCCTCAACCCCGAGCCGCCCGCTCAGCGTGCCGACGACGTTCACCAAGCCACGGCCGTCTGTCCGGCCGTCGCCATCCAGATCCAGGACTGACATCAACTCGGACGCTGACCCCGGCGTCCGGGAGTTGGTGGGCCAGGGTCACGTCCCTTGGAAGGCGCGCCGATAGGCGTGGGGGCTGGTGCCGATCAGGCGCTTGAAACGGTCCCGGAAGGCGGTGGGTGAGCCGAAGCCGACTTGCAGTGCGATCCGGTCGACGGGGTGGGTGGTGGTCTCCAGCAGGTACTGGGCCTGGCGGACCCTGGCCCGGTGCAGCCACTGGAGCGGTGAGGTGCCGGTCTGTTCGCGGAAGCGTCGGTTCAGGGTGCGGACGCTCATGCCGGCCTGCGAGGCGAGGTCGTCGAGGGTGAGGTCCTGGCGGGCGTTGTCCTCCATCCACCGGAGGAGGGGTTCCAGCACCGAGCCGCGGGGGGCAGGCGGGTGCTCGTGGACGATGAACTGGGCCTGGCCGCCCTCCCGTTCCAGCGGCATGACGGACAGGCGGGCCGCGTCGGCGGCCACGGCCGAGCCCAGGTCGCACCTGATCAGGTGCAGGCACAGGTCCAGCCCGGCGGCGGCTCCGGCCGAGGTGAGCAGCTGCCCGTTGTCCACGTAGAGCACATCCGGGTCTACGTCGATGGCGGGGTGGCGGGCGGCGAACTGTGCGGCGGCGGCCCAGTGGGTGGTGGCCCGGTGGCCGTCGAGGAGTCCGGTGGCGGCCAGGACGAAGGCGCCCGTACAGATGGAGGCGAGTCTGGTGCCCCGGGCGGCAGCCTGTCGCAGCGCGTCGATGACTTCGTCAGGGACGGGAGCGGCGGGGTCGGCGATGCCGGGAAGGATGATCGTGTCCGCCTCGGCCAGCGTGTCCAGCGACCAGTGTGCGCGCAGGGTGAATGCCCCGGCGTCGATGTCTTCGGTGGGCGCGCACACGCGGACGCGGTAGGCGGGGCGGCCATCGGGGCGCCGGGTTCGTTCGAACACCTCGATCGGGGTGGACAGGTCGAAGGGGATGACTCCGTCGAGGGCGAGGACGGCCACGGTATGCATGGCTCAACCATAGAAGGACGCCAGGCCTCGGCCAGCCGATTCCGGACACCCTCTGCCTTTTCTGCGCAGGTGAGAGGCCTTTCGGCTCGCTTGGCCATAATCCGTTGGGTTCTGGCATTTCAGCCACTACTGGGTCGTCCGGCCGGTGACTAGCGTCGGTGTCTGCGCTCCACATGGGGGCACTACTCCACCGGATCCACCAGAAAGGGACTCGTTCCGATGCTGTGCCAGATCGTGCTGTTCGACGGCTTCGACCCACTGGATGTCATCGCCCCGTACGAGGTGCTGTTCGCCGGCGGGATGGCCGCGGCGGGTGCGCTACAGGTCGAGCTGGTCTCGGCCGAAGGTCCGCGCGAGGTGCCCAGCGGCGCGGGAGTGCTTTCGCTGCGAGCCGTCGCCGCACTCGACCCGCAACGCGCGGACTTGGTCCTGGTGCCGGGAGCGGCGGGCCCCCTCGGTGACCCCTCCGACCCTGACGCCCCGGGGAACGAGGACTCCATCCCCGTCCTGCTCGGCCGTGCCCTGCAGACCGGACTGCCGGCCTTGCTCAAGGAAGCCCTGGAACGTCCGGGCCTGACCATGACCACGGTCTGCGGCGGCTCCATGATCCTCGCCATGGCCGGGCTGATCGACGGCCGGCACGCGACCACCAACCACTTGGGTCTCGACCTGTTGGACGCCACCGGCGTGGTCGCGATCGACGCCCGCGTTGTCGACGACGGCGACCTGGTGACCGGCGCGGGCGTCACCTCCGGTCTGGACCTCGCCCTGTACCTGCTGGAGCGCGAACTGGGCCCCCGCATCGCTCGCGCCGTCGAGCAGCTCTTCGCCCACGAGCGCCGGGGCACCGTCTGGCGCGCCACCGGCCCGGTTCCCGCCGGCTTCTGACGTCCCCCCGAACGCCAGCTCCCGAGCACTTGAGAAAGCGCACCCCATGTCTGTCGAAGGTATCTGGAACATCGTCATTGCCACTCCGATCGGCCAGCAGCAGGCCGTACTGCGGCTGTTCAGCGAGGGCGGCGCACTGCGGGGCGTCGCCACGGGCGAGGCGGAGGAGGTGCCGCTGTCCGATCTCACGCTCCAGGCCGCCGACCGGCTGACCTGGAGGCAGTCGATCACCCGGCCGATGCGCCTCCATCTCTCCTTCGACGTTGCTGTCCACGGCGACGAGCTGACCGGCACGGCCAAGGCCGGCCGGCTGCCCGCCACCAAGGTCACCGGTCGCCGCGACACCGCCGCCTAGCTGGAGCCTCCGGAACCCTCATGACGAAATTTCTCCTCACCGTCCACGTCCTGGCGGCCATCATCACCATCGGTCCCGTGACCGTGGCTGCCAGCATGTTCCCGCCCTCTGCCCGACGCGCCCTGGCCACACCCGACGATGCGGCGGCGCTCGCCACGGTGCGGACCCTGCACCGTATCTGCCGGGTCTACGCCGTGATCGCCGTCGCAGTACCGGTGTTCGGGCTGGCGACCGCCAACAGCCTGCGTGTGCTGGGCAGCCCATGGCTCATGACGTCGATCGCGCTGACCGTGGCCGCCGCGGCCGTACTCGCCGCACTCGTGCTGCCGCGGCAGAGCTCCGTACTCGCCGCCCTCGACGGCACGGACGCGACCCACGATGCCACGGCCGTCCGCCGGGTCGCGGGCCAACTGGCAATGTACACAGGGGTGTTCAACCTGCTGTGGGCCACCGTGACCGTCCTGATGATCGTCCGCCCCGGATCCACCACAGGAGCCTGACCATGAACCGACCGAGCAGACTCCTACGGGGCACCGCACCCGCCGAACTCGCCTCCCTGGCGGTCCTGCTGATCAATGTCAGCGTGCTGCACTTGCAGGCCGTTGCCTCGGCGATCGGCCCCCTGCACGGCTGCGCCTATCTGATCGTCATCATCGCGGCGGCCCGCGAGGCCGGCCCGGACCGGACGGCCACCGCACTCTCGGTCATCCCCGGCATCGGGGGCATGCTCGCTCTGCGGCGGCTCGCCACGAGGTACGCACAGCCGGCCTGACCGGCGGCTACTGCCGGAGAGTGCGCATTGAACCCCGCGGAACCAGGTTTCGGGGACGCAGTGGTGTTGAGGCCTCCGTCGGCAGAGCTCGGGTTCGCCGCATGGACCTGCTCGGTCCGCTGAAGATCGCGAGGGGCCAACCTTCCAGGACTGCGTCCGTGGGCCTCCATCTGCGTACTTGCCCAAGCAGAGGGCGAAGAGGGAGGCCGGAGTCCGGTTCCCTCTCCTCCTCCGCCGAGCGCAGGCCCGCAGTGCGGCATGGCCCGCGGTCGGCGGCGGCCCGGGCGGCACCCGCAGCCCGGGCCGCCGACCGGCCGAAGCGTTACGCTCGTTTTGTATGCACTCATTCCGATTGTATGCACTCGTTGTGATCTTGTGGAGGCGGCCATGAGGCAGTACGAGGAGTACCCGACTCCGTCGCAGGCCGAGGGCGAGCGGCTGGAAGAGGACATGGATCCGGCCGAGCAGCGGCACCCCGAGGCGACGCGCACCCAGCCGTCACAGGCGGAGGGCGAGCGCCGAGCGGAGGACGACGAGAAGTGACAGCGGTGGCAGCTGTCCGTGGCTGCCACTGAGGACGGCATGCGTCGGGGAGCCGGTATCCGGCCCCGGTCAGGGCCGGGTCGGCCGCACCTCGGCGCCGCCGTCCCGGCCGGCCCGTTCCGGCTGCGGGGCGGGCACGGCGGCCGGTTCCTCCACCACATGGGATCTGCATGAGTGGCGGCACTCCGGCCTGACCCACCTCGGCGAGGCTGGGACGAGCCTGCTCAGGCTGATGGCGAAGTCCCGGCACAAGAAGGCGGAGAACGTGCGGAGGTATTTCCACCCCTCCCCGGAGGCGATCGCCGAAGTCACCAGCCTGCTCGCGCCGGGCGACCGCCGACGCTGAGCACGGGCGGGTTGCCTCCCGTACGCTCCTTCGTCGTACTGGGGCGTGGCTACAACTCACCCGCGCGCATGCGACGTTCCCGAAGTCCGCCAGGACCTCCTCCAGTGGGGCGCTGTCAGGATCGTCGTCCCACGGCTCAAGGTCCCACTCATCGCCAAGAGTTGGCCGCATGCGCCACAACCCAGCCAGGGGCGGGTCCGTGGAGACGACGAAAGACCCCGCCTCTACGATGGACCGATGACGTCGATCAAGCAGTTCCAAATCACCTTCGACTGCGCAGAACCTGAGCGCGTCGCTCGTTTCTGGTGTGAGGTGTTGGGGTACGTCGTACCGCCGCCACCGGAGGGGTTTGCTACTTGGGACGATTTCGATCGCTCGCTGCCGCCTGAGCGTCAGGGTTCGGCGTTCGCCTGCATTGATCCCTCAGGTGTGGGCCCGCGACTGTTCTTCCAGCGCGTTCCCGAAGGCAAGGTCGTCAAGAATCGGCTGCATCTTGACGTGCGGGTCGGCACCGGGCTCGTGGGTGAAGAGCGCGTGGCCGCACTTGAGGCCGAGTGCGCACGACTGGTCGCGCTCGGCGCGGTACGCGGGCAACTGCTGCTTGCCGATGGCTTCAACGAGTCGTGCCTCGGGATGCAGGACATCGAGGGCAACGAGTTCTGTCTCGACTGAGTGGCCGCGAACGTGGCACCTCCGCGAGTCGACTGGTGCAGTTCGCCATCACGAGGGTCGCCGTCCCGCGGCGCGCCAACGGTCCTGATCCAAACCACCGTTCGGTGTCCACGAGCAGGGACCGGTACGGGGTGGGCGCCGACCGCGTCAACGACGACCAGCTGAGGGTGATCCGGACACTGCTGGGCTCCCTGCTGCTGATCCGCCGGCCCACCGACGCCCGGCGCGGCCTGTGGCAGTCCGAGGAGGTCCGGCCCGCCCGACGACGACGGTGGGGCCCGGACACCGCCGGCCGCGTCTACCGCCACCAGTGGTTCGTACGCCCCCACCGGCGCACGTATCCCGACCAGGACGACCCGAGCGGCTACTCCCGCAAGTGGGTGGGCCCCTACCTGGTCTCCCCCCGCCGGGTGCGAGGACGCCCCCCCATCTGGACCCCGTGATCTGGAGCAGCACCGCCAACCGGTAGGGGACGTCGTCCGGGTCGTAGGCGGAAGCGAACCACGTGAAGTTCATCCACGCCCACCAGAGCGTGAAGAAGACCAGCGCGAAGTGCAGGGCACCGGTGGCGTAGTGCCCGCCGGACACCGCTGCGCTCAGGCTCGCGGACGCCTGCGCCACCGCGATGACGAAGCACAGGTCGAAGAGGAGTTCCAACGAGGTGGTGGTCCGGTGCGGTTGACCGGGGTTCGACCGAGCACGGTGCTCAGCGCAGGGCTCCCAGAGCGGCTTCCACGGTCCGGTGGAAGGTGGGATAGGCGTAGATCATGTGCTGGAGACGCTCGACCGGTATCTCTGCATGGACGGCGACGTTCAGCCCGTACAACACCTCGCCTCCCGCCGGTCCCGCCGAGGTCGCCCCGATCAGCACGCCCCGGTCGGCATCCTCGATCAGCTTGATGAACCCCTCGTTGCCGCGCCCGTGGATCCAGCCACGTGTGGAGGAGGCGATCGGCAGCAGGCTGGTGCGCACCCGCAGGCGCTGGTCGCGCGCCTGCCGCTCCGTGAGTCCCACGGCCGCGATCTCGGGGTCGGTGAAGGTGACCCGGGGCAGTGCCCGGTAGTCAGCGTCGGGACCGGGACGCCCGAGGATGTCCCGTACGGCGATCTCCGCCTGATACATCGAGACATGCGTGAAGCTGCCGTCGCCGGTGATGTCACCGATGGCCCAGAGCCCTTCCCCGGCCCGCATCTGCCCGTCCGTGCGCACGGTTCGAGCCGAAGGGTCGAGACCCGCCGCCTCGACGGACAGCGCGGCGAGGTCGGCGTGGCGCCCGGTCGCGACGAGCAGCCGTTCGGCTCGCAGCGGCTCTCCTTCGCCTTCCAGATGGACGACGAATCCGGTGCCGTCATGGCCGACCTGTCGGGCCCGGGCCGAGGTGAGCACGGTGACGCCGTCGGCACGCAGGACCTTTTCGGCGAGCTCCCCGGCTTCCGGTTCCTCCTGCGACAGCAGCCGGTCCTGTCCCTCGACGACGGTGACCGCGCAGCGGAAGCGGGCGAAGACCTGGGCGAGTTCCACGCCGATGGCGCCCCCTCCGAGCACGAGCATCGAGGTCGGCAGCTCCCTGGTCGCCATGGCGTCCCGGTTGGTCCAGTACGGGGTCGCCGCAAGGCCCGGAACCGTGGGAATCCGCGGCCGGGAGCCCGTGGCCAGTACGACACCGCGTCGGGCCCGGAACGTGCGCGGTCCGACCGTCACCTGGCGTGGCCCGGTGAGCCGTCCCGTTCCGCGTACGAGTCGGCCGCCCTTCGCCGCGAGGCGGTCGGCAGCGATCTGGTCGTTCCAGTCGTCGGTGGCCTCGCCCCGGATACGTCCGGCGACCCGGCCCCAGTCGGGGGTCACCTCCGCTCCACCGGCGAGGGAGGACACACGGCCCGCCTCGGCGAGCAGGTTCCCGGCCCGGATCATCATCTTGCTGGGTACGCACCCCCAGTACGGGCACTCGCCTCCGACGAGCTCCTTCTCGATCCCCACCACATCCAGTCCGGCCTCGGCCAGCGTGCCCGCGACGTACTCGCCGCCGGGACCCAGACCCAGGACGACCACATCGACCTGCTCGCTCACGCTCATGGCTCTCCTTGCCGCTCCTCGGATGTCCGTGAGGAGGCTAGAGGCGGTGGTGCACCGGATTGTGCCCTTCAGCGCACGGGGCCTTGCCCGAGAGCGAACGCCGGGTACGGCCCCTCCCTCGGTGCGCTGCCGAGCACCACCGCATGCGCTCCGGGGCAATGCGTCTGCCCTGCTCGTGCCTGGCGTCACTCGTGCAACGCGCGGTGTGCGGGCAACCTCACGGCAGGCGCCGACCGATCGTCAGATCTGGGCGGCGATCTCCGTCGCGACGCGTTCGCCGGAGGCCACGGCCGCGTTCAGGGTGGAGTTGTCGACATCGGTGTGCTCGCCCGCGAAGTGGATGCGGCCTTCCTGCAGGCCTTCGCAGCCTGCGATCGAGGTGTACTGGCCGACCTTGTAGTAGTGGTACGCGCCCAGGGACCAGGGATCGCGCGACCAGTGGTCCTCGTACGCCTTGCCGGTGAAGGCCGCCGTGGTGCCGGGGAACAGGTGCTCGATCTGGGACAGGAACCAGTTCACGTCCGCGGCGGGGGCCGGGCCGTGGGCGGCTCCCGTGAGCGTGTCGCGGGCCGTGTTCCCGCCCGGGAAGTTGACCAGCAGCGCGGGCGATCCGTTGGGTCCGCGGTCGACCGAGCCGTCCCAGGCCGTCTGGTAGCCGAGCGGGCCCGTGTTGCTGACGCCGTTGTAGCCGAGGTGCGGCCAGGTCTTCGTCGACAGCTGGGTCACGAGCTTGGCGTTCTGGCCCATTCCCTGCTGCTGGATGGCGGTCAGCTTGAGTGAGGACAGGTTCGCCCCGGAGAGATCGACAGCGCGCAGGGTGCTGAACGGCAGGGCCAGCACCACATGGTCGGCGGGAACGGAGACCGTGCTGCCGGCGTGGTCGAACGTGCAGGTGTACGTGTTGTCGCTGTTTTGGCGCAGGGCGATCAGTTCGCATCCCTGGCGGACGGTTCCGGGCGGAAGCTGTGCTGCCATCCCGCTGACGAGCTGGTCGTTGCCGCCGACGAGGTGGTACTTCTCATCGAAGCCGCGCCCGCCGGCGAAGACGGACGAGGCCCCGAGGAAGCCGATCATCCCCAGCGCGGAAGCCTCGGCGGGCTCACCGCCCGACTGGAGCTGGAGGGCCTGGATCACCTGGCCGAGCCGGGAGCCGGAGGCCAGACCGATCTCGTCGAGGTAGTCCAGACAGGACAGCTGGTCCAGGCGGTGGGCCTCCGGGGTGTAGCTGTTGTAGCGCGCGGTGCCGGCCGCGGCGTACGAGGCGCTGAAGGCGTCGTACGCCTCGGCGACCCAGTCGTCCTGCTGCTGGGCTCCGGGGTAGGAGGTGTTGCCGACCCAGGCGGCGTAGTCCCCGCCGCCCAGCTCGCCGCCGTTGGCGCGCTCAAGTCTGAGGCCGAGGTCGCGGGCCAGGTTGAGGATCGGGGTGTCGGTCGAGCTGATGAACGACCCGCCGTGCTCACTGAGGAGGCCGTCGTCGAAGAAGCCGCGCAGGGACCAGCAACGGCCGCCGATGCGGGTGGTGTTCGCCTCGTAGACGGTGGCGGCGACCGGGCTGCCCTGGGTCCACAGCCGGTGCGCGCAGCGGAGTCCCGCGAGACCCGCGCCGATGATCACGATGCGCGGTCCGGTCGCCGCCGATGCCCGGTGCGGGGCGAGCAGTCCGCCGGGCAGCGCCGCGGCGGCGGCCGTGACGGCCGCCGCGCCGAGGATCCGGCGGCGGCTGATCGTACGGCCGGATTCCGCGGCCTGTCCCTCGGCGCGGCGTGTCTGCTCCCGGCGCGTGTTCTCGATGCTCTCGCCGACGACCTCCGCGACGGGCATACGGCGGCGGCGTGCTTCGGCGTGCATCGAGAAGGTGAGGCGCAGCGGATCGGGGATACCGGATCGGTCGACGGACCTGGGCGGGGCGACGGTGGCGGGGCGGGACGGTGAGGCAGCTTCCTTGTGCATGTGATCCCTCTTCTCGGAATCCTGGTGGCAGCTCTTCGCTCGGACGATCCGAAGAGCGCGGCACGCGGGCTGAGGGGGAGTGAACAGTCGGCGCAACACCGTTGTCAACGGTGTTGCGCCGATTGCTGGGGAAGCCGGGGAAGGGCGTGGTGTCGGGTGCGGTGGCGGTGGCGGGCCCTACGCCCCGCGCAGGGTCTCGACCCGCTTCTCGATCGCGGAGATCAGGGCCTCGACCCTGACCTGGAAGATCTGCTCGTCCGTCACCTCGGCGAGCTCGGTGCTCAGGTGGGTGATGTTCGGGAATGCCTGCGCGTCGACCAGGCGGTACTCGCGGCTCCAGGCGGACTCGTCGGCCGCCCGGATGTCCGCGTCGAACAGCAGGTGGGCGGCGCGCTGGCCGACGAAGGCGAGGAGCGACTCACCGACCATGCGGTAGTGGACGGCCGCCTCGGCGCCCTGGAGCCCGGCCTCCATGACGGCTCCGATGATGAGTTCGACGACCCGGAACTCGTTGGGCCGCCGGGTGGTCCGGCTGGCCATGGTCGAGCCCACCACCGGATATCTGAGGGCGACCTCCAGCGAGCCGGCGGCGAGCGCCCGGATGCGCCCCTTCCAGTCGAGGCCCTCGGGGATGCTGTCGAGCACCTCGCCGAGCGTGCGGTCCGCAACGGACAGCAGCAGCTCGTCCTTGTCGCGGAAGTGCCGGTAGATCGCGGTCGGGTCGGCGCCGAGCTCCTCGCCGAGGCGCCGGACGGTGAAGGCGTCCTCGCTTCCGCGAGCCGCGATGCGCAGGCTCGCCTCGATGATGGCGTCGGGCGTGAGCTGGCTGCCCGCGCGCTTGCTGCGGGCGGTGGTTGCGGGTGATTTCGGCATGGTGCGGCCAGTGTAGCGATCGGAAATCGAGGCAGCGCAACACCGTTGACAACAACGTTGCGCTGCCGTTCACTCCTCCTCAACAACAAGCCAGCGGGTCCGCCCGCCGAGCCGGAGGATGCGTTGATGGCGAACACCAGCCAGCGGGCCGACACCGTTTTCGTGGGAGGCCGGGTCTTCACCGGGACCGGGCCGGCGCCGGTGGACGCCGCCGTCGCCGTAGGGGGCGGCCGGATCCTCGCCGTCGACGACGCGGCCACGGTGTGGTCGCTCGCGGACGCGGCAACGGAGGTCGTCGACCTCGCGGGCGGCCTGCTCGTCCCCGGGTTCCAGGACGCCCATGTCCACCCTGTGGTGGCCGGGGTCCAGATGCTCGGCTGCGACCTGAGCGATCAGCGCTCCGTCGACGGCTATCTGGCGGTGGTGGCCCAGTACGCCAAGGACCACCCGGACGCGGCCTGGATCCGCGGTGGCGGCTGGTCGATGGACATCTTCCCCGGTGGCACGCCGACGCGCGGCATGCTCGACGCGGTGGTGCTGGACCGGCCCGTCATGCTCACCAACCGGGACGGCCACGGCGCCTGGGCCAACTCCCGCGCGCTGGAGCTCTCGGGCATCGACCGCCACACCCCCGACCCGGCGGACGGCCGGATCGAGCGGGAGCCGGACGGCGCTCCGGCCGGCACCCTCCAGGAGGGCGCCATGGACCTGGTCGGCCGGCACATGCCCCTCGCGACGCCGGACGAGGCATACGCCGGGCTGCTCGCCGCGCAGGAGCACCTGTTCGCCCTCGGGGTGACCGGCTGGCAGGACGCCATGATCGGCGTCTTCCCCGGCAACCCCGACAACTTCGACGTCTACCTGCGCGCGGCGCGTGAAGGCTCGCTGCGCGCCCGCGTCGTCGGAGCTCTCTGGTGGGACCGCGAACACGGCCTGGAACAGCTTCCCGAACTGGAGGAGCGCCGCCGCACCGGCCAGGTGGGCCGCTTCAACGCCACCAGCGTGAAGATCATGCAGGACGGCATCGCCGAGAACTTCACCGCCGGAATGCTCGATCCCTACCTCGACGGCTGCGGCTGCGCCACCGCCAACTCCGGGCTGAGCTTCATCGAACCCGGCCTGCTCGCCGAGGCGGTGTGCGCGCTCGACCGCTCGGGCTTCCAGGTCCACTTCCACGCCCTCGGGGACCGCGCCGTCCGCGAGGCCCTCGACGCACTCGCCGCGGCCCGCACCGCCAACGGCGTCAACGACAACCGCCACCACATGGCCCACCTCCAGCTCGTCCACCCCGACGACATCGGACGCTTCGCGAGCCTGGACGTCGCCGCGAACATCCAGGCACTGTGGGCTGCGCACGAACCGCAGATGGACGAGCTGACGATCCCGTTCCTGGGGCCCGAACGCGCCGCCCTGCAGTACCCGTTCGGGGACCTGAAGCGCGCCGGAGCCCGGCTGGTCGCCGGCAGCGACTGGTCGGTGAGCAGCCCCAACCCGCTGTGGGGCATCCATGTCGCCGTCAACCGCGCCGTACCCGTCGAGGCGCCGAACGCGCCCGGGACACCGGAGCCCTGTGCCCCGTTCTTCCCCGAGCAGGCCCTGACCCTGGCCCAGGCGCTGACCGCCTACACCGCGGGCAGCGCCTGGGTGAACCACCTCGACGAGGTGACCGGCACCGTCGAGGCGGGCAAGTACGCGGATCTCGTCGTCCTCGACCGCGACCCCTTCGCGCACCCCCCTCTGGAGATCGCCGACACCCGGGTGAGCCGTACCTACATCGACGGGCAACTCGTCTTCGCCGCGACCGACTGATCACGCACTTCACCGAGCCCACCCCAGACGGAGGTAGACGATGCCCTCAGCCAGAGCGAGATCGCGGCGGCAGCCACGACCGTTCCGTCACACCGTACGGACCTTCCTCGCGGCGGCCGCGGTGCTCATCACGAGCGCCTGCAGCGGCACCGCGCACCCCGGCCAGGGCGACGGCGGAACCGCCGCGTACCGGCTCACGGACCGGACGCCCGCCGCCACCGGCGAGCTGGACTCCTTCACCTGGTCGCTCTTCGCCGAGCCGACCTCGATCGACTACGCCTACGCGTTCGACTACCCGCCCAACCAGATTCTCGCCAACGTCTGCGAGAGCCTGCTCCGTTGGAACCCCGACCTGACGACCTCGCCGAACCTGGCGGCCTCGTACGCCAATCCGACGCCCACCACCTGGGTCTACAAGATCCGGCCCGGCGTGCGCTTCCACGACGGGACGGTGCTCACCGCGGACGATGTCGTCGCCTCGCTGCGCCGCAACCTCGACCCCGCCACGGCCGGCGTCTGGGCCTATCCGTTCCGGAACGTGAGGTCGGTCGCCAAGAGCGGCCCGCTGGAGGTCACCGTCACGCTGGCGAAGCCGGACTCCACCTTCAACAAGTACCTGGCCGCCAGTCCCGGCACGGTCGAGTCCGCCGCCACCCTGGCCAAGGCCGGCAAGGACTACGGCAGCCCCAAGGGCGGCGTGAACTGCACCGGCCCCTTCTCGTTCTCCTCCTGGACCCCGGGCCAGTCACTCGTGCTCAAGAGGTTCGACGGCTACTGGAACCCCAAGCTCAAGGCCAAGGCGCGCCAGGCGAAGTTCGTGTTCCTGGGCGACCCGACGACCCGTGTCAACGCCTTCCAGAGCGGTGAGGTCGACGGCGGCTGGATGGTCCCGCCCGGCGCGTACGCCCAACTGCGGTCGTCCCAGGCCGGAACGCTGTACTTCGGCCGGAACACCACCGTCGCCGACGAGGTGGTCAGCAACCTCAAGGGCCCGCTGGGCGACGCCAAGGTGCGCCAGGCCCTGCTCATGGCCATCGACCGCAAGGGCATCATCAAGGCCGGAGTCGGCGGGGCCGGCGAGGTCGCCGACTCGCTGGTCACCGAGAACCTCTGGCACGACGTGCCCGCCGCGACCCGTAAGGGCCTCCTCAAGGACCTGCCGAGCTACCCGTACGACCCGGCCAAGGCCAAGAAGCTCGCCGCGAAGACCGGAGTGAACGGCCAGCAGATCGTGATCGCGACCAGTCCGCTGGACTCCCAGACGACGATCATCACCCAGGCCGTCGCCCAGGCGGCCACGGCCATCGGGCTGAAGCCCCGGATCGACACCCTCTCCGCGGAGAAGTACTCGACGCTCTTCACCGACCCGGCCGCCCGCAAGGGCATCGACCTCTTCCTCACCTTCTGGTACACGTCGATCACCGACCCGCTGGACATGTACGGCTCCCTGCGGACCGGCGCGTTCACCAACTACGGCGGCTGGTCCGACCCCCGCTTCGACGCGGCCGTCGACCGGGCCGTCGGCACCTACGACCCGGCCGCGCACGCCGCCGCCAGCGCGGCGGCCCAGCAGATCGCCATGAAGGAACTGCCCTGGCTGCCCCTGTACACACAGCCCGTGAGCGTCTTCCTCGGCAAGCGGATCACCGGCGTCCAGCCGTCGATCGCCTACCTCTACTACCCGTGGGCGGCCGAGATCGGGGCGAAGGGATGAGAGGCGCAATAGCGCGGGCGCTACGGGCTCTGCGCAGACTGGCCGGGATGGCCGCGACCCTCCTGGTCACCTCGTTCCTGGTGTTCTCCTCGCTGTACCTGGCGCCGGGCGACCCGGCGAGCTTCCTGGTGCGCGGACGCAGCGCGAGCCCGCAGGAACTCGCCGAAATCCGGCGGCAGTACGGGTTCGACGAGCCGTTCCTGGTCCGGTACGGGCAGTGGCTGGAGGGCGTGCTCCACGGCGACTTCGGCCGGTCCTACCTCTTCCACCAGGACGTCAGCTCGGTCATCTGGTCGCGCCTGCCGGCCTCCCTGCTGCTGGTCGGGGTGTCGGCGCTGATGATCGCGGTGGTGGGCGTCGCAGCCGGCATGGTCGGGGCGCTGCGACGGGGCACACGTACCGACGCGACGCTGATGCTGCTGGTGACGGTGGGGGCCGCCGCCCCCGCCTTCGTCGCCGCACTGCTGCTGAGGTCGGTGTTCGGGGTACGGCTCGGCTGGTTCCCCACCATCGGGAACGGCAGCGGCGTACTCGACAGACTGCACCACGTCGTCCTTCCCGCGGTGGCCCTGTCCGTGACCTTCATGGCCCTGGTGACCCGCGTGACCCGCTCGGCGATGCTGGACGAGCTGCGCCGCGAGCACGTCGAGGTCGCGCTGAGCCGGGGCACACCGCGCCGGACCGTGATCCGGCGTCATGTGCTGCGCAACGCGCTCGGACCGATCGTCACGGTCTCCGCGCTGCTGGTCTCGGGGATGCTGGTGAGCACCGCGATCGTGGAGACCGCGTTCGGCATGTCGGGCGTGGGGTCCCTGCTGGTGCAGTCGGTGAACCAGCTGGACTTCCAGGTGGTGCAGGCGATCGTCCTGCTCGTGGTGGCCGCGTTCGTCGTGGTCAACGCCCTGGTGGACCTGGTGCATCCGCTGATCGATCCGCGTGTGGCGGCAGCGGGGAGTGCACGATGAGCGCACAGATCGCAGGTGTGGTGCGCGGCCCGCTCACCCGGCTCCGGGCCCTGGGCGGCGGTTGGCTCCAGCGCCTGTGCCTGCTCCTCCTGGTCCTGTTCGTCCTGGTCTCGCTGTTCGCGCCCTGGCTGGCGCCCCAGGATCCGACCTTCGGCGGTCTGGGCGCCGGCCTCGCGGGCCCGAGCGCCGACCACTGGCTGGGGACCGACCAGGGCGGGCACGACACCTTCTCGGCCTTGATCGAGGGAACTCGTACCAGCCTCGCCGGGCCGCTCGCGGTGGTGCTGTTCTCCACCGTGACGGGCATCGCCGTCGGCCTGTTCACCGCCTGGCGGGGCGGGTGGATCGACACCGTCGTCGGCCGGATGCTCGACATCGTGTTCGCTTTCCCCGCGCTGCTCCTCGCGATCCTCGCGGTGGCCATCTTCGGCAAGGGGATGACGGCGCCGGTGCTCGCCATGGCGATCGCCTACATGCCGTACACCGCCCGCCTGGTGCGCGGCCTGGCCGTGCAGGAGAAGGCCCGGCCCTACATCGCCGCCTACCGCGTGCAGGGGCACTCCGCGATGTTCGTCGCGGTCCGCAGACTGCTGCCGAACATCGGCCCGACCGTGCTCGCGCAGTCGACGGTGAACTTCGGATACGCGCTGCTCGACCTCGCCGCCCTGTCGTTCCTGGGCTTTGGCGTACAGCCGCCGACACCCGACTGGGGCGCGATGATCAATCAGGGTCAGGCCGCCGTTCTGCAAGGCGAGCCACTGTCCGCGATCGTGCCGGCTGTCGCGGTCGTCCTGGTCGTCGTCGCCTTCAATGTCGTCGGGGAGAGCCTCGGCGACCGGCTCGCAGGGAGGGACTCCTGATGGCATTGCTCGAATACGAGTCCCTGAGCATCGCCCTGCCCGGGATGGCCCGCCCGGTGCTGGACGGCATCAGCCTGAGCGTCTTTGCCGGCGAGGTCGTCGCCCTGGTCGGCGAATCCGGCTCCGGGAAGTCGGTCACCGCCCGGGCCGCCCTCGGCCTGTTCCCGGCCGGCGCCGGGATCGACGGCCGGGTCCGTGTCGACGGGACCGACCTGGTCGGCGCCGACGCCGCGAGTCTGCGCGCAGTGCGCACGACCAAGGCGTCCATGATCTTCCAGGACCCCCGGGCCGGCATCAACCCGGTGCGCCGCATCGGGGACTTCCTCACCGAGTCGCTGCGCCTGGGCCGTGGCTGGTCCAAGGACCGGGCGAACGCCCGGGCCGTCGAACTGCTCACCGCGGTCGGCCTGCCGGACCCCGCCCGGCACCTGAATCAGTACCCGCACGAACTCTCCGGCGGAATGCTCCAGCGCGTCATGATCGCCGCCGCGCTCACCGCCGAACCCCGGCTGCTGCTGTGCGACGAACCGACCACCGCCCTCGACGTCAGCACCCAGGCCGAGATCATGGCCATCCTGGGAAAGCTGCAACGCGAACACGGCCTGGGCCTGCTCCTCATCACCCACGACATCGAACTCGCAGCCGCCGCCTGCGACCGGATCTACGTGATGTACGCCGGGCGGATCGTCGAGACGGCGACCACGGCCGAACTCTTCGCCGCACCCCGCCACCCGTACACCGCCGGCCTGCTCGGCTCGTCCCCGCCCCTGTCGGCGCCGGACGGACCGGTCGCCCGCCTCACCCCGATCCCCGGGGCTCCGATGGGCCTGCTGGACTCCGCGCCCGGCTGCTCCTTCGCGTCCCGCTGCCGCTTCGCCCGGCCCGGACACTGCGACCAGTCACCGCCGCCACTGGAACGGCAGGGCCCGGCCCTGGTCGCCTGCCACCGCGCCCACGAACTCACCGCTACGCCCGGCGCGGTCGCCGTGGCGGCAGCCGGCTCCCTCTCGCCGAGCAAGGAGGACAGTTGACCACCGATCCCACCCCCGCAGCGCGCCCGCTGCTCCAGGTGAGCGGACTGCGCAAGACCTACCGGACGGGAGCGGCGGAGGTCGTCGCGGTCGACGACCTGTCGTTCTCCGTACGGGCCGGCGGGGCGCTCGGCATCGTCGGGGAGTCGGGTTCCGGCAAGACCACCACGGCCCGGATGCTGATCGGCCTCGAACGCCCGGACGCGGGACGGATCCTGGTCCAGGGCGAGCCGCTGGCCGCGACCGTACGCGGGAAGGAGGCCCGGCTGGCCCGGGCCAAGGCGGTCCAGATCGTCTTTCAGGACCCCTACCTCTCGCTGGACGCGCGGATCAGCATCGGCGCGACCATCGACGGGGTGCTGCGCCTGCACGGGCTCCACGACCGCGCGGCCCGGACGGCCCGCGCCAGGGAGCTGCTGGCCCAGGTCGGCCTCGGCGACCGCGAGGCGGCCGCGCTGCCCCGCAGGCTCTCCGGCGGGCAGCGCCAACGTGCGGCGATCGCCCGGGCGTTGGCCGTCGAACCCGCCGTGCTCGTGCTCGACGAGGCGGTGTCCGCCCTGGACGTGTCGGTGCAGGCACAGGTGCTCAACCTGCTGTCGGACATCCGCCGCGACACCGGCATCGGCCTGGTGTTCGTCAGCCACGACCTGGCCGTCGTCCGGTACGTCTGCGACGAGGCGCTCGTCCTGTACCGGGGCCGGACCATGGAACACCGGCCCGTCGCGGACCTGCTCACGGCACCCGGACATCCCTATACCCGGCTGCTGCTGGCATCCGTTCCCCGGCCGGGCTGGGACCCCGACTCGATCAGCCGCCGGCGCCGGGAGCTCGATCCCCTGAAGCGGCATGGTCCGGGGTGACGGGGGACGGTGACGGTGGGACACGAAGACCTCCGTCCCCTCTCCCTCTCCATCGCTGATCCGCTGCTTTGCGCGGCGCCGGCGCCGGCGCGCATGTCGGCGCGGTGACGCACGGCGCTCCGGGCCGAACCTCGTAAGGCTCGGCCCGGAGCATGTGCGTTGAGTGTCAGCGCACGACCTTGATGCTGAAGCGACCGTTCTCTGCCCCGGGTGGTGACGATCGGTTCCGGAGAGAGGGTGGCGCGACGGGCCGGAGGATGTGCGTCACGACTGTGCGACGGCTTCCAGCGGGCTCAGGGCGGCTGCCCGGCGGGCGGGGACGGCAGCCGCGAGCGTGCCGATCGCGAGGGACACCAGGCACACGAGGAGCAGCGTGCCCCAGGGCAGCACCAGGGAGTAGTCCGCCATTGCGCCGTTGGCCAGCGCGCCGACCGTCCAGGCCCCGAACAGCCCGCCTGCCAGGCCCAGCAGTGTGCCGAAGGCGGCGACGGTCACCGACTCCAGGCGGATCATCCGCCGTATACCGGCGCGGTCCATGCCGATGGCGCGCAGTACGCCGATCTCGCGGGTGCGTTCCGCGACGGACATGGCCAGGGTGTTCACGACGCCGAGCGAGGAGATCACGGCGCCGATGGCGAGCAGCCCGTACATCAGGGTCAGCAGGTTGCTCATGGTGCCGGCGGCCTCGTGGACGAGTTCCGCCCGGTCCTGCACCTTCAGCAGAGGGCTGTTGCCCACGGCGGAGCGCAGCCGGTCCGCGGTGATCTTCGAGACCGCGCCGTCGTCGGTGCGGACGAGGATCCGCTGGAGGGAGCCGGGCTTGGAGCTGTGCTGCTGCACCTCACTGCGGGCGCCGAGTGCGTCCTGGGCGGTGGGGTTGTCCTTGTAGACGCCCACGACGGTGTACTTCTTGAACTCCTGGTTTCGGCCGATGTGGGCGTTGAGTCGGCCGCCCGCGCTCAAGCCGTGTTCCTTGGCGATGGTGCTGGAGACGGCGATACGGCCCGGTCCGAGGTCTTTCAGGGAGCCGCTGGCGAAGTCGAGCTTCATGACGGCGTTGACGGTGGCGGGGTCGACGCCGGAGATACTCCGGACACCGCCGCCGATGAACAGGGTGGAGTCCGTGACGGCGGTTGCGGTCCGCACTCCGGGGGTGTCGGCCACCCGCTGTACGGCAGCCGGGTCGATGCCGGTCGTGGGGGTGCGGGTGCTGATCACGTAGTCGGCGTCGAGGCCGGCTGCGGCCTGGCGGTCGAGAGCCTGTCCGGTGGAGTTTCCGATGACGGCGAGCCCTGCGACCAGTGCGGTGCTGATCATCAGGGTGGCGGCGGTGGCCGCGGTGCGCCGCGGGTCGCGCAGCGCGTTCTCCCGCGCGAGATGGCCGGTGATTCCGAAGCGGCCGGTCAGACGGCCGGTCAGCCGGATCACCGGGGCGGCGAGAAGCGGTGCCAACATGATCATGGCGACGACGAGGACGGCACAGCCGAGCATGGCGTCCCGCAGGTTCTTCTCCGAGGCGTCCTTCGCCCCCGAGAGCGAGATCAGCAGACCGGCGCCGAGGACGAGAAGGACCAGGCCCACCACGGCACGGACGCGGGATCGGGTGGTGGAGGGCGGCTGCTCGGCCGAGCGCAGCGCCTCGATGGGCGCGACCTTCGCGGCCCTGCGCGACGGCAGCCACGCGGCGAGCACGGTGACACCCACGCCCACGCCGAGCGCCGCAACGACAGGGCGAGGGCCGATCACCAGGGGACCGTGGGGCAGCGTGTCCCCGTCGGTGCTCAGGACGTCGGGCAGTACGGAGGCGATGCCGAGGCCGAGCAGGAAACCGGCCGCCGATGCGGCGAGGCCGATCAGGAGGGCCTCCAGGAGGACGGAGCGGACCACCTGGCGTCGCGCGGCTCCGATGGCTCGCAGCAGCGCGATCTCACGGGTGCGCCGCGTCACGAGCATGGTGAAGGTGTTGACGACGAGGAACGATCCGATGAACAGGGAGACCCCGGCGAAGACCAGCGGCAGCTTCTCGTAACCGCGGGTCAGGGTGTCGACGTAGGTGGCCTGCTGGGTGGCCCGGGCGGTGCCGCTGGTGGCCTCGGCCCGGTCGGCCGGGAGCAGGGCGGTGACCAGGTTGGCGAGCTCGACGGCGTTGGTGCCGGGCGTGGCGGACAGGTCGATCGAGGAGTAGTGGCCCGGGGTGGCGAACAGCTTCTGGGCGGTCGCCTTGTCGAACAGCGCGAGGGTGCCGCCGGCGGTCACCCGGGTGTCCTCGGTGGAGACGAGGCCCACGAGCCGCTTCGTCATGACCGGGCCGTCGGTGGCCAGCGTGACCGTGTCACCGATGCTGAACCTGCCGGCGGCGGCGGTGCCGCTGTCCACGGCGAGTTCATCGCTGTTCCGTGGGGCGTGGCCCTTGACCAGCGGGTAGCGGCTGTCGTCCTTGCCGTCCTTGCCCGGTATGTAGGCGCCGGCCAGGTTCGCCCACGTCTTGCCGGCCCGAAGCGGAGTGCCATCCGCTGCGTTCAGGGTGGCCGAGCCGTCGGCCGACGGGTGCACGGCGGCGACACCGGGCACATCGGCCAGTTTCCTCGCGAGCGCGTCGTCGAGCACGGTGGTGTGTTGGTCCGCTGCCGCCCCTGGTGGGGGATCCTTCGGGGTCACGGTGACCGCGATGTCCGCGAAGTTCTTCGACGCGGCGGCGCGGTAGGCCACGGCGGAGGAGTCCGCGAAGACCAGGGTGCCGGAGACGAACGAGACGCCCAGGCAGACCGCGAGGACGGTCATGGCCAGACGGGCCTTGTGCGCGAGGACGTTGCGCAGGGCTGTTCTCAGCATGGGCAGCTTTCGTGAATGTGGGGGTACAGGGACGTGCGACGCAGGTGAGTGGGGCCTGGGAGGCGGGCTCGGCGGATACGAGCCGGTGGCCGGTACGGTTCCGGTGTGACGGTGAGTCAGCTCGTATGCGAGGGCTGGTCAACTCGTGCGCGAGCGGGTGTCGAGGGCCTTCATCCGGTCCAGGACCCGGTCCGGGGTGGGATGTGTCATCTCGTCGACCAGGCGGCCGTCGGCGAGGAAGACCACGCGGTCGGCGTAGCCGGCGGCGACGGGGTCATGGGTGACCATGACCACGGTCTGGCCCAGCTCGCGCACCGAGTCGCGCAGGAAGCCGAGGACCTCGGCCCCGGCGCGGGAGTCGAGGTTGCCGGTGGGCTCGTCGCCGAAGATGATCGCGGGTCGGGAGATCAGTGCGCGGGCCACCGCGACCCGCTGCTGCTGCCCGCCGGACAGCTGTCCGGGCCGGTGGCCGAGGCGCTGGGAGAGGCCGACCGTGGAGACCACGCGGTCCAGCCACTCCCGTTCCGGCCGGCGGCCGGCGATGGTCAGCGGCAGCGTGATGTTCTCCAGCGCGGTCAGCGTCGGCAGCAGGTTGAACGCCTGGAAGATGAAGCCGATCCGGTCCCGGCGCACCTGGGTGAGCTGCCGGTCGTTGAGCGTGCCCAGTTCGGTGGTGCCGATGCGGACGGAGCCGGAGCTGAACGAGTCGAGCCCGGCGGCACAGTGCATCAGGGTCGACTTACCGCTGCCGGAGGGGCCCATGATCGCGGTGAACTCGCCCTTCCGGAAGGCGATGCTGACACGGTCCAGGGCGACGACACGGGTTTCGCCGCTGCCGTAGACCTTCGACAGGTCGGTGGTGGCGGCCGCGATCCCGGTCGTCGGGTGCAGCGAGAGCGTGCCAAGGGATGGGGCGGTCACGGGGACTCCTCTTCGGGTGCCAAAGGGTGCACGTCGAAGGGTGTCCGGGGAACGTATCGGTGCCTGGGCCGCCGTGTATCGGCGTCCGCGCCGCTTCGTATCGGTTCTGTAGGGGCCGGGTGGTCAGTCCGGCAGGCGCAGCGTGGCGACGGCGCCGCCGTCCGGGGCGTTGTCCAGGCGCAGCTCGGCGCCGAGGAGCCGGGCCTGGCCCAGGGCGATGGTCAGGCCCAGACCATGGCCCGAGCCGCGCTCCGTCGCGCCCGTGTGGAAGCGGCGCGGGCCGCCCCGCAGCAGGTCAGGGGGGAAGCCGGGGCCGTTGTCGCGCACGACGACCGTACGGCCCTCGACGGTGACCTGCACCGGGGTGTCCCCGTGCCGGTGGGCGTTGATGACGAGGTTGCTGACGATCCGTTCGAGGCGGCGTGGGTCGGTCTCCACGGTCTGCGTGGTCGGTGCGCACTGTGCGTCGGCGGCGGTGACCTCTGTGTCGAGGCCGGTGCGCGCCACGGCCTCGGCGACGACCGCATCGAGCGGGACATGGGCGCGGACCGGCTGTTCGGCGCCGGCGTCCAGCCGGGAGATCTCCAGCAGATCCTCGACCAGGCCGCGCAGGTCGCGCACCCCGGCCCGGAGCAGATCCTCCGTCTCACCGGGCGGCAGCAGGTCGGCGGCGGCCAGCAGGCCGCCGACGGGCGTGCGCAGCTCGTGGGCCACGTCCGCGGTGAACTGCCGCTCGGTGTGCAGTCGTCGGCTGAGACTGTCGGCCATGAGGTCGACGGTGGCAGCGATGTCGGCCACCTCGTCGCGGCCCTTGGTGGGCCCGGTCCGGGCATCCAGGTCCCCGGCCGAGATCCGGCCCGCGGTCTCGGAGACCCGCCGCAGCCGGCGGCCGAGCAGCCCGGCCCCGTAAACCGCCAGGGGCGTGGCTGCTGCGAGTGCGGCCAGCGAGGCCACCGCCATGACCACGTCGAGCCGCCGCAGCCCGTAGAGCTCCGAACTCATGTTGACGCGAACGGCCAGCACCCGGCTGCCGGGGCCATCGACCCGCTGGGCGGCCCAGACGCTCGGGCCCAGGTTCCCGTTGACGCGCCCGTCGTAGGCCGTATGCCGGTCGCCGTCGGCCGGATGCCGCAGTGCGGCGGGCAGCTCGGCCGGATCGAGCTCGGCACCGTCCGTGAGAGTTCCGGTACGCCGGTACGCGTCCATGGCCGAGTACACACTGTTGAAGACCTGTGCTTCGGCCCGGCTCCGGATGTCCTGCGCGGTCCACAGGTGCACCAGCACGCCCACCGCCGCCGCGACCAGACAAGCCGTGGCCGCGGCCAGCGCGGCGATCTTCCAGCGCAGGGGCACACGGGCGGGCCGCGGCCGGTTCAGCGGGCGCACCGGCCTCAGCGCCTGAGCTTGTAGCCGAAGCCGCGGACCGTCTCGATCCGGTCCCGGCCCAGCTTCCTGCGCAGCCGCTGCACACACAGGTCCACGACGCGGCTGTCGCCGTCCCAGCCGTACTCCCAGACGTTGCGCAGCAGGGTGTGCCGCTCCAGCACGATGCCCGGGTGGGCGGCGAATTCCAGCAGCAGCTTCAGCTCGGTCGGGGTCAGCGCCACCGGGCTTCCGGAGACGAACACCTCCATGCCGCCGGTGTCGATGGTCAGGTCGCCGAAGACCAGCAACATCCCCTCGGACGGTGGCGGCCCGTCGCCTGTGAGCCGCCCGGGTCCTGGGGCGGGCGCGTACGTCGCCCGCCGCAGCAGTGAGCGGATACGCGCCACGAGCACATAGGTGTCCACGGGTTTGACCACGTAGTCATCTGCCCCCGCCTCCAGACCGGCGACGACGTCGAGCCCGTCGCCGCGAGCGGACATCATCAAAACCGGCACCAGGCTGGTCTCCCGGACTCTGCGGCACAGACCGATCCCGTCCAGACCGGGCAGCATCACGTCCAGAATGAGCAGGTCGAAGCTTTCGTCGCGGAAGCACTCAAGGCCCGCCAGCCCGTCGGCAGCGGTCTTCACCTGGTAGCCGTAGCGTTCCAGCGCGAGCGCGAAGGACCGGCGCATCAGCTCGTCGTCCTCCACCAGCAGTACGCGAACAGGCGGCGGAGCGGCCGGAGCCGGGGTGGACGAGGACACGAGCGGATCACTCCTGTGCGGACGGTCGTGGGGCACCGGTCCCGTGTGCACTCATGCGCAGCTCGCGACCTGACATGAACGATATGACAGAACCCAGGCGCGCCAACTGCCTCACACAGAGGACACCCGTCCCACCCCCACAGCCTCTTCCCTCCGCGAACACGCAGGTCAGATGGGACGGCACGGCTCAGCCGGCTGCCGGGGCCACGGCACTCCAGCTCCCTGTGCACCCCCTCACAGTGGCCCGGCGCACGGATTCGATGGGCAACCAAGCGCTCCCTGATACCCACCGGATACAAATCCCGCCCAGAGCAGCGCATCGCTTCGGGATCACGGCACCACGGCACCATTCGCCTGAAGCGTGTTGTACAGGGCCGTGGACAGGCCGGTCTGAGGCAGCGTGCGCCCCGTGGTCACCCATCGGAGCGGGCCGCACCAGGTCGCTTCGCCCAGCAGGTCCACGCCCCCGTCCCACCGTCCGGCCCCCTCGCCGGCTCCAGAACCGGGGAGCCGTTCGCCCGCGCTCTCGTACGTCCCGAACTGCCGTGAATCACCACCCGCGCCCCGCCCCGGCCACCGTGCCGCGCCGGGCGGACGGGAAGGCGGCCGGGGTCACCTCGATCTCGTTCATCGCCGCGGCGTACAGGAGGTAGCGGCGGCGTGCCTCGCCGTGGCGGCCCGTGGTGGTCAGCAGGGAGACCAGACCGAGATGGGCGTCCTCGTCGTAGGGGTCGCGCTCCAGGAGCCGCAGGCGGTAGTGGGCCTCGGCGTGGCGGTCGTCGTTCTCGGCGGCGGCCGCGGCGAGTTGGGTGAGGAGCTCCAGATGGACGGCCTGCGCCTCCTCGCGCAGGCCCGCCGCCCACGGGGCGTACGGCTCGTCCTCCAGGACGTCCCCCCGGTACAGCTCCTCGGCGGCGGCCAGGGAGGCGAAGGCGCCGCTTCCGGTGCGCTGCGCACCGCTGATCGCATGGCGGGCGGCGGCCAGGAACTCCTGTACGTCGACGCGGAGCCGGGCCAGACCGACGACATGCTTGTCGGCGGTGATGAAGTGATCCTGCGGCATCCGGCGTCCGGGGTCGAGCACGAGCCGTACCGTCGACAGGGCGACCGACAGACGGTTGGCGCAGCGGGCCGGATCCTCGTCCGGCCACAGGGTGTCGATCAGGACCTCGCGGGACGTGGGCAGGCCGCGCCGGGCCACCAGCACCTTCAACAGATCGCGGGCCTTCTTCGACTGCCACTCGTCGGCACCCACCGGTACACCGTCCCGGATCACCCGGAAGCCGCCCAGGACGCGGACGCTCACGCACGGTTCCCGGTCCGCCATGACCCGGTTGAGCAGACCGGCTGCCTCGGCCGCCGCGGGCGACACGCCGAACTGCCGCAGCCAGAGCGTCGCTTCACACAACGCCCGGACCGGGCCCCGCGCCGGCGCGGGACGCAGCCGCGCCCGGGCCACGGCCACCCGTGCCACCGCCAGCGGACGCTGCGCCGTGGCCCACAACGCCTCCGCGTCGTCGAGGAGCCGCTGCCGTGCCCGCCCGTCGGCCAGGCACATCGCCTCCAGTTCGAGGATCTCCGCGCACACCGTCCGCGAGATCTGCGCACCCGGTTCCCCGGCCGCCTGCCGGGCCACCTCGGCCGCCGTCTCGGGGCGGTTGTCCGCGAGAGCGATCCAGCCGCCGGCGAGCAGGGCACGGATCCGCTGCGGGCCCACGCACCCGTCGGCCGCCCGGCGCGCCAGCACGGCCGCGGTACCGGGTGCGTCGGCACATCGTGTCAGCGCCAGACCGGTCAGTGCCGAGGCCAGCAGCTGGGCGTCGCCCGAGTGTTCCGTGCGCACCACCGCCTCCTGATAGGCCGCCCGCGCCAGGCCCAGATCACCGCGCTCCCGGTGCGCGTCCCCGAGGCCGACCAGCGCCGCGGCGCCCAGTGGGCCGCTCTCCAAGGACTCGCCGAGCCGCTGGTAGCCGTCGAGCGCGCCGGTGAAGTCCGCGATCGCACGGTCCAGTTCGCCGAGGGCCAGGTGCGCGGAGCCACGCCGACAGCGGGCCAGCAGCACCAGCGGCACATCGACGCCGCCATGGTCCCCGCCCAGGGCCCGCAGCGCGGTGCCGAGCGTGTCGCAGACGTCCCGGCAAGCGCCGTGCTCAAGACGTTCCGCCGCCAGGCTCGTATGGACGAACAGATGGAGCATCGCGTCCCCCGAGGAACGCGCCGCCTCCCTGGCCCGGTCCGCGTGGTGCTCGGCGAGACTGCCGTGGCCCTCCAGCGCGGCGATCGTCGCGGCGGTGGCGTGGGTGACGGCCTGGGCGCGGGGATCGCAGCAGTGCCGCAAGGCCCGCAGGGCGAGCTGTCCGAGCGCGCGGGCCGGGCGCAGCCTGCCCCGTGCGCAGTGCGCGGCGGCGGCCCAGGCAAGGGACGTGATCTCGTCCGGGGTCCCAGCTCCGGCGAGGGCGGTCCTGCGGTGGACGTCCAGGGCGCGGGCCGGCTCACCCAGCAACTGGTAGGTCATTCCCAGTCGCTGTCCGAGCGCCGGTTCCATGGGATCGGTCCTGGACGCGGCCCGGCGCAACAGGCCGGGCGTGGCGGTCCAGTCCTCCCCGGTACAGCCCGCCGCACGGCCGGACTCCTCGGTCGGTGTGATCGTCATCGTGCTCCCCCCAGCTCCGGGGCGGGACCCCGGACATGACGAGTGTGCTCGGGCGCTCGGGCGCGCGGCACCCGGGCGGCCTCGCTTCGGTATGGAGGTCTGCCGCCATGGGGGAATGGAGGCAGGCTTTCTGTACACCGTGCGGCGGGACCGGGAAACTCGTGGGATGGCAGGTGTTCACGGATGGCCGGTCCGCGTCCTCGCCCTGTGCGGCGGGCTCGGACTGCTCTACGCGGTGCCCGCCGGCGGCATCTGGATCTCCGCCGAGCGGACGCTGGCATGGAGCCTGGGCGCGGTGCTGCCCTGCTATGCGGCCGGGCTGTTCCTGTGGTGGCGCGCTCCGGCGCACCCGGTGGCCCGGCGGCTGATGGCGGCCGGCTCCTGTGCGGCGCTGGGGTTGGTCGTCCGCTTCACGCTGACGCTCTTCGTCGAGCCGTCGGACTGGAACCCGCCCACGCCGCTGGTGTGGACCGCTGTGCTGGTGGCCAGGACGATCGACGTGGTCGTGAGCGTGCTGCTGGTCCGTCTGGTGGCGCTGCTGCCGGACGGGCGTCACCGGTACGTCCACGAGCGTGTCCTGCTCGGTGCGTTGTGGCTGCTGACGCTCTACCCTCCGGCCCTGATGGCGTCGGACGTTCCCGAACAGCTGCTGTCCCGGCTGCTGGTGCAGCCGGAGGCGTGGCTGCCGGCGGTGGGCGCGGGCCTGCTGCTCGTCCGGTCCCTGCTGCCGGCGCGGGACCGCGGTGCCCGAAGCAGCCGTCTGACGCTGGTCGCGGCGGCGGCGTTCGCCGTACTGCTGGGGCGAGGCTCATCGCGGTTGTTCCGGATGTGGCAGGGAGAGACGGGAGTCGCGTACTTCATCGGTGCGGCGCTCGGGGCGCTGCCCTATCTGCTGATCTCGGTCGGCGTCGTGTACGCCGGGTTCCGGCATCTGCTGCCCGGCATGGACATCGCCCTGCGCAAACCCGTGGTGTACGGGCTGCTCTGGCTGATCATCGGCGGCTGGTATCTGGGCATGACCACCGCGTTGGGCCTGACGGCGGGGCAGTACCTGCCCATCGGTCTGGCCGTCCTGGTGGCGGTGAGCGCGACCATGCTGTTCCAGCCGGTGCGAGGGCGGCTGAACCAGCTCGCGGCGCGCCGGGTGTTCGGGGCGCGCCCCTCCAACTTCGAACTGCTCGTGCAGTGCGGCACCACGCTGGAACACGCCTACGACGTGAAACGGCTGGCACCGCAGCTGGCGACCAGCCTGCGGGAGGGACTCAACCTGCGCTGGGTACGGGTCGAGCTGGGCGCGGCCGATTCCGGGGACGGGCCCTTCGCCGTGGCGACGGCCGGCTCCCGCGCCGCGGGCGACATCGGCTCACGGGCCGGGGTGCGGCTTCGGCACGGCGAGGAGATCCTCGGGTTCATCGAGTACGGCCCCAAGGACGAGGGCTGGTTCACCCCCGAGGACCGGGACCTGGTCGAGACACTGGCCAGACAGGCGGCGCTCGCCGTGCACAACGCCCGGCTCACGGCCGAACTGTCGGCGCGGGTCGACGAGGTCCAGCGCCAGGCGAGCGAACTCAACGCCTCACGGACCCGGATAGTGCAGGCCCAGGACACCGAGCGGCGACGCATCGAGCGGCAGCTGCACGACGGGATCCAGCAGGAACTCGTGGCGCTGGTGGCGAAGTTACGGCTGGCGCGCAATCAACTGCGCGGCGGCGGCAGCACCGTGGACAGCACCCTCACCGAGATCCAGGAGGACGCCGTCCGGGTCATCGACGAGTTGCGGGAGTTCGCGCACGGCATCCACCCCCCGGTCCTGACCGACCAGGGCCTCGCCGCCGCGGTGACCTCCCGGGCCCGCCGGCTGCCGATCCCCGTCACCGTCCATGTGGAACCCACGGTGTGCGCGCGGCGCTTCGCGCCCGAGATCGAGGAGTCCGCGTTCTTCCTGGTGTCCGAGGCGCTGACCAATGTGCTCAAACACGCGGACGCGGCCCGGGTGACCATCCGTATCTCGCACGCCGAAGCGGCCCTGCTCCTGGCCATCAGCGACGACGGAGTCGGCTTCCCCGCCGGGTCCCGGCTCGGCTCCGGGCTGACCGGGATGCGCGACCGGATCGAGGCGGTGGGCGGGGAGCTGTCCATCGAGTCCCGGCCCGGGGGCGGCACGACCGTCCATGCACGGCTCACCGAGCGGCGGAGGGAAACGACCCATGCCTGACCGGAACACACCCGAGACGACCGCCCCCGAGCGGCTGCGCATCGTCATCGCCGAAGACCACTATCTGGTCAGGGAGGGCACCCGCCGGCTCCTTGAGGACACCGGCGAGGTCGATGTCGTCGCGGCGGTCGGCACGGCCGGGGAACTTCTCGACGCGGTCGAGCGGTTCCGGCTCGACGCGGTCATCGCGGACATCCGGATGCCTCCCGACCACCACACCGAAGGCATCACCGCCGCACACTCCATCCGGGCACGGCACCCGGACATCGGCGTGGTCGTCCTGTCGCAGCACGCCAACGAGCAGTACGCCTTCGCCCTGTTCCAGCGCGGTACGGACGGCCTGGCGTATCTGCTCAAGGAGCGGATCGGCGAGCTCGATCAGCTGCTGCGCGCCCTGCGCGAGGTGTCCGCGGGGCGCTCGGTGATCGATCCGCGCATCGTGGAGGTGCTGGTCGGCAGCCACATCCGTACCACCGATTCACCGCTGGCCCAGCTCACCCGCCGCGAGCTCGACGTACTGCGGCAGATGGCGCAGGGCATGAACAACCGGACCATCGCCGAGTCGCTGTCGCTGTCGGAGTCGACCATCGAGAAACACGTGAACTCGACGTTCGCCAAGCTGTGCCTGGCGGAGGAGTCCCAGCTGCACCGCCGGGTCACCGCCGTGCTCACCTATCTGCGGCACGGCCCGACCGGGCCGGCGTGAACGCGGCGCCGCGCGCCGGCCGGGCACACACCTCGCCCAGGTCCACGCGCTCACCCCGCCCGACCCGCACCTCGGTGATACCGAGGGTGCGCCCGGCGCGGTCCGAGCAGCTGAGGGAGTACGACTCCGAGGGGCCGTAGGTGGCGGGCAGCGGCGATTGGAACGTCACCCGGCCCGTCCAGTCGTCCGGGGCCGTCTCCGTCTGGTCGTAGTTGACGACGACGGCGGTGTAGCGGCCCGGGGGAGGGTCGAAGAGGACCGCCTGTTCGGAGTTGGCCGCGCCGGTGACGGACTGAGCCACGGGACGGCCGTCCGCGTCGAGGACATAGAGGTCCCAGTCGGTGCGGGGCGACGTCCAGGACACCGACACGGTCATCCGGCCGGCGTCGGCCTCCGGCGGACCGAGGACGGTGAACGGGACCCGGTCCGCGGCCGGATCCTGCGGGAACCCGGTGTTCTCGGGCGGCAGACCGGGCGGATTGGCGAGCTCGGCCACCGGCTGGGCCGGGCCCTGCGGGTCCCTTCCGTACCGTCCCGCGACATAGGGCCGGGTGGAGGGGTTGACGGACCAGGTGAACCGGCCGCCGGGGGCGACGAGGTCCGACACGAGCGTGTCGGTGACCTGGAGCGGCGGCCCGGTCGAGCCGTCGGGCCCGCGTACCGGCGAGGTCGGGGTCCGGAAGGTCTTGTGGAGCCGCAGCCGGTGGCCGCGGGGCGCCGTGCCGGTCAGCGTCGCGTGCGCGGCCGGGTCGGCGGTGTGGGCGAGCAGATCGAACAGCGCTTGGCGGTTTCCGCCCTTGCCCGCGCCGGCCGCCGGAGCCCTGCCGGTGTACTCGGCGACGACCGCGTCCGCGTACGGGCCATGGGCCTTGGCGGGACCGATCTCCAGGGTGAAACCGAAGCCTCCGGTCGCCCAGTACGACCAGTCCTCCGTCATACCGGTCGCCTCGTACAGCCTCCAGGCCGGTTCGCTGCGGTAGCCGGTGCGGGAGGCCAGCCGCGCGCCCAGGGCCCGGTAAGCCGGCTCGTCCAGCGGCGGACGGGTGTCGAGGGCTCCCGGCGGGCGCAGCACCAGATTGCCGTAGGTGTGCAGGGAGACGAGGTCGGTGACCTGCCGGGTGGAGACGAGATGGCGGACATTGCGGGTCTCGGGCTCGGAGAAGGGGGCGGGGCCGCGGTAGTGGTCGGCGTACCACTGCGGGTCACCGCCCACACCGCCCCAGAACCCGGCGTAGTTGCGGTTGAGGTCCACACCGCGGTCGCGGCCCGCGGGGTTGGCCCCGCACGGCCCCGAGGTGTGGGAGGGCGGGGCGTCCAGGGCGCTGCAGTTCTTGCGCTTGTTCTCGTAGTCGAAGCGGGTGAAGTCACCCCGGGGCGTGGCCCGGCGGGAGACCGAGAACCCGTCGGGGTTCACCACCGGGACGACGACGGCACGGGTCCGGTCGAGCAGGCCTCGGACCCACGGATCCGTGCGGTAGCCGCGCACCAGCTCATAGGCCCATTCCAGGGCGATCTCACCGCTGGGCCATTCGGTCGCATGGTGCAGCCCCAGGGTGAGCATCACCGGTTTGCCGTCGGCGATGTGCGGCGCGTGGCTGCTCACCTCGACTCCGGAGACGTCCCGGCCCTCGACCGTCGGGTGCGGCAGAACGAAGGAGCGCACGAGGGACGGGTGGGCGCGGGCGAGTTCCTTGAGCTCGTACTCGTACTCGTACAGATGGCGGTAGCCGGACCGTCCGGACGGCAGCGCCGAGCGGTGCGGAGTGCCGCCTTCCGTGCGAGCGGCGGCGGGTGCCGGGCCGCTCCCCGGGGGCGGCGCCAACAGGTCCACACGCAGCGACACCGTGCGCGCGGGCCCCAGCCTCCGGCAGCTCTGCACCACAAGGCGCCGGCCCCCGGCGACGGATACCTCGGCGAGTTCACGGCTGCGGGGCGCGGCCGAGGCCGCCAGGAGCGTGCCGTTGTCCGCGTCGAAGACGGCGAGGTCCCAGTCGCCCTCCGCCCCGGCGAGGGGCGCGAGCCGGGCGCGCAGCACGCCGTCCGCCGTGGCGGTCATCGGGTACGTGGCCACGCCCGGTGTGTGCGGCGGCAGCAGGGCGGTGTGGCACGGCCGGGGCACCGCCCGCTCGGAGGACAGCACCTGCCGCGAGGAGGCGGCCGGTGCGGGCGATGCCGGCGCGAGCACGGCGAGGAGCACCGAACCGCTCACCGCGGCCGCGAGCGCGGCCCGTTCCGCCCTGCCGGAAGGATGACGTGTCCTCATGTCCCGCTCCTGTCGTGTCGCCGTGCCGGGCCGGCGCCGGTTCGCGGCCGGTGCCCCCATGAAGGTGCCCACCGTTCCCGCCGTCGGCGGGCGGGAACGGTGGGCCGAAGGTGCCGCTGCGTCAGAAGGTGCTGCAGCACGAGCACGCGGTCGGCGGCGGCCAGGCGCCGCTCTCGGCGGTCTCTTCCTCCAGGAGCTGGAGAGCGTTCACGTCGAACTCCATGATGTTCACCCCCTCTCCGCTGTTCGGTGGTGAGGGGCCGGCACGGCCGCGGCCGTGCCGGAGTCTTCGTCGCCGTGCCCCGTGAAGGAGCGCGGCTGCCACAGGCGGGGCCCGCCATGGGCGTGGCGCAGCAGGAAGGCGAGGACTCCCGACAGACCGGTGTTGAAGTCGGCCCACACCTCCGTCCCGCCGTCGTCCGGCAGGACGACACGCCCGTCCCGCAGGACATGACGGACATGGATCCCTGCCGCGAGCTCTCCCGCCCACTCGCGGTAGGTGTCCGTGCCGCACGCCTCGGCGAGGTCGAGCAGGAACTCCCCGTCGCCCGCGAGACCGTGGCACTGAGCGGTGCCGACGTGCCAGCGGGAGCGGCGGACGGCGACGGCGGCCCCGTGCGCGGCCTCCCGGAAGGCGTCCTCGCCGGTTTCCTGCCACATCCGCACCAGGAAGGTCCCGACACCGGAGGAGCCGCTGCACCAGTGGGTCTTGCGGGGGCTGTTCTTCTCCCCGCTGCGCCAGTACGCGGCGCCTTCCTCCACCTCGGCCACGGCGAGCAGGGTCCGCGCGGCCTCGACCGCCAGTTCCCTGTACGCGGCGGTGCCGGTGGTCCGCGCCGCCGCGAGAAGGAACGCGCCGATTCCGGCGATACCGTGGGCGAACCCGTAGTGAGTGATGTCGGAGGGGCTGGACAGGAGTTCCCCCGGCACCGGCCATACAACGGAGCCCTCGTTGCGGACGGCAGCCCAGGCGAGATGGTCGGCCGCCTCCCGCGCCCGGTTGAGGAACCGCTCCTCTCCCGTGGCCTCCCAGAACCGCAGCTGGGTCATGCCCGCACCGGCCACTCCGTGGCAGACGTCGGGATTGGGCCAGCGGACCGGAACCCGCACCGCCAGGTCCTTGGCATGGGCGAGCAGCGCCGCGTCGCCCAGCAGTACGGCCGCGTCCAGCAGGGCCCAGGCGGTCCCGGACCTGCCGTAGTAGAGCCCCGGAAGGGTCCGTGGCTCCCGCCCGACGCTTCGGTTGATCCACCGGGCCGCCTGTTCCACGGCCGTACGCAGCCCAGGATGCGGCCCATCGGCATGGGCGCGGACGAGCACGCCAAGGACACCGGCCGCGCCGTGCTGGACATTGAACGCGTCCGTCACCGTCCCCACCGTGCTGGTGGGCCACAGGCGCTCCGCGTGCTCCGGGTCCATGGTGACGAGGAGATGGCCGAGGCCGTCCGAGAGGAGCTGCTTCAGCTCGTGGTCGGCGAGACCGCGCGCCGGGGCGGGGCCGCTCGGCGTCCTCTCGCCGACCGTTGTCCCCGCCAGACGGCCCAGGACCTCGTCCACACCGGGCCGCAGCTCCGGATCCTCCTGCAGGAGGTCCAGGATCAGCGGGGCGAGCCGATGCGCCGACGCGTTGCCGGACGACAGGCGTAGCAGCCAGGCGGCGAGGCGTTCGCCGTACGGACGGGTGGCCGGTACGTCGGCAGCCAGCAGCGGGTCGACGCCCGTGACCAGGTAGAAGAGGGTGGCACCGAGGCTGTAGAGGTCAGATGCGGGGCGGGGCGCCGCACCGATGCTGGGCGCGGTGCTCTGCTCGACGCCCGCGTATCCCGGTGTGTAGATACGGGTCGTGGGTTCGCCGGGCCGGGCGAGCATCTCCAGGTCGATGAGGCGCACCTCGCCGCTGCCATCGATCATCACGTTGTTGGGGTTGAAGTCCCGCAGTACCCATCCCGCCGTGTGGACGGAGCGCATGACGCCGGTCAGGCCGCGCGCCAGGCGCAGGGCGTCCGCAAGGGGGATTCCCCAGGGGCCCCCGTCGTCGAAGTCGAGGTGGTCGAGCACCCACTGACGCAGCGTCGTGCCGGGAACGGCCTCCTGCACGAGGAACGTGTCGTTCTGCTGCTCGAAGACGCCGACCGGGCGCGGGGTGTAGCCGCTGTCGGCGAACAGGTCCAACATGGCGGCCTCATGACGCCGTCGGTCGCGGACGTCCTGCCCGGTCAGGGTCGCGGCGGTGTGCGGGCGCGCCTGCTTGACGATGACGGGGTCGCCGGTGTTCTGGTCGGTGGCCCGGTAGACGCCGCCGGCGAACGCATGCCGGATCACTTCATGGACCAGATAGCGGCCGTCCAGCAGGACCGGCTTGGGCGCCGGGGCCGCGGCCTTACGGGGCGCGGGGGCCTGCTCCACGGCGAAGGGATCACGGGGCGCCCAGGGCGGCGGGGAGAACCACGGTTTGCGCTGGTCGCGCACGAGTGTGCCGTCCGGAGCGATCAGCATCGCCCCGTGCATGCCGTCGTCGCCCAGGGCACGTACGCCGCTGAACACCCCGTACCGGTAGTGGACCAGGCTGCCCGGAAAACACGGACGGTCGGAGAGGATGCCCGGCCCCGGCAGCCCCTCGGTGGCCCGGTGCAGCTCCTCGGCCAGGGCGCGCAGCCCGTCGTCGTCGCACTCCGGGTAGACGGTGAGGAACTTGCCGCCGCCGCCCCGGTCGTAGCGGTGCGACACCAGCTCCCCGGCACGGCCGAGGGTGCCGGCGAACTTGAACCTGCACCGCCGGCGTACGAGCACATGCGCGGCGCGGGACAGGACCAGCGGTGCGGACAGCGCAGTCGCGGAGATGTGCAGCTTCCAGCCCTGCACCCTGGTGGGCTCGTCGACGGGGGACACATAGCACCAGAAGTCCCCCGGGCGGACGCGCCATGCGCCGTCCTCGTCCTGGTGCCGGGAGAGCACCGACTCCACGACATCGACGAGGAAGGTGTCGTCGCCCGCGCGTCGTGCGTCCTGCGGCGGCATCGGATCCATGTCACTGACCTCGGTTTCCAGGGGCCGGGGAGGGGAGATCGTGGGGTACGAAGGCGGGCCGCCGGTCGATACGGGCACGGACCGCGTCCGAGCCGAAGCGGTAGTCGATCCGCCGGGCGGCCTCCGCCCAGTCGCGCACGGTCCGTACCGGGGTGAGTGTCCGGATCACGAACGGGTCGCTCCACCGGGAGACCGCGCGCTGCCAGAGCACGTCCGCGGGCTCCGTGAGGAGATTGCCGACCGTGCCTTCGTAGACCGGCATGGCCCGCACCGCGCCGTCGGGCTCCACCTGGATCGCCTGGAAGTCGAGGCCCCGCGCGATCTCGCGCGGGTGCATCTGCAGATGCAGATTGTCGGTGACCAGGACGAGCACGGACGACGGGGCCAGGGCTGTGAGCCGCTGGTGGAGCGGCTCTCCGGAGAGTTGGGCCATCTGCGCGTCGGAGAGCAGCTCATGGTCCGCGAAGCCGGTCCGACTGGCGAGTCCGGCCGGGATCACCGCGCCGAACGACAGGATCCGCATCTCGGGAAAGCGTGGCGCGATCCGGGTGCAGAACTCTTCGAGCCGGTCGAAGTTGCTGCGGACCACCACGCAGTCCACACCGAACTGGATGGGCTGCACGCCTTGTTCGCGGCGGGCACGGGAGGTCCGGTCGAGGAGGCCGAGCGCGTCGAGCGCCCGCTCGAAGGAACCCGCCCTGCCACGGATCCGGTCGTGCACCTCCGCGGTGGCGCCGTCCAGGCTCACGACGACGCGGTGGCACACCTCCGCGAGATCGTCCAGCATGCCGGGCGTCAGTCGCCATCCGCCGGTGTACAGCACCACCTGGACACCGGCGGCCGTCAGCCGCGCCGCGATCTCGGCGATCCCGGGCACCAGGAGGGGCTCGCCACCGGCCAGGGAGACCACATCGGGCCGCAGCGCGATGATGGCATCCGCGATCCGCAGCAACTCCTCGTGATCCGGCTGCTGGGCGGGGCGCCGGCCCGACTCCGAGTAGCAGTGGGTGCAGCGCAGCGGGCACGCGTAGGTGATGTCCCAGATGACGTCCCTGGGACCGGTGGAGCCGGGCTTCGCAGTCGTCGTGGCATCGGCCGGACCGTCCATGGCCTGAGTACCCCCTTCCTGAGGGACCGTGGGGCGATTTCCCATGTCCGTCATGGTGCTCACGACTCTGTGCGTTGCCTTAGTCCGTCCTTAGGGCGCCGGCATCGCGGCCGTGACCAGGGGGTTCTCGGAGACGATCGGGCCCTGTCAGGCGAGTCGGGCGGTGGACGGAAGCGAGAAGCCGTCCGCGAGGGCAGCGGCCATGCGCTGTACGGCTCGCGCAGGGTGTCGGGCGGCGTGGTGCAGTCAGGGCCAGGATTTAGTGCACCGCCTCGGCTTCATCGGCGGTGCGTGGACCCGTCGGCGGCAGCTCAGCCGGCCCCAGGACGATCGGCACCGCCGTGATCCAGGACACCTACGGGCGCGCCAGCCCGTGGCGGTCGGCCCAGGCGTTGATCGCCGCGGCCAGCTCCTCGGGGCGGTCCTCCGGGGTGTGGTGGCCGGCGATGCCGTGGCGGGAGACTTCCAGGCCCGCGATGTTCTCCTCGCACCAGGCCACGGTCCTTCGGTCGGTCATGGCGCCCGGGCCCGGCTCGAACGCGGCGAGCAGCTTGGGGACTTCGGGGCTGGCGGCCAGCCAGGTGTCGTAGCGCTCGACCCGGGCCACGACGTCGGCGGGCTCGGCGTCCAGCGGCATCATGCGCGTCCACGCCAGCACCGGGCGGCGGCTCTGTGGGGTCGGGAAGGGGCGGCGGTAGACCTCCAGGTCGGCAGCGGCGAGCGGGGTGGCGAGCGTGTCCGGGAGTCCCTCGATGAACAGCGACTTCTCCAGGATCATCTCCTCGCCCACGCCGGGGGTGCGCAGCAGGGTGAACAACTCCCGGCCCGCCTCGGGGAATTCGTCGCCGTGGAGCGGCTTGATGATCGTCTCGGTGAAGGCGAGGCCGCGGACGCGGCCCGGGAGGCGGGCGGCCCGGTCGAAGGCAAGGGCGCCGCCCCAGTCGTGGCCGACGAGGACGGCCTCGTCGAGGCCGAGGGCGTCGAACCAGGCGTCGAGGTAGCGGGCGTGGTCGTCGAAGGAATAGGCGAGGTCGGGCTTGCCGGAGTCACCCATGCCGATCAGGTCGGGGGCAAGCAGGCGGCGGCCGGGCGCGGCCACGCCCGGCAGGACATTCCGCCACAGGTGGGAGGAGGTGGGGTTGCCGTGCAGGAAGACGAACGGCAGCCCGTCGGGGTCGCCGGACTCGCGGTGGTGGAGGGTGGAGTCGAGGACCGGGGTGGTGGGCATCGCGGTGTCACATCGCTTTCGGTACGGGGTTTCAGAGGTTGAGGCTCAGGACGCGGTCGACAGTGATCTCGACGACGGCCAGGTCCGGCGGGGCGGGCGGAGCCGCGTGGTACCGGGCGGTATAGCGACGGACGGCCTCGGCCAGGCGCTCGGGGTCGTCGCTGACCACGGCCGAACCCTCAAGGGTGATCCAGCGGAAGCCGTCCGCCTGGCAGAGCGCGGCCCGGGCCGCCGGGCCCCCGGACGCCACGTTCCGGGCCTTGCGGGCCCCGGCCCGGGTGGTCACCCGGGCCACGCCCGAGGCCGGGTCGAAGCTGAAGCGGACGGGGGTGACATGCGGGGTGCCGTCGGGGCGGAGGGTGGTGAGGGTGGCCGTGTGGGGGCGGGCGAGGAACGCCCGCGCGGCGGCCGCGGGTTCGGCGCGCGCCCGGCTCACCTCTTCTTCACGCCCTCGTTCCAGATCAGCTTGGCGATGTTCGGCTTCACGGCCGTGGTGATGATGCCGATGGCCGTACGGACATATCGCCGCTCCTCCATCTCGTGCAGCATGCCGGCGGCGAGGTCGGCACGGGCGGTGAAGACGCCGTCGGCGCTGTTCTCGGCGGTGTGGTAGGCCGTGACGACGGGGTGTTCGAAGAGGCCCGAGGGCCGGACGAGGGTCCAGTCGAGGTCCGTCTGATGGATCACGGCCTCCATGCGGCGCATGTCCTCGTGGAGGGTACGGCCGAGGCGTCGGTTCACCAGCGGGTCGAGTACATGATTGAAGAAGTGGGCGCCGGTGGGGCGCCAGTTCGGGTCGGCGATGCTGGAGCTGACGGCGAGCAGCCGCTTGATGCCGTGGCGGGCCATGGCCCCGGTGATGGCCGTGGCGCTCGCCGAGTAGGTGGTGATGGTCTCCTTGCTGAAACGCGCGCCCAGCGCGGACAGGACGGCGTCCGTGCCGCCGATCGCGGCGTCGACGGCCGCCGGGTCGGTGGCATCGGCGACGGCTACGGTGAGGCCGGGCCGCGCGGGGACGGAGCCGGAGCGGCGGGTCACGGCGACGACCTCGTGGCCGGCGGCGAGCGCCTGGTCGGTGAGCCGGCGGCCGGTCGGTCCGTTGGCGCCGAAGATGGCGATACGCATGGTGTCGGGTCATCCCTTCGTGTGGTTCCCGGAATGCCCTTGACTGTGCCGATCGCGAAACGCAGGCTCACCCCTGATGAATAACGCTGCCCCCGCACCCGTCCGCCCCCGAGGGCGCCCCCGCGGCAACCCGCCGACTCGCGAGTCGATCATCTCCGTGGCCCGTGAGCTGTTCCTGGAGCACGGCTACCGGCGCACCACCCTGCGCGCGGTGGCCGGGGCCGCCGGGGTCGACCCGGCGCTGATCGCGTACCACTTCGGCTCGAAGAAGGGCCTGTTCGCGGACGTGATGCAGTTCCAGTGCGCCAACGCGCTGACAGTGGAGGCCGTCCTCAGCGGAGACCCGGCCACCCTCCCCGACCGCCTGATCGACGCGGTGACGGACCTGTGGGAGGACGCGGACTTCCGACAGCTGACCACCCGGGGCGAGGAGGCCGCCGAGGTGATCCGCGAATACCTGGAACGCGAGCTGCTGACCCGGCTTGTTGAATTTCTCGGCGGCCGGGACGCGACCGCCCGCGCCACGGCCGTGGTGACGATCCTCGGCGGCCTCATCTACACCCGCTACCTCAACCCCCTCCCCACCCCCGCCGCCCTCACCCCGTCCGAGACCCGCCGCGTGCTCACGCCGGCGCTGCGCGCGGCACTGGCCCCGAGGCGGCGCACCGCGGCAACCACCGGAGCAGGCCGTCGTGGCTCACCGACCTCCGGTGGAGGCGCCGTCCGGCCTTGACCACCTCAGCGCCTCCGGTGCGGATACCCCTGTAGGTAGCGGTGCAAGGAGCTTTTCGGGATGCCGGTCTTGGTGCTGCTCTCCCCGTAGCTGCTGCCCTGGTCCCTGCCCGTCAGCGCTCTTACGGAAGCCGATGTGCTGCGACGGGCGCTGGACGCGCTGTGTCGCAAGCTGGACGGCAAGGCGGCTGCGGCCAGGAGGCACGGCGCAACAGGGCCGGCCCTGCTGCAAGCGAGCCCAGCGAACGGCGCCTGACGGGCAGAGCCCAGGTCAGGCGCCTTGTCTCATACCTCTAGAAGAACCCCAGCTTCTTAGCCGAGTAGCTCACCAGCAAGTTCTTCGTCTGCTGGTAGTGATCCAGCATCATCTTGTGGGTCTCGCGGCCGATGCCGGACTGCTTGTAGCCGCCGAACGCGGCATGGGCGGGATAAGCGTGGTAGCAGTTGGTCCATACCCGCCCGGCCTGGATGGCGCGGCCCGCGCGGTAGGCGGTGGAGCCGTCGCGGGTCCAGACGCCCGCGCCCAGTCCGTACAGGGTGTCGTTGGCGATGCCGATCGCGTCGTCGAAGTCGCTGAACGGTGCCACGGCGACCACCGGACCGAAGATCTCCTCCTGGAAGACCCGCATGTCGTTGTTGCCCTCGAAGATCGTCGGACGGACGTAGTAGCCGCCCTCCAGTTCGCCGCCCAGTTCGGCCCGGGAGCCACCGGTGAGGACGCGGGCGCCCTCCTTCTGGCCGATGTCCAGATAGGAGAGGATCTTCTCCAGCTGGTCGTTGGAGGCCTGTGCGCCGATCATGGTGTCGGTGTCCAGAGGATGGCCCTGGACGATCTTCTCGGTACGGGCCACCCCGGCCGCCAGGAAGTCCTGGTAGTGCCCGCGCTGGATCAGCGCACGGGACGGGCAGGTGCACACCTCGCCCTGGTTGAGGGCGAACATGGTGAAGCCTTCCAGCGCCTTGTCCTGGAAGTCGTCCGCCAGGGACGAGACATCGTCGAAGAAGATGTTGGGGCTCTTGCCGCCCAGTTCGAGCGTCACCGGCCGCAGGTTCTCGGACGCGTACTGCATGATCAGGCGGCCGGTCGTGGTCTCACCGGTGAACGCGACCTTGGCGACGCGCGGGCTGGAGGCCAGCGGCTTGCCGGCCTCGACGCCGAAGCCGTTGACGATGTTGACCACGCCGGGCGGCAGCAGATCCGCGATCAGGCTCATCCAGAAGTGCACCGAGGCGGGGGTCTGTTCGGCCGGCTTGAGGACCACGGCGTTGCCGGCGGCCAGCGCCGGGGCGAGCTTCCAGGTCGCCATCAGGATGGGGAAGTTCCAGGGGATGATCTGGGCGACCACGCCGAGCGGCTCGTGGAAGTGGTAGGCGATCGTGTCCTCGTCGATCTCCGAGAGAGAGCCCTCCTGGGCGCGGGTGGCGCCCGCGAAGTAGCGGAAGTGGTCGATGGCCAGCGGGATGTCGGCCGCCAGGGACTCCCGTACGGGCTTGCCGTTCTCCCAGCTCTCGGCGACCGCCAGCGCCTCCAGGTTCGCCTCCATCCGGTCGGCGATCTTGTTCAGCACGGCGGCGCGCTCGGCGGCGGGGGTACGGGCCCAGCCGGGCGCGGCCGCATGCGCCGCGTCCAGCGCGCGCTCGACGTCCTCGGCGGTGCCGCGGGCGACTTCGGTGAACGGCTGCCCGTTGACCGGGGTCGGATTCTCGAAGTACCGGCCCAGTACGGGCGCCACGAACTCGCCGCCGATCCAGTGGTCGTAGCGGGGCAGATAGCTCATGACGGCATCGGCGGAACCCGGGCTGGCGTAACGGGCCATGGGGCGGCCTCCCAATCGCTCTCGGCGCGGTGCCCGCCACTCCCGTGCGACGGGCGTTGTGCGCAGGCTATGACCGGGGAGGTTGCGTGAACGTTGCGACGCGCGCGGTGAGCGGTGTGCCGGGGGAGCCGCCGGGAAGGCCGTACGCGGCGCGCAGCCGGTCCGCCGCGGCCATCGGGGCGGTACGGGCCGGTGAACGCTCCGGCAAGGCCTCCACCAGGGCTTCCCAGACCTCCAGATCGTCCTCGCCCCAGGGGGTGCGCGACCACTCGCGCAGCAGGTCGGGGTCGCCCGCGCCGAGCAGTGCGCGCCGCATCCGTTCCTCCAGCGCGCCGCGCAGCCGCCGTACGCCGGGCGCCTCCGACAGCGGCAGCAGCGGACCGGGGTAGCCGCTCAGCGCGGACCCCGGCTCCCCGGCCGCCAGCTCCGCCTCGACCGCGCACAGGTCGGTCTCGACGGGCCTGCTCAGCCGGTACGGGCGGGAGTGCAGCAGCGCACCGACGAGCTGCCGCAGCCGGGACAGCTCGGCCCGCAGCGTCACCGGGCGCATCTCGCGCTCGCCGTACAGCAGTACCGAGAGCTGATCGCCCGTCAGCCCCTCGGGGTGCCGGGCCAGCAGCACCATGATCTCGCTGTGCCGGCGCCCGAGCCGCAGCCGCTCCCCGTCCACGACCAGCAACGCCTCGTCCCGGCCCAGCGCCGACAGACAGACCCCCAACTCCGGTACCCCGGAAGCGAGATGGACCTCCGCGGCACGCGCGGTGGCCTGCACCAGGGCCAGGCTGTGCGGGCTCGCCAGATGGTCGCCGCCGGTGATGTCCACCGCGCCCAGCAGCCGCCCGGTCCGCGGATCGTGCAGCGGAGCGGCGGCGCAGGTCCAGCGCTGCACCTGCCGGTTGTAGTGCTCGGCCGCGAAGATCTGTACGGCGTGATCGGCGGCGAGCGCGGTGCCCGGGGCGTTGGTGCCGGCATGCCGTTCGTCCCAGCGGGCGCCGACCACGAAGTTCATCCGCTCGGCGCTGCGCCGCACCCCGCGGTGCCCCTCCACCCACAGCATCCGCCCCTGCGGATCGCAGACGGCCAGCAGATGCGCCCCGTCCTGCGCGAAGCTGCCCAGCAGCTCCCGGAAGACGGGCATGGCGCGGGCCAGTGGATGCCCGTCCCGGTAGGCGCGCAGCGCGGCCTCGTCCAGCTCGATGGGTGCGACGCCGTCCGAGGACGCCCGCGCGTCGGCCGAGCGCCGCCAGGAGTCGGCGACCACCTGGCGGACCGGCGGTGCGACGGTCCCGTCGGCCAGGAACGCCGCATGGGCCCGTCGCACCGTGCGGGTGCGTTCCGCCGGGTCGGCACCGGCCTCCATCGCCAGCCAAGGGTTGACCACGTGTCACCTCTTCGATGCAGCTCCTGCCCCCGTACGGCGATGGTGCTCGTAGCGGACGGGGCCGTAAACCCCGCGTGGTGCGCCGCGTCACGAACGGGTGTCGCGGTGGCCTCCCGCGCGCAGCCACAGCCCGTCCGCGGTGATCGGATCCGAGGCGACCAGCGCCTGTTCGGCGTCGACATCCGTCATGAACACGAACGAAGGTACGACCGGCGGCGCCGGGAGGGTGTCGGGGGTGAAGGTGAGACAGGCCGGCGGGCAGCGCCACCACGGCGCTCTTCTTCCAGGAGGTTCGCCCCTCGGGCGAGATGTCCGTCGTTGAGCTCGCTGCGTCCTCCCCGGGGCAGCGGTCGAATGCACGAGGGAAGTGCTGGAGGTGCCTTGCGGAGTGTCGGTCGAGGTCATGACGTTCTGTCATACTGCCAAAACTCTTGGCAGTTGGAGACTGGGGCGGATTTTGAATAATAGTCAACAGCGTGGACGGGGCGGCTCGCCGGCCGTCCGCGGCACCGTGCGCTCCCAGGCGCGTCGCGCCGAACTGATAGCCACCGGACGGAAGTTGTTCGCCGACACCTCCTACGACGCGCTGTCCATGGACGACATCGCGCGCCAGGCCGGCGTCGCCAAGGGCTTGATCTACTACTACTTCACGAACAAGCGCGGCTATTACCTCGCGATCATCGAGGACGCGGTGGCCGAGCTGGTCGAGCGGGCCGGCAGCACTCATGACCTCCCGCCCGTCGAACGTGTGCAGCGCACCGTCGACGGCTATCTGCGCTACGCCCAGCACCACCAGGCCGCCTATCGCGCCATCGTCACCGGCGGCGTCGGCTTCGACGCCGAGGTGCTGGCGATCCGCGACACCGTACGCGCCCGGCTGCTGGGCACCATCGCCATCGGCGCCTGGGGCCGGACCGACATTCCGCCGCTCGCCCGTACCGCGCTGACCGGCTGGCTCTCCAGCGTCGAGGGCGCCACCCTCGACTGGATCGCGGAGCAGGAGGTGCCACGCGAGACGGTGGTCACGCTGCTGGTGCGCGGCCTGGGCGACACCCTCCGGCTGATCGAGGAGTACGAGCCGGGCTGCCCGGCGCCGCCTCGTCCGCCCGCCTGAGACGCCCCCTCGGGGGCGGCGGCACCGCACGACGAACGGGCGGGAGGCCGTCGCCGCCCGCCCGCCCGACCCGCCTGTATCTGCGGTTACTTGATCGCCTTGATCAGCTCACCGTTGGCGGTGTCGCCGCTCAGCTCCCAGAAGAACGTGCCGGCCAGGCCCTGCACGTCCTTGAAGGCCATCTTCGTGCCGATGGTCGCCGGTGTGTCATAGCTCCACCACTGGTCACCGCACTTGGCATAGGCGGTGCCGCCCACCTTGCCGGTCGCCGGGCAGCGGTCCTTGATCACCTTGTAGTCGTCGATCCCGGCCTCGTACTTGCCCGGTGCCGCGCCGGTCGCCGTACCGCCCGGCGCGTCCTGGGTGACGCCCGACCAGCCACGGCCGTAGAAGCCGATGCCGAGCAGCAGCTTGCCCGCCGGCACGCCGAGGCCCTTGAGCTTGGCGATGGTGTCGGTGCTGTTGAAGCCGGCCTTCGGTATGCCGCTGTACGACGTGAGCGGGGAGTGCGGCGCCGTCGGGCCCTTGGCGTCCCAGGCGCCGAAGTAGTCGTACGTCATCGGGTCGTACCAGTCGACGTACTGGGCCGCGCCCGCATAGTCGGTGGCGTCGATCTTGCCGCCGGCCGAGGCGTCCGCGGTGATCGCCGCGGTCACCAGATTGTTCTGGCCGAACTTCGACCGCAGCGCCTTCATGACCTTGGTGAAGGCGTCCTTGCCGCTGGTGTCGCAGGTCAGGCCGCAGGCGTTGGGGTACTCCCAGTCGACGTCGATCCCGTCGAAGACATCCGCCCAGCGCTTGTCCTCGACCAGGTCGAGGCAGGACTGCGCGAAGGCGTCCGGGTTCTTGGCGGCCTCGGTGAAGCCGCCCGACCAGGTCCAGCCGCCGAACGACCAGAGCACCTTGAGGCCCGGGTGCAGCTTCTTGAGCTTGCGCAGCTGGTTGAAGTTGCCGCGCAGTGCGCCGTTGTCCCAGGTGTCCGCCTGGCCGTCGACGCTCTGGTCGGCGGTGTAGGCCTTGTCGTAGTCGGCGTAGGAGTCGCCGATGGTGCACTTGCCGCCCTGGACGTTGCCGAAGGCGTAGTTGATGTGCGTCAGCTTGGCCGCCGACCCCGACGTCTCGATGTTCTTGACGTGGTAATTGCGGTCGTAGACACCCCAGTTGGTGAAGTATCCGACGACCTTGTTGCCCGCTGCGGCCGGCTGTGCCGTTGTCGCGGTGGCCGCGTGGGGCGCGGACGGGCTGGGTGCCGGGTCGGCGGAGGCCGGTCCGGCGAGAAGGGTGCCGGCCAGCGCCGCCGTACACAGCGCGGTGGCGGCGGCGATCAGCCTGCGCGGCGATCGCATCCGGTGCGGTCTGAGCATGTCGTCTCCTCGGAGGGGGGGCTAGGGGGTGTCCGCAAACTCCCGCCTGGCCCGCGACGCCTGGCACGCGCGCTCGCTGCGTTGTCGGATCGTCCACGTAGACCCGCTACGAGGACGACCCTCCGCCTTGCGATCGCACGTACCAGACGCCGCGGGCCCCGCCCTCCGGGCGGACGGCGGGACTTTGCGGACACCCCCTAGGTGTGGAGCCTGACCTGCGTTCCGAATTGGCATGAACGCGTTGAACGTTGAGGGAGAAAGTAGAAGGACTAGACCACTGAGTCAATGGTTCGGACCAATTTCATGACCGGCCGGTACGGGGCCGGATCTCCACAGCCGATGATGATCAACCCGTGACGCGGGGCCTCCGATCGGGCATACTCCTAGCGCCACAGCCGCAGGTCATCGCCTTCCGCGACCCGGAACGCGATCATCGGCGTGGCACTACGGAAACCGGCGCCGCCGCCCACCCCGCGCGCGCGTCGCCGCAGCGCCCGACAGGGAGGAGAGCGCCGCCATGACCGAGTACGGCCCCCGGCCGGTGGACCGCAGGCTGCCCACGGAGGAAGCCCGCGACCTGATGACACTCGTACGCGAGCTCGCCGAGCGCGAGATCAGGCCGACGGCGGCCGAGGAGGAGGACGCCGGCCACTTCCCACGCGAGACCTTCACCTTGCTGTCGGAATCCGGACTGCTCTCGCTGCCCTACGACGAGGAATTCGGTGGCGGCGGCCAGCCCTACGAGGTCTACCTCCAGGTCCTGGAGGAGCTCGCGGCCGCCCGGCTCACCGTCGGCCTCGGCGTCAGCGTGCACACCCTCGCCTGCCACGCCCTCGCCGGATACGGCACCAAGCAGCAGCGCGCCGAACACCTTCCCGACATGCTCGGCGGCGGGCTCCTCGGCGCGTACTGCCTCTCCGAGCCCTCCTCGGGCTCCGACGCCGCCTCGCTGACCACCCGGGCCACCCGGGAGGACGGGGGCACCTGGACGCTGAACGGCACCAAGGCGTGGACCACCCACGGCGGCGTGGCCGACTTCTACACCGTGCTGGCGCGCACCGGCGGCACCGGCGCCCACGGCATCACTGCCTTCCTGGTCCCCGGCGACGCCGAGGGACTCAGCGCCGCGGCACCCGAACGCAAAATGGGCATGAAGGGCTCCCCGACGGCCCAGCTGCACTTCGACGGCGTACGCGTCCCCGACTCCCGCCGCATCGGCGACGAGGGCCAGGGCTTCGCCATCGCCCTCTCCGCCCTGGACTCCGGGCGCCTGGGCATCGCGGCCTGCGCCATCGGCCTCGCCCAGGCGGCGCTGGACGAGGCGCTCTCGTACACCTCCGAGCGACAGCAATTCGGCCGCCCGATCGTCGACTTCCAGGGCCTGCGCTTCATGCTGGCGGACATGGCCACCCAGATCGAGGCCGGCCGTGCGCTCTATCTCACCGCCGCCCGGCTGCGCGACGCCGGCCAGCCGTTCTCCAAGGAGGCGGCGATGTCCAAGCTCTTCTGCACGGACACTGCGATGCGGGTGACCACCGACGCCGTCCAGCTCCTCGGCGGCTACGGCTACACCCTCGACTTCCCCGCCGAGCGCTATATGCGCGAGGCCAAGGTCCTGCAGATCGTCGAGGGCACCAACCAGATCCAGCGGATGGTCATCGCCCGCCACCTCGCGGGCCCCGAAACACGCTGAGGGGGTGAGGCGGGCCCGGGGACCCCGGCCCGCCTCACCGCTTCTCCCGGCGATCGCCCTCGCGGGCACCACGGCGGCTCGTCGTGCGACGCCGCAATCCCGTGAGCCCAGGTACCTCGTCCACCTCGTCCAACCGCCGCGCAGCCGAGTCCGAACCCCCCTCAGTCGCCCAGCCCCTTCATCCCCGTAGCCGTCCCGATGGCGACCACCAGGGCGTCCGGGCCGCCCACCAGCTCACGCGCCACCGCGACCCCGACCGCCGACGACGGCTCCACGATCAGCCCCTCGGTGGCCAACCGTCGATATTCCGCCATGATCGCGTCGTCCGCCACCGCCATCGCCGTGCCCGAGCTGCGCCACAGCGCGTCCAGCCCCTGCCAGCACGGCCGCTCCTCGCCGAGCGAGAACGCCACCGTCGGCCCGTCCGCCACCCGCGTACGCTCCTGGTCGGCGCGGTCCGGGTGGCGCAGCGCGGCGGTGTACGGAGCCGACGCCGCAGGCTCGGCGGCCACCAGCCGGGGCTCCCGTGCGATCAGGCCCGCGGCCGTCAACTCCCGGAAGCCACGGCCGATTCCGGCCAGCAGATCCGCGCGGCTGGTGGGTACGACCACCGTGTCGATCCGCCGCCCGGAGAAGTCCCGCGCCAGCTCGTAGGCGACCGACTTGTACCCCTCATTGGCATACGGATTCCCGCCGGGCGAGGGCGAGGAGTAGCTGGTCAGCGGGTACCAACCGCGCTCCTCGACGGCCCGGGCCATCTCCGCGTTCCGTTCGGCGGTGGTGCCCCTGTGCACCACCCGCTCGGCGCCCAGCGCATCGATCTGGGCCCGCAGCCCCGTCGGCACCGCCTCGTTGGTGAACACCACACACCGCAGCCCGGCCCGCGCCGCGTATGCCGCGGCCGCCGCACCGGCGTTGCCGGAGGACGCGGCGACCACCGTGTCGGCGCCGGCCGCCACCGCCGCGGCCAGGCCGACGGCCATCGCCCGGTCCTTGTGCGAACCGGTCGGGTTCCCGCCCTCGTACTTCAGCCACAACTCGCCCACCGGGCGGCCCTCTTGAGCGTGCTCCGGGTCCCTGCGCAGCCGGACGACCGGGGTGTTGCCCTCGCCCAGGGTGACCGGCGGGCCGGACACCGGGAGCGCCGCCGGCAGACCCCACGGCCCGCCCCGGTACGCGGCGAGGTCCACTCCGCCCAGATCCGCGAGCGGCGGCATCGTATTGACGCCGATGCCCTCTGCGGCGCAGGCCCGGCAGCCGTCGAAGCGCGTTCCCCCGGCCGCCGCGGCGCGGCCGCAGCGCAGACAGTGCAGGACTGGTGAGGTCATCGTGGCTCCGAGGGGCGAGGGGCAGGTCGGGATCGACCTGGTGACGGTAACAGGCGTAGCGGCCCATTGCCCCCTACTTCCTCTTGTGGGCCCGGCCATCCGTCCCAGCTGACGTACCGTCAACTCTCGCCGTGGGGCCGTACCCCCGGGCGATGCTCTGCCGGCCACGCGCCCAGGAGGAGACCGCCGGCGTCTCGGTCCTCGCCCGTTTGTATGACCAAGTCCCGCCCGGTGCGGCCGACTTCCTCGCCACTCCTGGTACCGGCAGGCCCTGCACCGTCATATCGAGGCCCAACGCGCCTACCACGCCTGGGTCGTTGACGGCCTGCCTCGCTCCCCGCCCTCCGAGCGCCGTTTCACCTGGCTCATCGACCGCTGGCCGTCCGACCTTGGACAGACCGTCGTGACCTGGGGCGACGCCCGTATCGGCGATATCGTCCACGACGGCTTTGCACCGTCCGCCGTACTCGACGGGGAAATGGCCGCCCTCGGCCCCGTGAACTCGACCTGGGCCGGATGGTCGCCTACGCGACCCTGTGGCATGCCATCGTCATGCTCCGGGTCGACTGTCGCCAGGTCCACTTCGGCGAGGTGCCGGTCCCGGCCGACGCCGATGCGCTGATCCTCCACAGGGAGGCCCTGGAGGCGATGATCGAGGGCCGCTACCGGTGAAGACTCGAGCGGCGGCCCTACGAGGTCAGCAGGCCCGCTCTCAGGCGCTGCGGCGCATCTGCGGTACCCGGATCGGGTGCGTGCCCGGCCCGCCGATGTGCGAGAACGGCTGACGGCGCCAGTCCAGGCTCTCCGGGAGCGTCAGCAGCATGGCCGCGTCCTGCTCCTGGGTGTCGAGGGTGTCTTCGGTCTCCGGTGCCTCGGACACCTGCCGGCCGGAACCCTGGCAGACCGTCAGGCCGAACGGGTTCCACGGCGTGGGGCACAGCGCGTGCTCAGGGAGGGTGTCCTCGTCCGCCAGCAGCGCGATCGGCTGCAGGCAGTCGGGGCAGGTCACCCGGTAGATCTCAAAGGTCTCGAACGCGTCGTACGCACCGTCGTCGCCGGAGAAGCCGAGACTGTCGCCCTCCTGGGCGCCGGTGTTCGCGGCAGCGGAGTCCTGCTCAAGGCGTCGCATGATGTCCATCCCCCTCGGGTGGGCCGATCGGATCGCTGACTTCCTGTGACGGGCGGTCCTGGCCACCAGCAGCAATTCCCTTCATGCCGCGCGCATAATCGCCGGCGCCCGTCGGACACCGGTTCACCCGTGTGGCATTGGTCACATGACCCGGCGCGAGGGTGTCCACGATCCGGCGCGCGGTGCGCACACGCGCCCGCGCGCAGTAGGTTGAACGGGTGGAGGAGTTGGACCGACAAATCGTGGATCTGCTCGTCAAGGACGGGCGGATGAGCTACACCGACCTGGGCAAGGCCACCGGCCTGTCCACCTCGGCGGTGCACCAGCGGGTGCGCCGCCTTGAGCAGCGCGGTGTCATCCGGGGCTATGCCGCCATAGTCGACCCCGAAGCCGTGGGCCTGCCGCTCACCGCCTTCATCTCGGTCAAACCCTTCGACCCCAGCGCGCCGGACGACATCTCCGACCGCCTGGCCGAGGTCCCCGAGCTGGAGGCCTGTCACAGCGTCGCCGGCGATGAGAACTACATCCTCAAGGTCCGGGTCGCCACGCCGCTGGAGCTGGAGCATCTGCTCACCCGCATCCGCACCCTGGCCGGCGTCTCGACCCGCACCACGGTCGTGCTCTCCACCCCCTATGAGGCCCGGCCGCCGCGCATCTGACCGGCAATCGCCCCCCGCGCGCGGTCCGTCCGCGCACAGGAGCCAAACTGTCCGGTATGAGCGAGCACATCCCCGACCCGGCCCGTACCCGTACCGTCCTGCTGCGCGGCGGTGAGGTGCACAGCCCCGCGGACCCCTTCGCCACCGCCATGGTCGTGGAGGGTGACCGCATCGCCTGGGTGGGGGAGGAGGGCGCGGCCGATTCGTTCGCCGGCGGTGTGGACGAGGTCGTCCAGCTCGACGGCGCGCTCGTCACCCCCGCGTTCACGGACGCACATGTGCACACCACGGCGACCGGGCTCGCGCTCACCGGGCTCGACCTGGCCGGTGCCGGCACCCTGTCCGACGCACTGGCCCGGATCCGCGGGTACGCGGACGCCCGCCCGTCGGACCGGATCCTGCTCGGGCACGGCTGGGACGCCAGCGCCTGGCCCGAGGGGCGCCCGCCGTCCCGCGCCGAGCTGGACGAGGCCACCGGCGGCCGTCCCCTCTACCTCACCCGCGTCGATGTCCACTCCGCGGTCGTCACGACGGCACTGCTCGACCTGGTCCCCGGCATCCGCGAGCGGTCCGGGTTCCAGGCCGACGCCCCGCTGACCGGTGACGCCCACCACGCCGTGCGCAAGGCCGCGTACGCCACCGTCACCCCGGCCCAGCGCGCCGAGGCGCAGGCCGCCGCGCTCGCCCGCGCCGCCTCCCTCGGCATCGGCAGCGTCCATGAATGCGCGGGTCCGGACATCTCCGGCGAGGACGACTTCACGGCGCTGCTCGCCCTCGCCGCGGAGGGCAACGGCCCGCGGGTGGTGGGCTACTGGGCCGAGTTGGTCGCATCCGCAAAGGACGCCGAGCGGATCCGTGAGCTCGGGGCCGTCGGCGCGGCCGGAGACCTCTTCGTCGACGGCTCGCTCGGCTCGCACACCGCCCACCTGCACGCCCCGTACGCAGACTCCCCCAGCTCCGCCGGGGGGACCCCCAGCCACACCGGTGCCGCGCACCTCGACGCGGACGCCGTCGCCTCCCATGTCGCCGCCTGCACCGAGGCGGGGCTCCAGGCCGGCTTCCACGCCATCGGCGACGCCGCCCTCACCAGCGTCGTCGACGGCGTACGGGCCGCCGCCGAGCGCATCGGCCTCGATCGGATCCGCGCCGCCCGGCACCGCGTCGAGCACGCCGAAATGCTCACCGAGCGCACCATCGCCGGCTTCGCCGACCTGGCCCTGACCGCCTCCGTCCAGCCCGCCTTCGACGCGGCCTGGGGCGGCGAGGACGGCATGTACGCCGCCCGCCTGGGCGCCGACCGGGCCCGCACCCTCAACCCGTACGCCGCGCTGCTCAAGGCCGGTGTGCCGCTTGCCCTTGGGTCCGACAGCCCGGTCACCCCGCTCGACCCCTGGGGCACCGTGCGGGCCGCCGTCTTCCACCGCACCCGCGCCCACGGCATCTCCGCCCGCGCCGCCTTCACCGCCCACACCCGCGGCGGCTGGCGGGCCGTCGGCCGGGACGACGCGGGCGTCCTGGTGCCCGGCGCCCCCGCCGACTACGCGGTCTGGCGCACCGGCGAGCTGCTCGTCCAGGCGCCCGACGAGCGGGTGGAGCGCTGGTCCACCGACCCCCGCTCCGGCACCCCCGGCCTGCCCGATCTCACCCCCGGCAACGACCTTCCGGTGTGCCTGAGCACGGTCGTCGGCGGACGAACGGTCTTCGGGCGGCCGAACGAGTGACATCGCGCGGGCTCGTGCCGTCGAGGGACGTGCTTGCCGCTACTCGGCCCACCAAGGGGTGCTCGCTGCTGACCTGGGACGACGCGAAATCGGCGCAGTTGGAGCACCTGTTGACAGCAGGCGGTCGGCGGCCGGTAGGTTCGGCCGAGTCCACCACAGGACGTCCGATCGGGAGACCTCCGCGCAGTCGTCGAACGCAGCTGGGCCATGGGGCGGTGCGCCACACCGGCACACCGCCACTGGGAGCCAGGTCCAGCACCAGCGGCACGGGACAACGGAGTGTTTCGGCCGGATGGGGGTCCCTCCCTGCTCCTTGAGAGCTTGGGGGAAGGTGCGACCCGGGTGGGGCCCGGACGCTCAGTAGACAACGGCTTTCGGTCGACCCGCAGCCAGCGGGTCCCAGGTCGGCCCGAAGGGCGCCGGGCCCCTATCCGCACCCCGCCGCGGCCCGCCCGCACCCTTCCGCCGGACCCTTCACCTTTTGTGCACCCCGCATCCGCATTACCGGTCGTCCGATGTACGGTCAGCTGACCACCGCACGACCTGCAGGAAGGCCCGCGACCGTGCCATCGGGTTCCGACACCACCGAAGAAGCCGTCAGCGGCACCTCGCCCGACGGCCCGGTGCCGTCCGCCGAGACCGGCTCCACAGCCGCGCCCCGGCGCCCCGGACGCCTCCGGCGGACGGCCGCACTCGCCCGCCGCGAGGCGCTGCGTACCGGCCTCGCGGTCGTCTCCGGCCTCGCGCTGGGTCTGGCCTTCCCGCCGTACGACCTGTGGCCGCTGTCGCTGGTGGCGGTGGCCGCGCTGTCGCTGCTGACCCGGGGCCGGACCGTCCGGCAGGGCGCCTGGACCGGCTTCGCCTTCGGGCTGCCGTTCTTTCTGATCCTGCTGAAGTGGCTGCATGTCGTCGGCTGGGACGCGGTGGTCGGCCTCTCGGTCGCCGAGGCGCTCTTCGTGACGCTGCTGGGTGCGGCCCTCGCCGGCACCTCCCGGCTGCCGGCCTGGCCGGTGTGGGCCGCCTGCCTGTGGGTCGCGCAGGAGTGGGCCCGCGACCGCCTCCCGTTCGGCGGCTTCCCCTGGGGCCGGCTGGCCTTCGCCAACACGGGCTCGCCGTTCACCCCGCTCGCCGCGCTCGGCGGCGCCCCGTTGGTGACCTTCGCCGTTGCGCTGACCGGCGCGCTGCTGGCCGCCTGCGCCGCCACCCTGTGGGGGCTGCGCGAGAAGGGGTCGCTGAACCGGGCCGTCCCGGCGCTGGAAGCATTCGGGCTGGCCGCCGCGGTCACCCTGGCCGGCGCGGTCGTCCCCGTCCCCACGAAGGCCGACGACACCGTCGACATCGCCGTCGTCCAGGGCAATGTCCAGCAGCCCGGCATGGACTTCCTGGGCCGCCCGATGAGGATCCTCGACAACCACGCCACGGCCACCGAGAAGCTCGCCGCCGACATCAAGGCCGGCCGGGCCAAGAAGCCCGATCTGGTGATCTGGCCGGAGAACTCCTCCGACCTCGACCCGTTCCAGTACCCGCAGGCCTACGACCGGATCGACGAGGCCGTGAAGGCGATCGGCGTGCCCGTGCTCGTCGGGGCCCTCGTCGACCATCCCTCCAAGAAGGGCTATGTCTTCAACGAGGGCATCGTCTGGGACCCGAAGAAGGGGCCGGGCGCCTCGTACACCAAGCAGCATCCGGTGCCGTTCGGTGAGTTCGTACCGTTCCGGGAGCAGCTCAGCAAGATCATCACGCGCTTCCAGCGGGTGCCCCGCGACTTCTACCCCGGCGACCACACCGGCGTGCTCAACGTCGGCCCCGCCAAGCTCGGCGACGTGATCTGCTTCGAGGTCGCCTACGACGAGATCGTGCACGACACCGTCGACGCCGGCGCCCGCGCCCTGGTCATCCAGACCAACAATGCCACCTACGGCCGCACCGGCCAGCCCGAACAGCAGCTGGCCATGTCCAAGCTGCGCGCCGTCGAGCACGGCCGGGCCGTGGTCACCGCGGCCACCAGCGGAATCAGCGCGGTGGTCGCCCCGGACGGCAAGGTCACCCACCAGATCCCCGAATTCACCCAGGGCGTGGTTTCCGCGCGCATTCCTCTGCGTGACGAAACGACGCTCGCCGACCGCGTCGGTGCGGCACCCGAGTGGGCGCTCGCTATCGTGGGGCTTCTGTCCTGTGCCGCCGCCGTGGTCGGCGGCCGGCGCGGACGTACGAAGGACGAGAAGGGGCAGCAGTGACAGACGGTCAGCGGCAGTACGGTCCGCTCGGCACCACGTTGGTGATCATTCCGACGTACAACGAGGCGGAGAACATCAAGCCGATCGTCGCGCGGGTGCGGTCCGCCGTTCCCGAGGCGCATGTCCTCGTCGCGGACGACAACAGCCCCGACGGCACCGGCAAGCTCGCCGATGAGCTGGCCGTCGCCGACGAACAGGTCCACGTCCTGCACCGCAAGGGCAAGGAAGGCCTCGGCGCCGCCTACCTCGCGGGCTTCCGGTGGGGCATCGAGAACGGCTACGGCGTGCTGGTCGAGATGGACGCCGACGGCTCCCACCAGCCCGAGGAGCTGCCGCGGCTGCTCACCGCCCTCAAGGGCGCCGATCTCGTCCTCGGATCGCGTTGGGTGCCCGGCGGCCGGGTGGTGAACTGGCCCAAGTACCGCGAGTTCCTCTCCCGCGGCGGCAGCACCTACTCCCGTGTGCTGCTGGACGTCCCGATCCGCGATGTCACCGGCGGCTACCGCGCCTTTCGCGCGGAGGCCCTCAAGGGCCTGGGCCTGGACGAGGTGGCCTCCCAGGGCTACTGCTTCCAGGTCGACCTCGCCCGTCGCGCCGTGCAGGCCGGCTACCACGTCGTCGAGGTGCCGATCACCTTCGTCGAGCGGGAGCTGGGCGACAGCAAGATGAGCCGCGACATCGTCGTGGAGGCGCTGTGGCGGGTCACGGCCTGGGGCGTCGGCTCCCGGGTGGACAAGATCCGCGGCCGCTGAGGCCGGGCCCGATGCGCCCGGTGGCTTCGAGCTGATCTCTCGCGCGACCCTCAGGGCGTGCGGAGAGGCGTGCCAGGCACACTTGAGGCATGACGTTCGCAGCCACGCCATCGCCGAGTCCCCGCCCGCCCCAGCGCTCGCGCGCCCGCCGGTTCATCCCCTTGGGCATCGCCGCCTGGATGGTGCTGGAGATCTGGCTGCTGACCGTGGTCGCGGGGGCCACCAACGGCCTGACGGTCTTTCTGCTGCTGGTCGCCGGAGTGATCGTCGGCGGCTATGCGATCAAGCGGGCCGGCCGGCGCGCCTGGCAGAACCTCACCGAGAGCTTTCAGGCCGAGAGCGACCCGTCGGCTCCGCGGAAGCCCGCGTCATCGGGGGAGCGGCAGTCCGGCAGCGGCAATACGGTGCCGATGGCCGGCGGGCTGCTGCTGATGGTGCCGGGGCTGCTCTCCGACGTACTGGGGCTGCTCTGCCTCTTCCCGCCGACGGGGAAGCTGATCCAGCGCCGCACCGAGAAGCTGCTGACCCGGCGGGCGTCCTACGCCCCGGGCTCGTTCGGCGACGCCTTCCAGCAGGCCAGGATGCACCGGCCGGACAGCAAGGTCGTCCAGGGCGAGGTGATACGCGATGACCGGCCGCCGTCCCCGCGCCGCCAGGATCCGCCGCTGACCGGCTGAGGGCGCCGGGGCCCGGCTCAGGGCCCGCACACGAACAAGGGCCGGGGCCACTGCGAAGTGCAGTGGCCCCGGCCCTTGCGTGCTACTTGGCGCAGTC
>NZ_QUAC01000034.1 GCF_003389455.1 Streptomyces inhibens | reverse complement strand
CATCGCGGCGGCGATTCCGGGCCCGGCGGCGGCCGTGCGGGGCGCCACGTCGGCCGCGCCCGCCTCGGCGTCGTGCTCGCGGCGCACCCACAGCTCGGGGGTGATGGTGCCGACCGTCCCGGCCCGCTCCGCCGCGTCCTCCGCCTCGCCGTCGAGCTCGGCGCGCCCGACGGCGTCCGGTGTCCGTTCCAGCAGCCCGGTGGCGGCGAACTCCCCGTCGAAGACGCCGGCCAGCTCGCCCGCCGGGTCGCGCTCGACACCGCCCAGCTCCTCCGGGTCGGTCAGCAGCTTGCGGTAGAGCGGACAGCGCTCCTCCAGCTCCTGCTGGGTGCCGATGTCGACCAGCCGCCCGCCGTCGAGGACGGCGACCCGGTCGGCGAGCGCCAGGGTGGAGGCGCGGTGCGCGATGAGCAGGGTCGTACGGCCCGCCATCACGCCGCGCAGCGCCTCATGGATCTCGTGCTCGACCCGGGCGTCGACCGCGGAGGTCGCATCGTCCAGGACCAGCAGCCGGGGGTCGGTGAGGATGGCGCGGGCCAGGGCGACGCGCTGCCGCTGGCCGCCGGACAGGGTCAGCCCCTGCTCGCCGACCTTGGTGTCATAGCCCTCGGGAAGCTCGGATATGAAGCCGTCGGCCTGGGCGGCGCGGGCCGCGGCGCGCACCTGCCTGTCGGTGGCGTCCGGATGGCCGTAGGCGATGTTGTCGCGTACGGAGTCGGAGAACAGGAAGCTGCTCTCGGGGACCAGGCCGATGGCGGCCCGCAGCGACTCCAGCGTCAGGTCGCGCACATCGTGGCCGCCGACCAGGATGCGGCCCGCCGAGACGTCGTAGAAGCGGGGCAGCAGCAGCGAGACGGTGGACTTGCCGCTGCCGGACGTGCCGACCACGGCGACCGTCTCACCGGCCTCGATGCGCAGCGAGAAAGCGTCGAGGACGGGGCGGAGGCCCTCACTCTCCCCGTCGTCGTGCGGCCGTCCGTAACCGAACGTCACCCGGTCGAACTCGACGGTGGCCGGGGCGTTCGCGGGCAGCTCGCGCGCATCCGGCCGCTCCTCGATCGACGGTTCGGTGTCGATCAGCTCGTAGACCCGCTCCACACCGGCCCGCGCCTGCTGCCCGACGGTGAGCATCATCGCCAGCATCCTGACCGGTCCGACCAGCTGCGCCAGATACGTGGAGAAGGCGACGAAGGTACCGAGAGTGACCTGGCCGCGGGCGGCCATCCAGCCGCCGAGGGCCAGCATCGCGACCTGTCCGAGCGCCGGTACGGCCTGTAGCGCGGGGGTGTAGCGGGCGTTGAGCCGGACCGTGCGCAGCCGCCCGGCGAACAGCCGGCGGCCGACCTCGCGCAGCTTGCCGGTCTCCTGCTCCTCCTGCCCGAAGCCCTTGACGACCCGGACGCCGGAGACCGCGCCGTCCACGACACCGGCCACCGCGGCCGCCTGCCCCTGGGCGTACCAGGTGGCGGGGAAGAGCCGGATGCGGCTGCGCTTGGCGATGAACCACAGGGCGGGGGCGACGGCCAGCGNCTGCGCTTGGCGATGAACCACAGGGCGGGGGCGACGGCCAGCGCCACGACGGTGAGCAGCGGCGACAGCACCGCCATCACGATCAGCGAGATCACGAACAGCAGAACGTTCCCGATCATCATCGGGACCATGAACAGCAGGCCCTGGATCAGCTGAAGGTCGCTGGTGGCGCGGCCGACGACCTGGCCGGTGCTCAGCTCGTCCTGCCGTCGGCCGTCGAGCCGGGCGATCGCGCCGAACATCCGGGTCCGCAGATCGTGCTGTGCGTCCAGGGCGAGCCGGCCGCCGTAGAAGCGGCGGATGTAGGTGAGGACGTAGACCACGACGGCGGCGGCGATCAGCAGGCTCGCCCAGGGGGCGAGGGAGCGCTCGTGCTGGACGATGACATCGTCGATGATCAGCTTCGGTACGAGCGGGACCAGGGCCATCACGGCCATCCCGGCGAGCGAGGAGCCGAGGGCCAGCAGCACATCTTTCCTGTACTGCCAGCAGTCGCGGGTCAGCCGCCGCGCCCAGCCCACTCGTTCCGTATCCGTCCCCGCCACCCGGTGCCTCCCACGCATCGACGCCCTACCGCAAGGCACCAACACCGCGAGGGGCGGATTTCATCCCGCCGCAACAATTCACCGGCCGGTCCGGGCCGCGTCCGGGCCGCGGTCGTCATACGCCGGTGGTCGTCATACGCCGGTGATCGGCCAGCGCCGGCGCATGATCACTTCACCCGCTCCACCGTCAGCTCCGCGATCCCCGGATGCGGCGCGGGCTTCCCCTTGGCCACCGGGGTCCGGTCACCCTCCACCACGACCCGTACGTACCGGGCCGGGGTGCGCCCCGCGTATCCGGTCCCTGACCAGTGCTGTCCGTCCTGCGAGACCTGGACGTTCCAGTGCCGGGGCCGGGTCGCGTTCCAGTGCGGGGTGATCTGCCCGACGCGGGTGATCCGGCCGAGGTCGACGGTGAGGGTGCCGGTGGCGGCGTTGGGCACCCAGGCGGTGGCGGCATTGCCGTCCACCGCGGCAGCCGGGTACATCCCGGGCTCGTCCGAGGTCGCCGTGGCCCGGGTGCAGCGGGCCGCGTCGGAGGTCGCGGCCAGATCCGGGCGGCGGGTCTTCAGCACGGCCGGCACGCCCCGGCTGATCACCCGCTCGCCCTCCGGCGACTCGATCCGCATCGGCGCACCGGCGGTCAGCCGCACCGTGGTCTGGTGCACGCCGATCACCACGTCGTACATCCGCCCCTGCCAGTGCAGGCCGCGCAGCGTGACGCCGTCGGACAGCTGCGGCGGCAGCATCGGGTCGAGACGCACCGTGTCCTCGCGCAGCCGCAGCCCGGTCAGCCCCTGGGTGAAGGTCTGCAGGAAGCCGCCCTTGCCGGTGAGGAAGTCTTGGGCGGGCCTGCCGGCGTGCGGGTCCTCGGCGCCGGCCTTCTCGCCGCGCGCCTCGGAGAACTGCGCGAACGGCCCGCGGACGAACGGCTTGATGGACCGCAGCAGATAGGTGTACGTCGAGCAGCCGGCCTCGCCGATCCCGGCCGCGTCGATGGCGTGCACCGAGTCCGTCATGGCCGGGCCGTCCGGGTCGGTGCGCGCGGCGTAGAAGTCCAGCGTGGCGGACGCCTGCCGCCGCGACATCGGCCATTCCAGCGGGTACATCAGCAGCACGGTGTCGGCCTGCTTGATGGTCGTGCCCCGGTAGCCGGCGTACTGCTCGAAGACCTTGTTCTTGCTGTCGTAGGGGATCCGCAGCTTGCCGGCGATGGTCTGCCAGGCGGCCGGCGCCTTTTCGCCGAGGACGGCGGCGGCGCGGGTGGCGTGCCGCAGCGCGGTGGCGGCGCCGGCGTTGGTGAACACACCGTCGGTGACGCCGTTGCTGTACTCGTCCGGCCCGGCGACGTTCTTGACGGAGTAGCTGCCGTCGGCGTTACGGGTGGCGCGCGAGGTCCAGAATTCGGCGATGCCCTTGAGGACCGGCCAGCCGCGTGAGCGCAGCCAGGCGGTGTCCTTGGTGGCGAGGTAGTACTGCCAGGCGGCGAGGGAGATATCGCCCATCAGATGGTTCTGGGTCTTGCAGTGCGGCGGGTCCCAGCTGTGGCACTCGTTCCACAGATCGCCCTTGCTGCCGCTGGTCCAGGAGTAGAACAGCCCGTCGTAGCCGAGCTTCCTGGCGTTGGCGCGGGCCCCGGCCCGGGTCTTGTAGCGGTAGTCGACGATCGACCGGGCGAGTTCGGGGTGGCTCGCCAGCAGGCCCGGGTACATCCAGGTCTCGTCGTCCCAGAAGATCTCGCCGGCGTAGTTGTCGCTGGTCAGGCCGGTGGGTCCGATGCTGTTGTCGCCGCCGGCGCGCACAGAGGACAGCAGCCCGTACTCCGCCGAGCGCACCCAGGACTGCAGCTCGCGCTGCCCCTTCACCTCGATGTCGCTGCGCCACAGCCGCTGCCAGGCGGCGGTGTGCCGGGCGAACAGGGCGTCCCAGCCGCGGTCCGCGGCCCGGCGCGAGGCGGCGTCGGCGGCGGCGCGCGGGGAGCGGGAGGTGAGCGCGGTGTCCACGCCGACGTACTTGGTCAGCTCGTACGAGCGGCCGCTGCGGACCGGGAACGTCAGCTGCCGCCGGTTGCTCAGCCCGCTTGCCTGCGGAGCCGGTGAAATCTCGCCGGCGCGAACCCCGGGACCGGTGCGCAGGGTGGAGGCCACCGCGCCTTCGGTCTTCGTCCCGTCCGTACGGAAGGCGACGTCCATGGTGCGGCCGGTCCCCGTGCCGCCGGCGCCGGACCGGCCGCCCGAGGGCGTCATCCGGCGGGCGCCGCGTCCGTCGAGGGCGTCGGTGACCGTGGCCGATCCGCTCCAGTGGGGCGTCATCCGCAGGCGTACGGCACCGGTGTGCGCGTCGTTGCGGTCGGCGAGCACGTCGTAGACCAGGTCGGTGCTGCGGCCGTCGGCGGCCGTCCAGGTCAGCGACGTACGGACGAAGCCGCAGCGCAGCGAGAGCGTCTGGCGGTAGTGGGAGATGCGGCCGGGCTTGGTGGCGGAGGAGAAGGTGTCGGGGTGCGGGCCGCCGGTGGCGACATCGAGGGTGGTCCAGGTGGGGATCGCGGCGATGGCCTGCCGGCCCTCGACGTTCCTGGGCCCCTTGGCGTACAGCCCGGAGACAAACGATCCGTCGTATGCGGGCGTCTTTAGGGGCCAGCCGGTCTCGCCGCCGGGCGCCGCGTATCCGGTGCCGTTGGGCGGCACCCGCTGCCCCAGATAGCCGTTGCCGACGAAGGCGTGGTGGCTGTCCTTGGTGTCGATCCTGGTGGCGGTGGCGGTCCAGCCGGCGCCGTCGGGGCCCTTGGTGCAGGACCCGTGCGCGGTGTGGGCCGGCCTCGGCCCCGGGGTGGGCATCGGCGCCGAGGCCGAGGCCGATACGGGCGCGAGGACCGCGACCAGCGCCCCCGCGACCAGCGGGGCGACCGCCTTGCGCGAGCGACGGGCCGCGGGCCTGGGCCGCTGCTGTGCCGGGTGCCGCGGTGACCGGTCCACGGGGTGAGGTGCCGAGTGCTCCATGGTTCTCCGTCGTACGTACGCGGCCCGTACCGCGCCTTTGGCACGGACGTCACCTTGAACATCACAAGCGTCTTCGACCCTAGGTCCGCGCGCAGGGGGAGTCAGCCAGTCGGCGGGATGTTCTGGCGGGGCGACCGATTCCGCCCGTTTTTTGTCAACGGGCCTTTCGTACGGCACACTTTTAGACTGACCAGTCAGATCAAAAGGGGAGGGGTGTTTGTGAACACCACCCGCCAGGGGGCGGCGGTCAACGCCAGGGGGATCGGAGTGGAGGGCCCACGGGGGTGGGCCTTCAGAGGCGTCGACCTCACCGCGGATCCGGGCGCGCTGATCGCCGTCCAGGGCCCCTCGGGCTCCGGTCGCACCTGTCTGCTGCTGGCCCTCACCGGCCGGATGCGGATCACCGAGGGCGAGGCGACGGTCGCCGGCCTCCCGCTGCCCAAGCGGATGGGTACGGTGCGCAGCCGTACCGCCATCGCCCACGTACCGGGCGTCGCCGACCTCGAACCGGCCCTCACCGTCGGCGAACACCTCCAGGAACAGGCCCTGTTGGGCCACCGCCTCAACGGCTCCCTGAGCGGCGCGCTCCCCTGGGGCAAGCGCCACAAGGAGACCACCCGGGCCCGGATCGACGCCGCCCTCGCGGCCGCCCGGCTCGACCCCGAGACCCTGCCCAAGGGCCTGCGTACGACCGTCCGCGATCTGGAGCGGCTCGAAGCGCTGCGGCTGTCGATCGCGCTCGCGGCCATGCACGGCCCGCACCTGCTGGCCGTCGACGATGTCGACCTCAAGCTGTCCGCGGCCGAACGGGCCCTGGCCTGGCAGCTGTTGCGGGATCTCGCGCTGGAGGGCACCACCGTGGTGGCCGCCGGCAGCGACGCCCCCTCGGACGCCCTGATCGTGCGCACCGCGCCCGCGGACAGCGCAACCCCCGCACCCGGCGAGGACGAGCCGGCCGACCCCCACCCCCACACCCCCAAGGAGGAAGCGGCGCATGCGTTCGCCGAAACTGGCCGCGCTTGAGCTCAGGCGCTTCGGCAGGGGAAAGCTGCCCCGGCTGGGCCTGGTGGCCCTCATGCTGATCCCCCTGCTGTACGGAGCGCTCTACCTCTGCTCCTTCTGGGACCCCTACGCCCGCCTGGACAAGATCCCGGTGGCGCTCGTCAACGACGACCGGGGCGCCACCGCTGACGGTAAGAAGATCACCGCGGGTGACGACCTGGCCGAGAAGGTCAAGGACAGCAAGACGTTCAACTGGGAGGAGGTCAGCGCCGCGGACGCCGCCAAGGGCGTCGAGAACGGCACGTACTACCTCTCCCTGACCGTTCCGAAGAACTTCAGCCAGCGGATCGCCTCCAGCTCCGGCGACGACCCGCAGACCGGCGCGCTCCAGGTCCGTACGAACGACGCCAACAACTACGTCGTCGGCTCGATCTCCAAGACCGTCTTCTCCGAGCTCCGCGCCAAGACCTCGGCGACGTCGTCGCGGGCCATGCTCGACAAGATCTTTGTGTCCTTCTCCGACCTGCACGACCAGACCGCCAAGGCCGCCGACGGCGCCGGCAAGCTCGACAAGGGCGTCGGCTCGGCCAAGAAGGGCTCCGGCGAACTCGCGGACGGCCTCGGCAAGCTCGGCAAGGGCGCCGGGGCGGTCAGCGACGGCGCGGGCAAGGCGCACCAGGGCGCCGAGGACCTCAAGAACGGCGTCGGCACCGCCCGCTCCAAGATGCTGGAGCTCAGCCAGGGCGCCCGCCGGATCGCGGACGGCACCCAGCAGCTCGCCGACCGTGCCAACGACGCGGCCGGCAAGGCCCGTCCGGTCCTCAAGAAGTACGCCAAGGACCTGGGCGAGAAGGCCCGGCTGGTCGCCGAGGCCTCCCGCGCCCTCGCCGCCGACCTCCGCAAGCTGCCGCAGGACACCTCCAAGGCCGCCCAGGACGCCCGCGAGTCGGCCGACCAGCTGGCCGAGATGTACGACCAGCGCTGCTCCGGCGCCGTCAGCCTGGACCCCGACTGCCCCGCGCTGAAGCGGGCCAAGGACGCCACCGAGCTGGCCGCCGACACGGCGGAAAAGGTCAACTCCATCGTCGCGTCGCACTCCTCCGACATCGACAAGCTGACCGGCGATCTGCACACCCTTGAGCGGGTGGCCAACCTGGTCGCCGAGCGCGCGCCGACCTCCCAGCAGGACCTGGAGGCCGCCGTCGCCAAGATCAACCAGCTGAACAGCGGCGCCCACCAGGTGTCCGACGGTGCCGGGAAGATCGCCGCGGGCACCGGCCGGCTCGCCGACGGTGCCGGTCAGCTCGCCGACGGCACCGGCAAGGTGGCCGACGGCGCGGGCCAGGTGCACGACAAGCTCGGTGACGCCAAGGACGGCGCCGAGAAGCTCACCGGCGGTCTCTTCAAGCTCAAGGACGGCTCCAACCAGCTGGCGAGCGGGCTGCACAGCGGCGTCGCCAAGATCCCGGACTACGACAAGAAGGACCGGGACGCCCGCACCGAGGTGATGGCCGACCCCGTCGAGCTGGCCGCCAAGTCGCTGCACAAGGCGCCCAACTACGGCACCGGCCTGGCGCCGTACTTCATCCCGCTGTCCCTCTGGGTCGGCGCGATGGTCGCGTTCATGCTGCTCCAGCCGCTGGGCAAGCGCGCACTGGCCGCGGGCGCCCCCGGCTGGCGGATCGCGCTCGGCTCATGGCTGCCGGCCTTCGCCATCGGCGCCGTACAGGTGCTGGCCCTGATGGCCGTACTCCACTGGGGCCTCGGCCTGGAGATGGCCCGCTCGGGCGCCACCATCGGCTTCCTGCTGCTGGCCACGGCCACCTTCACCGCCATCATCCAGCTGCTGAGCGCGTTCTTCGGACCGGCCGGCCGGGTGCTGACCCTGGTCGTCCTGATGCTCCAGCTGACCTCGGCGGGCGGCACCTACCCGGTGCAGACCAGCCCCGGCTTCTTCGGCGCCATCCACCCCTTCCTGCCGATGAGTTACGTCGTCGACGGTCTGCGCCGCCTGATCACCGGCGGCGATGTCACCGTCGTCTGGCAGGGCTGTGCGGTCCTCGCCGCGTTCACCCTCGGCGCGCTGGCCCTCACCGCACTCGCGGCGCGCGGCCGGCAGGTCGTACGGATGAAGGATCTGCATCCGGAGCTCAGCCTGTGAGCGAACGAAGTGAGCTCACCATGGAGAGGTGCGCACTGAGCGCATGCGAAGCCGAGCGCGCGTGGGGGTCCCCCCGGCCGAAGGCTGGGGGAGTTTCGGCATGAGCGTTCGCTCAGACCGACGGGGCGGTGCCGGCAACGGCACCGCCCCCGGGGCCGCCCCCGGCCCCCGCCGCGCATCGACCCGGCGCCGGCTCTTCGACGCCGCCGTCACCCTCATCGCCGAACAGGGCTTCTCCGCCACCACCGTCGACGAGATCGCCGACCGCGCAGGCGTCGCCAAAGGCACCGTCTACTACAACTTCCCCAGCAAGAACGTCCTCTACGAGGAGCTGCTGCGCGACGGTATCGATCTGCTCACCGACTCGCTGCGGCAGGCGGCCGACACCACAGCGGCCCGCGGCGGCACCCGGGTCGACGCCCTGGACGCCATGATCCGCGCGGGCCTGGACTTCATCGCCCGCTCCCCCGCCCTCACCCAGCTCTACGTCGCCGAACTCTGGCGCACCAACCGCACCTGGCGCACCACCCTGATGTCGGTACGCGGCCGGGCAGTGACGGTCGTCGAGTCCGTCCTGCGCGACGCCGTCCGCACCGGCGAACTCACCGAAGAACTCGACATCCCCCTCACCGCCTCCGCCCTCCTCGGCATGGTCCTGGTGGCCGCCCTGGACTGGCAGTCCTTCCAGCCGGACCGATCGGTCGAGGACGTACACGCGTCGCTGTCGCGGTTGGTGCAGGGGCGGGTGAGCGGGGCGGCGCGCCAGGGCCGCACCGACGGGTCCTGCTGACCGGGCCACAAGGGCCCGCAGGCGGCGAACGTTTGCTTCATCCGAACATTCGGACGTACCCAGAGCAAGCGCGCTCTTATGCGGGCCTGCTCGGGCAGGCGCAGGCCACCGTGTAGGGCGTTCCGGTCGCCGTGTCCACCACCATCACGCATCCGGAGCACCGGCGCTGCTGCTTGCCCCACTTGCTGCGGGGTGGGCGGGGGTGGCTGCCCGCATCAACGTTCTTGCGGTAGGCGGACACCGTCTCCGCGTGCTGTGGGCTGATCCATTCGCTCATGTCGGTCTCCTCCGTCCCCCGACGACAGTAGAGCCGTTGGGGGAGCGGGCACAGGGCGACGGATCAGTTGGGCCCGGTGTTCGAGCAGTCGGCACCGCACCGCGCGGGCGGCGGCTCGGAGTGCTCGCGTGCCGGGAGCTGGCCTCGATCTTTCGTGACGGCTTGCCGCTTCATCTGGTGGGCCGTTTCGGCTTGTTGGATGGGGTGCGGCAAGCCAGTGGCCCGACTGTCGTGTCGGGTGGGCGCCGGGTTCCACGGCTCCGGCGTGCGGGTTCTGGTCGTAGGGGTGGGTTGTCGCTGCTGGTCAGCCGGGGTTCGGGGGGCGTCGAGTCGCTGGGTCGCTGCGGTGATGACGTCGGTCCAGGGCCAGTGTCGGGCGAATCTGAGGTGCCGTCGACGGGCGGTGGTGACGAGCTGGGCGGCGGCAGAGAACAGACGGAGCCGCAAACGGCGAGGCTCCCAGACTCGGGCCTGGCCGGTGAGGGCGGGCATCGGCATCCAGGCGAGCAGGTCCAGGGCGAGCTGGACGATCTCCAGCCAGATCCGGTTCTGCGCGGAGTCGTGGAGGGGCAGGTTGCGCAGGCCGGTGGCGCGCGTTTCGGGTACGGTCCTCGGCTCGTGCCCGCTGACGGTGGCGCAGTTCGAGGGCGGCGATCGCCATCCCGGTGGTGTTGGTGGCGAAGCAGGTCAGCCGTAGTCCGTCGGCGTCGATGAAGCGCAACTGGGCGCCGGGGTGCGGACGTTCCTTGCGGACGATCAGCCGTATTCCCTTCGGCCAGCCCTTGAGGGCGTCGCCGTCGAGCTCGGCCACCCAGGCACCGCCACGGATCTCCCCGCCGGGCTCGACGGCCGCTGTCCAGGCAGAGGCGGGGACCTTCAGGACGGTTTGATGAATGACGTCGGTGATGGTCATTCCGACCGAGTAGGACAGCCACCTTCCGCGCCTCGCGAGCCAGGTCACGAACTCGTGAGTGCCGCCGCCGGAGTCGGTCCGGATCAGCGTCCGGCGCCCGCGCCGGTACTTCTTCGGCAGCTGGGCCAGGGCCAGTTGGGCCGTGGTGATGTGGTCGGCGGCGGTGTTGCTGCCCGCGTTGCCGGGCCGCAGCACAGCGGCGACCGGCTCCCCACTGCCGCCTTGACCGTGGTCGACGAAGGCCGTCAGCGGGTGGTGCCCGAAACCGCCCGCGGCCTGCACCACGGCGCCAGGGCCGCCGATATCGCCTGATCCAGCCCGGCCTTGCGGACCGTCTCCACCAGCAGGACACCTCCCGCCTGCGAGACCACCGTCCCCCCACTGCCCTCGACGCGGACACGCGGGTAAGAACCGATACGCCTCTTCACTTGGGAAGTGCCTCCGACGGTGGCAGGAACAAGGACCTCGACAATCCTCATTCTTGCTGGTCAGAGGCGTTTCCCAGGTTCGTGATCATGATCCGGACAGCTCGCCACACGAAAGCCGGAGACTAGAGCCCGGTGTCGGGATCGGTCAGTCGTTGCGGGGTTTCCCAAACTCTTCGATCAGCACGGGATACTGCTCCCCACCGTGTCCGGCGGCGATCGAGCGGTCGGCCATCGCCTTGATCAACTTCGGCAGTTCGGCGTTGACGCCCACCGCCTCGCTCTCCTCGACCAGGTGATCCATCGACCGGGCGTGGGTCTCCAGGGACGCCACCTCGGCCGGGAAGGAGCCGCTGTCGATCTGCTCGGCATGCCCAGGCAGCCATTCGGCCACCCCGGCGGCGATCTGCCGCGCGAATGGCGCGTACGTCGCGGCGTCGACACCGGCCGTCCTGAGCAGGGCAGTGCCCTGGAGCCAGGCGTTCAGGACGCTCCACATCATGGCCAGGCCGGCCACGTCGTACAGGGACGCCAGCCCAGGGTCCGCGCCAAGGTAGGTGACGGTGCCGAGCGCGTCGAGTGTTGACTTGTACACCTCGGAGTCCAACTGCGGCCCGCTGTGCAGAATCACCGCCTCTGCGGTCCCGATCGCCGATGGGATGGCCATGATGGCGCCGTCCAGGTAATGGGCGCCGCGCTCCTTTGCCCATTGGGCGGTGTCCCGGGCCTGGGCCGAGTCGCCCGAGGTCAGGTTGATCAATATCGTGCCGTCCAGTGCGATATCGCTCGCGCCGAGCAGCTCGTGCATGGCTTGGTAGTCGGTGACGCAGATGATCGTCAGGGAACCTGCCTTGAGCGCGTCGCCAACCGTTGGCGCCAGCCGTGCACCCTCGGCCACCAACTGGTCGGCCTTGGAGGCCGTACGGTTCCACACGGTTGTGGGATGCCCGGCCTTCAGGAACGCGCCGGCGAGTGCCTGGCCCATCCGTCCGAGTCCGATGACTGTCACGGGTGTATCGGTTTTGTTGTTCATGGCAGCATCGTCAACGTTGATACCGGTGTGAAGGTCAAGCGAGGTTTCGATGCGGATCGGGGAACTGAGTCGTCGGACGGGCGTCAACGCCCATCAGTTGCGCTACTACGAGGCCCAGGGCCTGCTGGAGGCAGACCGCGGCGCGAACGGTTACCGCGAGTACGACGAGAACGCCGTGCTGCGGGTGAAGCAGATCCGGCACCTGCTCGGCGCCGGTTTGTCCTCCGAGGACATCGCGTACCTGCTGCCCTGTGCGGTCGGCGAGGCCCCGGAGCTGCCCGGCTGTTCCGAGTTGCTGGCCGCGATGCGGTCACGGCTGCGGCGACTGGACGATCAGATGGAGAGGCTCGCTCAATCCCGCGACGCTCTTGCCGACTACATCGATGCGGCCGAGCGAATGGGCAGCGTGAGCTATCCACCCTTTGACGATGCCGACCTGGAGCCCGCCCCCGCCTGAGCAGCCGGGTACCCCGTCTTGCGGAACCGTCTCGACCAGCAGCACCGCCGGCCTGCGAGACCACCACCGACGCCCCGACTAGGGCGTGCCCGGCCCCGAGCCGCCGGGCAGGTCCTGAGGTCCCTGGGCGGCCCCGGCGGCCAGGTTCAGCAATTCCTGGGGAATTCCGGCGACCATGGCGCAGATGTCCACGACGGCTTCGGCCAGCATGTCGGGGCTCTTGTGGCCCTTGGACCAGGCGACCGCGGTATTTCCGTCCAGACGCCAATGCCGTCCCCCTAGTTGGGGCCGCTCCATCACTTCCGGCGTCATCAGCGCCGCCACGGTGTCTGCGTCGGCCGCCACCACCTGCGTCCCCACGAAACGCGGCCCGAGCACTCCCGCGTCGCCCTGGTGGAGCAGATGTTCCGTGTGCGACGGAAAGTCCTGCACCCTCGCTTTCCAATGCGGGCTCTCGGGATATACGCCGAAAGTCGGGAGGGGATAGCGGAACCACAGGGCGACACCGGCCGACTTGATGTCATAGCCGCCGCGACCGCCGCCCGTGCTGCTCTGGGTGAGTTGCCAGAGCAATATCTCCGCTGCCTCACCGGAGCCACGAGGATCAGGCACTTCGCCCACGGTGGCATGGTCGAAGCAGATCGAGCCGCCATTGAACGGCTGCAGGCCGACAAACCGCTTCTTTGCCGCCATCCGGCCCTTGACGTCCGGAATCGCGCGCCATTCCGGACGGACCTGGTCCCATTTCGCCTCCCAGGCCCTGTAGGTCATAGGTGGCGGTGGCGGGCTTCCATCGGTCCGCCGCCGACGGCCGGTGCCCTGCCGCTTGCCCGCGCCGAAAGGCCACATGGCCTCACCACCTCCGGCGGGCGAGCGGCCGCCCCGCGTTACTCATCAGGGATATCCACCGCGCCGTCCTTGTCGGTCAGCCCTGGGCCTGCCCCGGGAAGACCTTGTCCGTTATTGACCGTGCCCTCGACCATTCCGCCGCCGGCATACACCGCACCGTTCGCACCGATCTCATACCCGTTCTTGAGATGCGGCCGCACCGATTCATGGGCTCCGGCTCCAGGGAACCGCATTGCGCGGTGGGCGCCCAAGCCACCGGTGATACCGCTGGTCACGGAGTCCGCGCCGACCGTGGAGGCGTTCGGGTCGAACTGTTCGGCGACCGCCGTACCGCCCGCGCTCCCGAGCGCACCGGAGACGATCTTCTGTGCCCGCTCGGCGCCGCCCGTCAGGCCGTCGCCGTTCAACACCTTGTCCAGCGTGCTGGGCGCCGCGTGCCTGCCGACCGAGCTGACCCCCTTGCCGAGCGCACCAGGAGCGGCCGCCACGGTGCCCGCGACCGCCGCGTTCTGAAGGTCCTGCCAGCCGAGGCCGAACCCTTCGCTCGGATTTCCCGTGGCCAATTTGGTGCCCACGGTGCCCGCGTAGTTCATGGCGGTGTTCTTGAGGGCATCTCCGAGAAGCTTGGTCAGCCCCTTGACCAGGTGCTTGAGGACTCTGGAGTCGCCGACCAGTTTCTGTACGGCGATCTCGGCCCGCTTCGCCAGCGCCGCGAACTTCTCCACCAAGCTGATGATTTTCATCGCCCGCGCCCCGGAGGCGGCCGTCGCCACCACGTCCGAGATGCCCGCCGTGACCACGGTCAGCAGGGCGCCGGCCAACTCCATCTCGGCGATTTCGAGGGCGATTTCGACAATCTCCTTGAGAATCGCCTCGGCCTCGTCCGCGTAGGCGTCGAGTTCCTTACGGACCTCGGCGAAGTTCTTCGAGGTGTCCTGGAGCGCCTTGTACTGCTGCTGCCAGTGCTTCTTGAAGGAATCGGCCGCCGCGCCCTTCCAGGTGTCGCCGACGACCGCGTTCACCTTTCCGTTGAGGTGTTCGGCGGTCTGGTGGAGATCCTGGCCGAAGGTGTGCCAGCGGGCGGCGAGATCGCGGAGGGTTTCCGGGTCACCGCCGGGCCAGGGGATGTCCAGCATCTCCAGGACCGGAGTGATCTTGTCGACGAGAAAGCTGTTGAGGCTCATGCCCGGCCGCCCATCGTGGAGACCGTGTGCGATTCGACCGCGTCGTAATTGGCGGCCGAGTGCTCCAGGCCGGCGCCGGAATGCCGCAGCAGTCCGGCGAGTTCGACCAGGCCCTCGTCGGTGTGGTTCAGCATCTCCGCATACTGGGAGGTGACTCCCGTGCACGCGCCCAACAACCCGAATGCGGTGCCGATCCGGCCGGCCTGCGCGGCGAATCCCTTGACCCGGCTGTCGATCTCCTCCGCGGCGGTGCGGAACTCCGACGCTAATTCCCGTATGCCTTCGGGGTGTACCTCGAAGTGCTCGGATGACATGTGCCGTTCCCCCGTTGCTGTTCCCGGTTCGTCCCGGGAACGCTACGAGCGCCCGGTGCGGCAAGGTAAGGAGCACGGGGAGAGATTTGCGGCCACCTGACGTGATCTTGACGGGGGCCTGACGGGGAGTTTGTTCAGGTTAAGAAATCGTCGGGAAGTCGTCAGGGAGTCGTCAGGAAAATCAGCTGCGTGGATCTGGAACTCAGGAGCATGGGTCAGGAATTCAGATGCGTGGGTGCGAACATCCGCAGATGGGCCGGGAGTACGACGACGGAGGGGCCGGGGGCGGTGAGCGCCGCTGCCAGGTCCGTACGCAGCCGCTCCGGGCTCGTACGGACCGCGGGGACGCCGAACGACTCGGCCAGCGCGACGAAGTCCGGCCGGGTGAGTTCGGTGGCGGTGGCCTCGCCGAAGGCGTCGGTCATGTATTCGCGCAGGATGCCGTAGCCGCCGTCGTCCACGATGAGCCAGGTCACCGGCAGGTCGTACTGCCGGGCGGTGGCCAGTTCGGCGATCGAGTACATCGCGCCGCCGTCGCCGGAGACCGCCAGCACCGGCCGCGCCGGGTCGGCGACGGCCACGCCCAGCGCCGCCGGAAAGCCGTATCCCAGGCCGCCGGCGCCCTGCGCGGAGTGCAGTGCGTTGGTCCGCCGCGGATCGAAGGCGGACCAGGCCCAGTAGGCGAGGATCGTCATGTCCCAGCAGCTGACCGCGCCGTCGGGCAGTGCGTCCCGCACCGAGGCCAGGATCTGCTGCTCCAGGTCGAGGTGCTGTCCGGCGATACGGTCGCGGACGCGCGCCAGGAGGTCGGAGACGGCGGCCTCGGGGGTGGGTTCGTAGGCGGTGCCGACGTCGCCAGCGCCGCGTTCCCCCACCTCCTTGACCAACGCGGCCAGCGCCCGCCGCGCATCCGCGTGGATGCCCAGCGCGGCATGGTTCGACTCCAGCTTGCCGAGGTCCGCCTCGATCTGTACGACGCGGCCGCGCGGCCGGAACGTGTGGTAGTTCGAGGAGAGTTCACCCAGCCCCGAGCCGACGACCAGCAGGGTGTCCGCGTCCTCCAAGAAGGCCGTGGTGTGGCGGTCCTCCAGCCAGGACCGGAGGGAGAGCGGATGCTCCCACGGGAAGGCGCCCTTGCCGCCGAAGGTGGTGACCACCGGTGCCCGCAGCTGCTCGGCGAGCGCCAGCAGTTCCGCCTCGGCCCCGGCCCGTACGACTCCGCCGCCGGCCAGGATCACCGGCCGCCCGGCCTGCGTCAGCCGGTCCGCCGCCGCCGCGATCAGCTCGGGGCGGGGCATCAACTCCCGTGGTGTGGCGGAGAGTTCCGTGACCGGTGGGACATCGACCTCCGCCAGCAGCACATCCTGCGGAATCTCCAGCCACACCGGCCCGTGCGGGGCGCTCAGCGCCGACTCCCAGGCGGCGGCCACCGCCGACGGGATCTGCGAGGCGGTACGGGCCGTGTGGACGGACTTGACCACGCCCCGGAACGAGGCGCTCTGGTCGGTGAGTTCATGCAGATAGCCATGGCGTCCGCCGCCGATCCCGGCCAGCGGCACCTGGCTGCCGATGGCCAGTACGGCGGCCGAGCCGGCCGCCGCCTCCTGTAGCGCGGCCAGCGTCATCAGCGCGCCGGGGCCGGTGGAGACCAGCAGCGGGGCGACGCCGTGCGTGGTCCTGGCGTACGCATCGGCGGCGAAGCCCGCGTTGTTCTCCACCCGCAGCCCCACATAGCGCAGCGTGGAGCGGCGCAGCGCGTCGAACACTCCCAGCGCGTGCTGCCCCGGCAGTCCGAAGACGGTGCTTGCGCCGAGTGCTGTCAGCGACTCGACGACCAGGTCGCCGCCGTTGCGCCGGTGCTGGTTCGTCGTGGGGTGGGTGGTGCTCATGGATACGTGCTGCCTTCCTTGACGGGGCGTACGTGGGGCGGAGGACGTGGGGTGGAGACGACGTGCGGCGAACGGGAGAAGCCGGAGGTGGGGGTCAGGACGGTTCGGCAGCAGTCCGGGGGGCCGGCGCCGCTCCCCCGACCGGATCGGCGTCCGTAACGGTGTCCGGCTGCCCGGCCAGCCGCGCCCGCCAGGCGGCCAGCACCGCCGCGTCCGTCGGCTTCGTGGCCAGGCTGACCGCCATGTAGGCCACGAGCGAGGCGATCAGCCCGTAATAGATCGGCTCGTTGGCGAGGACACCGAGCGTGATCATCAGGCCGATGACGGTCACGCCGCCGACCACGACCGAGGCGAGCGCGCCGGCGGCGGTGCCCCGCTTCCACACCAGGCCGCCGAGAATGGGCACCAGCAGACCGCCCACCAGGACGTTGTAGGCGAGGGTGAGCGCCTCGACGACATTGTTGAGCGCGATCGCGATGACGATGACCGCGACGCCCATGAGGAGGATGAAGATCCGGTTGCCGCGCACCTCGTCATGCGGCTGCGCGGATTCCTCCCGCCGCCCCGAGGCGAAGCCCTTCACCCGCGCCCAGATGTCGTTGTTGGCGACCGTGGCGCAGGCGATCAGCGCGCCCGAGGACGTGGACATCACCGCGGACAGCGCCGCGGCCAGCACCAGCCCGCGCACACCCACCGGCAGCGCGTCCTTGACGATCGTCGCGAAGGCGTCGTCCGGGCTGCCCAGATGGGGGTAGAGCACCTTGGCCGCGGTGCCGATGACCGCACCGGCCAGTGCGTAGGCCAGACAGTACGTACCGGCCGCGGTACCGCCCAGGCGCGCCACCTTGTCGCCGCGCGCGGTGAACACCCGCTGCCAGATGTCCTGCCCGATCAGCATGCCGAACGAGTAGATCAGTACGTAGGTGAAGACCGTCTGCCCGCCGATACCCAGCGGTGCGAAGTAGTCGTCCGGCAGCTGCGCCTTCATCTCGGCGAAGCCGCCCGCCTTGATGACGGCGATCGGCAGCAGGAGCAGCAGCACACCGATCGTCTTGACGACGAACTGGACCATGTCGGTGAGGGTGATCGACCACATGCCGCCGAGCGTCGAGTACGCGACGACGATCGCCCCGCCGAGGATGATCGAGAGCGACCGGTCCAGGCCGAAGAGCACATCGAAGATGGTCGCGTAGGCGATGGTCGAGGTCACCGCCAGCATCAGCGTGTACGCCCACATCACGACGCCGGAGATGAGCCCGGCGGAGCCGCCGTAGCGCAGATCCAGCATCTCGGAGACCGTGTAGACCTTCAGCCGGGCGATCCGGGCCGAGAAGAAGATGCTCAGCGCGAGCAGTCCGAGGCCGATGGTGAAGACCATCCAGGCGCCGGACAGACCGTACTGGTAGCCGAGCCCGACCCCGCCGATGGTGGACGCGCCGCCGAGCACGATGGCCACCATGGTTCCCGAGTACATCGCGGGGCCGAGGCGGCGCCCCGCGACCAGGAAGTCGCTCTTGGATTTGGCGCGCCGCATTCCCCACCAGCCCATGGCGAGCATTCCGGCCAAATAGAGCACGATCACCGCATAGTCGACAGCCATGGGCCATACCTTCCAGCTGCGCCGAGGGGGAGAGGAAGAGGAGAGGGAGGGTGGTGCGACGTGGGGGGAGGGAGAGACGACGGCGCTTGGCGAGCGGGGGTCTCGGCCAAGCGCCTCGCCTCGGGGGTTGACCCTAGGAGGCGGGAAGGCGGCGCTGAAGTGTACGTTTCCTCCACTCGCCAACCGCCGATGTGGAGGGTTCGCACATGCCGCACCCCATGCCCGCGCCGTCCACCCCGCCGGTGCCGCTGGCCGATCTCCTCGCGCGTACGGATCTGGGTCTGCGCCAGGTGGCCGGCCCCCGCGAGGGCGTCGCGATCCACTGGGTGCACACGTCCGAGATGGCCGACCCGGTGCCGTACCTCCTGGGCGGCGAGATGCTGCTGACGGCGGGGGTGCATCTGGCGGAGGTGACAGGGGGTGCGGGCGCCCTCGCCGCCTATCTGGACGGCTATGCCGCCCGCACCGTCGCGGCCGGTGCCGCGGCCCTCGGCTTCGGGATCGCGCCGGTGCACGACACCGTCCCCCGGGCCCTGGTGGAGGCCTGCGACCGGCACGGTCTGCCGCTCGTCGAGGTCCCGGCGGGCACCCCGTTCACCGCCGTGGAGAGCGCCGTATGGCAGGCCGTCACGGAGGCCAGACACCGCGAGCTGACCCGGCTCAGCGAGGCGCAGCGCGCCCTGGCCGCGGCCGCCGCCCGCCCCGACCCGGCGTCCGCCGTGCTGCGCACGCTGGCCCGCCATGTACACGGCTGGACCGCGCTGCTCGCCCCGGACGGCG
>NZ_QUAC01000033.1 GCF_003389455.1 Streptomyces inhibens | reverse complement strand
TGCTGCGGCGGGCCCTGCGGCGTCGGGGCTAGCGGCTCCGGCGAGCCGGCGGGGCCGGTCCGGTCGGCGGGACCGGCCCCGCCTTCAACCTGCGTACGGCGTAAGGAACTTCTCGACCACGATCTGGCGTCTCCGGTAGCGAACATGCTGAACTGCTGGAACGAAACTGAATCGCACGGAACTCCCGAACGCTCGGCTCGCACAGTACGCAGGAACGCACGAACGCACGGAACGCCGGCATGCACAGAACGCAGGCACGCACGAAACGCAGGGCGCACGGAACACACTGCAACGCAGTTGATGCTTCGAGCAGTTGACGCTTCGAATCCGCAGGTCCGATCGGCAGGAGGCCGTTCATGCTGCACGGTGTCGATGTCAGCTCCTACAACACCTCGTACTCCGCCGAGGGGCTGGACTTCGTTTTCGTCAAGGCCACCGAAGGCCGCTCCTACATCAATCCGCACCAGTCCGCGCAGGCCGCGAAGGCCCGTAAAGCAGGATGCGTGGTCGGTTTCTACCACTTTCTGTGGCCGGGGAATATCGCCGCCCAGGCGAAATACTTCGTCGAGAAGTGCGCATCGGTCCACGGCGACATCCTGGCCTGCGACTGGGAGCGCACCGGCGAGGGCACCTACGCGAGCAATGCGCAGAAGGATCAGTTCCTGGTCGAGGTGAAGAAGCTGCGGCCCACGCACCGCGTGATGCTCTACTGCAACCGCGAATTCTGGCTCAACCACGACACCACGTCCTACGCCGCCGACGGCCTGTGGATCGCCGACTATGTCTCCGCCGGGCATCCGCGGATCAAGGCGAAGTGGCGCATCCATCAGTACACCGACCGGCCGCTGGACAAGGACGTGGCGGACTTCGAGACCAAGGCCGCCCTCAAGAAGTGGGCGCGTCCCGCTTAAGGTTTCCTACCGGCACGCGGATTCGCGTATCCAGGAACCGTGGGTACGCGTAAGGGAACACTGCGTACGCCGCACAGGAACAGCGCGTCACCGAAACCGCGCGACGCAGCACGAGAACAAGAGGAGCAGCCGTGAGCGACCCGGCGTCCAAGGCCCTGCAACAGGAGATCGCCCGGGATCTCCAGGTGACCGCGTCCTTCGACGCCGAGCAGGAGATCGAGCGCCGGGTGGCCTTCCTCACAGAGCGGCTGACCTCCACGGGCCTGCGCTCGCTGGTCCTGGGCATCAGCGGCGGCGTCGACTCCACCACCACGGGCCGGCTCTGCCAGCTCGCCGTGGAGCGGGCCCGCGCCGCCGGGCACGACGCGACGTTCTACGCGATGCGGCTGCCGTACGGCGTCCAGGCGGACGAGAAGGACGCACAGCGGGCGCTGGAGTTCATCCGCGCCGACCGGGAGCTGACCGTCGACATCCGCCCGGCGAGCGACGCGGCGCTACAGGCCGCGGTGGACGGCGGGCTCACCTTCCGCGACGCCCACCACCAGGACTTCGTCCACGGCAACATCAAGGCGCGGCAGCGCATGATCGCGCAGTACGCGGTCGCCGGTGCCCATGACGGTCTGGTCGTGGGCACCGACCACGCGGCCGAGGCCGTCTCCGGTTTCTTCACCAAGTTCGGCGACGGCGCGGCCGATGTCGTGCCGCTCACCGGGCTGACCAAGCGCCGGGTGCGGGCCGTCTCGGCGGCGCTGGGCGCCCCGGCGGAACTGGTCGGGAAGGTTCCGACCGCCGACCTGGAGACGCTCGACCCGGGCAAGCCCGACGAGGACGCGCTCGGTGTGAGCTACGACCAGATCGACGACTTCCTGGAGGGCAAGCCGGTCGACGACACCGCCTTCCAGGCCATCGTCCGCCGCTACCGCCTCACCGATCACAAGCGCGCGCTGCCGATCGCGCCGTGAGCGGTGGCCGCTTCGGCGGCCTTGCAGCAGCCGACCAGTGGTGGGGGTGGGAGGTCACACCCCCACCACTCACATGTCATGGAGCGGCCAGGGGACTGTCACCGTCCCGGTGCTAAATCGTGGGCGTGAGCGGGCATGCATCCGGCCATGGGAAGCCACGAAGTGCGATCGGAAGATCAACTGTCAGTGGGTCCGCCTACGCTCCAGGGCATGGGTTACGCAAACCTGCGCGAACTCCAGACCGCGCTGACCACCGCCTCCGACCTTGCCTCCGCCCTGCAGTCCGCGCCCACCCGGCGCGATGCGGACCAACTCGTCAACGTCCTCCGCCAAGCGCTGACCGCTGCCAGCTCGCTGGGCGCGGAGACCGGCCCGACCGGCTGCGCCATACATCCCAACGGCGCGGTCGACCCGTTGTACGGCGACCCGGAGGACCCCCTCCCGCCGGGCTACGGAAAGTGCCTGCTCTGCAACGACCGCCGGCGCCGTGCGGACGCCCACCACCCGCACACCCGCCCCCACGCCCGCCCGCATCCGCGCTGGCGGCGACGGCTGAGCGCCTAGGGGTAGGCGGCGGGGCAGGACTACCATCCGCGCATGCGACCTGCCAGATACAGCGATGAGGATCTCGAACAGCACTCCCTGCGCCGACGGGTGTCCGACGACGGACAGCGGTCCGGGTTCGAGCATGACGTCGACCGGATCCTGTACTCGACGCAATGGCGGGCACTGGCCGGCAAGAGCCAGGTGGTGGCCAGCGCCGAGCTGGGCGCGTACCACACCCGGCTGACGCATTCGATGAAGGTGGCCCAGCTGGGCCGGCGGATGGCGGAGCGGCTGGAGCGCCAGTACGGCGGGCCGAATCCGGCGCTCGTCGAGGCGGCGTGCATGGCCCACGACATCGGCCATCCGCCGTTCGGGCACGCCGGTGAGCTGGCCCTGCGCGCCACGATGGACGAGCTGCACTTCGCGGACGGGGTGCTGGACAGCTTCGAGGGCAATGCGCAGACGCTGCGGGTGCTGACCTTCCTCGCCGCCCACAAGTACCCGGGCCATCGCGGACTGCATCTGACCCGCGCCTGCCTGGACGCCGCCACGAAATACCCGTGGGAGCGGGCGCCGGTCGACCAGGATCCGGCGCGGCATGTGAAGTGGGGGGTGTATGTCGCCGACCGGGAGGCGTTCGCCTGGGTGCGGGCCGGCCGCGAAGACACCGCCGTACCGGTCGAGGAGCAGGTCATGGACTGGGCGGACGATGTCACCTACGCCTGCCACGACGTCGAGGACTTCTACCGTACGGGCCTGATCCCGCTGGCCGCGCTGTTCCCGCCGGACGGCGCCGCGGGCGGTGACACCGAACGGGAGATCCGCCGCTTCCTGGACTATGTGCAGGCCAAGCGGGCGCGGGAGGGCGAGCCGTTCGACCGCGAGGCGGCGCTGGTGATGATGGCGGACATCGGCAAGCGGCTGGCGGTGCCCGCCCCGTACAGCGGCAGCCATGAGGACGCGGTCGCGGTCAACCGCCGCACCGCCGATCTGATCTCGTACTTCACCCGCGGGATCGAGCTGGAGGTGGGCGGCCCGGCGGCGATCCGTTACGGGGCGCGCCTGGTGATCCCCGAGGAGCGGCGGGCCACCTGCGATCTGCTCAAGGAGCTGGTGTGGTGCTACGTCATCGACCGCCCCGCGCTGGCCACCCAGCAGCACGGCAAGCGGCGGGTGGTCGGCGAGCTGCTGCGCTGGACGCATGACGCACCCGAGCTGCTGCCGCCGGACCGCGCCGAGGAACTGGCGCTGCACGGCGACCGGCTGCGCGCCGCGGCCGACCATGTCGCCTCGCTCACCGAGGACCAGGCGCTGGCCCTGCACCGGCGGCTCTCCGGCACGGGCCTGGGCTCGGTCAACGACAACGTGTGGTTGTAGAGGGGAGGAGGGGGCCGGGGGGACGAGGGGAAGACGGCGTGGGCGCCCGCCCCCCGGCACGCCCCGTCCCCCGGCCGTCCCGGCCCTCCCCCGTCGCCGCCGCTATTCGTCCCCGCCCCGCGGCTTCTTCTCCGGCCGTAGCGCGATCCGGCCGAGCACTCCGGCGACCACCAGCGCGGCCACCGCGATCAGTACGGAGTCCGGTACGCCGTTCCCGATCCGCGTCACCCATTCCTCAAGCCGGAATTCGGCGTCCGCATCGAGCATTCCGGGCAGCGCGCTGGTCCCGTTGAAGCGCAGGAAGAGCACGCCGATGCCGATGAAGAACAGCCCGGACAGCAGCGAGGTGGTGTGCAACCGCAGCTTTCCGAGGGTGAATTCACGGCCGCGCAGCCAGCCGCGGCTGCCCAGCTTGCAGCGGTCCCACAGCAGCGCCAGTACGAACAGCGGCAGCGCCATGCCCAGCGCGTAGACGGCGAGCATCGAGGCGCCGTAGGCCGGTGAGCCGCTGACCGCCGTCACCGTCAGCACCGCGCCGAGGATCGGGCCCGCGCAGAATCCGGCGAGGCCGTAGACACAGCCGAGCAGGAAGGTGGAGACCGCCGACCGCGGGGTGATCCTGGCGGCGGCGGCCTGGGCGCGCCGGGAGGCGAATCCCAGGCCCAGGATCTGTGCGAGGCCCATCGCGATGACGACCCAGCCGCCGAGGGCGATCAGCAGATCGCGGTGGCCGTTGAACAGCCGGCTGGCCGCCGTACTGGCCGCGCCGAGCGGCACCAGCGTCGTGGCCAGCCCCAGATAGAACACGCCGGTGCGGGCCAGCAGCCGGCCGGGGCCGGTGAGGGAGTACGCGAAGAACGCCGGCAACAGCAGTGCGCTGCACGGGCTGAGCAGGGCGAGCGCCCCGCCCAGGAACGCCGCGAGGTAGCCGATGTCGGTCACCTGTCGGCCCCGTTGGCCGCCGGCCCGTTCTTGGCCGCCCGTGCCGCGGCGGCCTCGACGGCCTGCGCGAAGACCTCGGTGGGCTGGGCCCCGGCGACCGGCCGGCCGTTGATCAGGAAGGACGGTGTGGACTGCACACCGAGCTGGTAGCCCTCGTCCTGATCCTTCTTCAGCGCCCGGTCGGCGCCCGCGCTCTTCATGTCCGTACGGAACTTTTCGAGGTCGGCCACGCCGCTCGCGCGGGCCAGGTCGACGAGCTTGTCCTCGGCGAGCGCTGTGCCCTTGCGGGTCTTGGCGTACAGCGCGTCGTGCAGCTGCCAGAACTTGCCCTGCTGCCCGGCGGCCCAGGAGGCGCGGGCGGCCCGTTCGGAGTCGGCGCCGAAGACGGTGAAGTTGCGGAACTCGATGCGCAGGGTGCCCGCGTCGACATACTTCTTGATCAGCTCGGGCTGGGTGTCGCGGGTGAAGCGGCCGCAGAACGAGCACTGGTAGTCGGCGTATTCGACCAGGATCACCGGGGCGTCCTTCTTGCCGACGGCCAGCGGGTCGCCGTCCGCGCGCCGGCTGGTCCGCCGGGCGAGGTCGTCGAACATCTTCTGCTGTGCGGCGTCCTCCTGGGGGTCGACGGAGGCGGCGGCCTCGGGCTCATCGGCGCCGGTGGTGCCGCGGCCGCCCTCGACGGACCTGCCGACGGCGATCCCGATGGCGATCACGGCCACGACGAGCGCGAGGACCGCGCCGATGGCGGCCAGTTTGCGGGTGGGAGAGGCGGGAGTGGGCATGCGGAAGCTCCAGACGTACGGGGAGGGAATTTCGGCCTTGTGCGTCGGGGCAGCGGCCTATATCCGCAGTACGGGGAGGAGCGCGGTGTGGTCGATGGCGGACGCGGTGCCCGTGGGCGGCCGGGCGAGCGCGAACTGCGCGGGCAGGTCGGCGGCGAGCGGCCCCGGGCCGGTGGTGGCGGGGGCAAGGGGCTCACCGCGGTGCGGGGCGGGCAGCGGGGCGGACTCGTCGGGCCCCGGCGCGTGTCGGTCCGAGCACCTCTTGGGCATGGTGGCCACGGCGGGGCGCGTGGTGTCCGCGGCGGCGGTCTCGTCCACAGCGGCGGTCGCGTCGTCAAAGGCGTTCGCGTCGGCAACGGTGCTCGCGTCGGCAACGGTACTCGCGTCCGTCGCAGGTGTGGCCGCGGCGGCCGCCGCCCGGCCGGCCAGCCAGGCCTGGTCGCCGCCGATCCGGCACAGCAACGGCCCGAAGGTGACCGCGAGGAGGAGCAGCAGCGTCAGCGCGGCCGAGCGGCGCACAGGGTGCATGTCCCTTCCTCTCCGTACCGGGCGCGAGCATGAACAGCCCATCCTACGGATCGCCGGCGCGCGACCGGAGCACCGGCCGGATGGCAGGGGTGTCAGCGGTCGGAGACCCGCATCTCGAACCAGGTCGTCTTGCCGCGCGGCAGCAGATCGACGCCCCAGCGGTCGGAGAGCGTGTCGACGAGGAAGAGTCCGCGGCCGCTGGTGTCCATCGCCTGCACCGGCATGAGACAGGGCAGACCGCGGGACGGGTCGCGTACCTCGATACGGACCCAGCCACGGCGGCGGAGCATCCGCAGCCCGAAGGTGCGGGCGCCGGTGTGCCGTACGGCGTTGCCGACGAGCTCGGAGACGAGCAGCACGGCGTGCTCGGCGAGCTGGGGCGTCAGGGACCACTGTTTGAGGAGTACGGCGGCGGTCAGCCGGCGGGCGATGCCGGCGGACTGGGGGCGGGAGGGGAGCCGGACCTCACCGAGGGTGGGCTCGCCGACCGGATCGAGTGCCGCGGACACCGGGCCACAGGGAGCCGATGCCGGGGTTCTGTCCGCACCGGGGATGCCCCGACGTGCGGCGGCCGGATCGCTCCGCGGCCGCGGCTGCTCCATTCCTTCGAGGCCCGCCATATCTCCCATCATGGCTGCTACTTGGCGGTCACGGGGGCGGAACCGACGGAATCCATTGCCCGGAATTGTCGGTTCCAGACCCCCTGCGGGACATATGCCAACGGCAGTTAAGGTTCCGGCGGGACCGGACTGACCTGCTACGACGCCTGGCATCCGAATGATCGACCCGGTGTGCCAACAAGGTTGCCTTAAGCCTCGGTTAAGTTTTCCGCAATTCGCCCGCACGAGGCATCCGGTCCCGGCCAAACCTCACACACCCCGCCAACAACAGTCGTTTCAGCGGAACTTGGCCTTTCCGGGGCCCTCCTCGACGAAGCTCCGCATCCCGGTCTCCCGGTCCTCGGTCGCGAACAGCCCCGCGAACCAGTTGCGTTCGACCGTCAGGCCGGTGTCGATGTCCGTCTCCAGACCCACGTCGACGGACTCCTTCGCGGCCCGCAGCGCGAGCGCCGGACCGGCCGCCAGCCGCGCCGCCCAGGCGTGCGCCTGCTCATGGACCTCGGCGGCCGGCACCACCCGGTCGACCAGGCCGATGGCGAGCGCCTCCTCGGCCTTCACATGACGGCCGGTGAAGATCAGGTCCTTGGCCTTCGAGGGACCCACCAGCCGCGCCAGCCGCTGGGTGCCGCCGGCGCCCGGGATGAGGCCGAGCAGGATCTCCGGCTGGCCGAGCTTGGCGTTGTCGGCCGCGATCCGGAAGTCGGCACAGAGCGCCAACTCACAGCCACCGCCCAGCGCATAGCCGGTGATCGCGGCGACCACCGGCTTGGGGATCCGGGCCACGGCGGTGAACGAGTCCTGCAGCGCCTTGGAGCGTACGACCATCGCCGGGTGGTCCATGGCCTGCATTTCCTTGATGTCCGCGCCGGCCGCGAACACCTTCTCGCCGCCCCAGACGACAACGGCGCGCACATCGTCGCGGCGGGTGACCTCTTCGGCCAGCTCGCGCAGCCGGTCCTGGGTGGCGATGTCCAGTGCGTTCATCGGCGGACGGTCCAGGCGGATGGTGCCGACGCCGTCGGCCACCTCGAGATTCACAGTCATGCGGGAAGGTTAGTATGCGTTAACGGTGTCGGGCCCGGTGCGCTGTGTCACAGTGCACCGGGCCCGTTCGCCGTTCCGGCCGCCTTACTGCTCGGCCTTCCACTTCTCCCAGGACAGGTTCCAGTCGCTGAAGCCGTTGTCCGGCTGGATCGTTTCGTCATGCGAGTTCTTGACGATGACGACGTCCCCGACGACGGAGTTCCGGAAGAACCAGGCCGCCGGGGTGGAGCCGTCGCCGCCGCCGCGCTGGTCGAAGAGGCCCACACAGCCGTGGCTGGCGTTGCGCGTGCCGAAGGTCGGCCTGCCCGACCAGTAGTTGCCGTGGATGAACGTGCCGGACGTGCTCAGCCGCATCGCGTGCGGGACGTCCTTGATGTCGTACTCGCCGCCGAAGCCGACCGTGTCGCCGTTCATCCGCGTCACGATGTGCTTCTCGCTGATGACCATCGTGCCGTTGTACGTCTCGGTGCCCGGCGCGCCCGCGGTGATCGGGATGGTCTTGATCGTCTTGCCGTCGCGGACCACGGTCATCTTCTTGGAGCCGGCGTCGACCGTGCTGACCTGGCTGCGGCCGACGGTGAAGGAGACCTTCTTGGCCTGGGTGCCGTAGACCCCGGGCCGGCCCTCGACGCCGTTGAGGTCGAGCTTGAGGGTGACCTTGGTGCCGGGCGCCCAGTACTTCTCGGGGCGGAAGTCGAGCCGGTCGTTGCCGAACCAGTGGCCCTCGATGGGGACCGACGGCTTGGCGGTGACCTTGATGGCGTCCTCGACGGCCTTGGGGTCGGTGATACCGCGGGTGAAGTGGATCGAGACCGGCATCCCGACGCCGACCTGCTGGCCGTTCTCGGGGCTGTACTGGCCGATGAAGGTGTTCTTGGGGACGAGCGTGGTGAAGGTCGAGTGCTCGGCGGCCGCCCGGCCCTGGCCGTCCACCGCGATCGCGTCGACGGTGTACTCCGTCGAGGCGCCCAGATGGCCGCTCGGCTGCCACAGGGCTCCGTTGCCGGATATCTTCCCGTCGACCTCGTTGCCCTTGCCGTCCTTGACCTTGACGGACCTGAGCCTGCCCTTCTTGGCGGTGACCTTCAGCGCGCCGCTGGTGGCGACGTCGTCGGCGCCGTCCTTGGGCGCTATCGTCACGGCTGCCTGCGAGGCGGCCTTGTCGCCGCCCGCCTTGCCGGCCGGCTGCTTGTCGTCGCCGTCATCGCCACCGCACGCGGTCACCAACAGCAGCATCGCGCCGAGCACTACGGCGAGCGGGCCCCCGCCCTTGTTTTTCGGCCACCGACGCCGGCGAGCCGGCACCCCCGGATTCGGCTGGACGTTCACGACTGGCCCCTTTTCCCCTCGCACGGCCCGCGGTCCCCCGCACGCGTCTGCGGACGGCGCGTGCTTGCCGTTAGATAACCACACAGCGGTGACAGTGAACTCCCCGCGAATGTCACCGTTTAGTCCCAAGTGCGGGGGTGGGACAGGGGGATGGGGCGGGGCGGGGCGGGGACCGGCTCACGAAGCCGGGCGGGCGCCGCTCCGGTCCAGCGCGGAACCGGCCCGCCACTGCGCCCACGGCATGTTCCAGCCACCGAGGCCGTTGTCCGGTGCGACCATGCGTTCCGGGGAGTTGCGCACCACTACGGTGTCGCCGACGATCGACTGGCCGAAGAACCAGCCGGCCGGGGTGTGGGGGCCGCCGCCCTTGATGTCCTTCAGCCCGACGCAGCCATGGCTGGTGTTGACGCCGCCGAAGACCTCGGGCGGCGCCCAGTAGTTGCCGTGCAGAAAGGTCCCGGACCGGGTGAGGCGCATGGCGTGCGGCACATCCGCGATGTCGTACTCGCCGCCGAAGCCGACGGTGTCGCCGTCCATCCGCACCACCGAGGCCCGCTCCAGGATCACCATCCGCCCGTTGTAGGTGGGGTTCTCGGCGTCGCCTGCGGTGACCGGCAGCACCGCCACCACCCGGCCGCCGCGCCGCACCGTCATGGTGTGCCGCGCGGCATCGATGCTGCTGACCTGGTCCCGGCCGACCCGGTAGCGGACGGTCCTGCGCTGCGTCCCGTAGGTGCCCGGCCCGGCCTTGACCCCGCGCAGTCGCAGCTGCACGGTGATCTTGGTGCCCGGACGCCAGCGGTCGCGGGGCCGGAAGTCCAGCCGGCGGTGGCCGAACCAGTGGGCGGCGATCTCCACGTGCGGCTCGGCGCCGACCCTGACGGCGCGTTCGACGGCCGCGCGGTCGGCGATCGGCCGGTTGAAGACCATCGAGAAGATCAGGCCGGTGCCGACGGTGGCGTCGCGCTGCGGCGAGAAGTAGCCGGTGAAGTGCCGCATGGGCGCGGAGGTGGTGAAGGTGGTGCGGCGGGCGGAGCGGCGGCCCGCGCCGTCCAGCGCCACCGCGTCGACGGTGTATTTGGCGCCGAGGTGGAGGCGTCCGGGCGCCGGGCGCCAGACCATCCCGTCCGGCGAGATCCGGCCGGCGACGGACCGCCGGCCGGCATCCCCGGTCCGGCTGACCTCGACCCGCTCCAGCCGCCCCTCCGGCACCCGGATCTCGAACCGCCCGTCGGCCCGTACGCCGTGCGCGCCGTTGTGGGGGACGACCCTGATCGTCTCCTCCGGGGTGCGCGGGGTGCCGTCGACGAACACGTCCGGGTCCCCGCAGCCGGTCAGCGCCACCGCCCCGGCGATCCCGGCCACGGCGGCGAGGGCGACGCGGATCCGGCGGGCCGCCCGCCCGCTCGCCCGGTGTCCCGCCCGGCCCCGCGCCCGGTCCGTCATGCGCCCGCGCACACTCCCGCGGTTCGTCGCTCGGTCCCCTGTTCGGTTCTTCTGATGGGCGGTCATATACCGAATTGTGACGGATGATGCCTGAGTTAGGAGGTATGCCGCGTAACGGAATGTCACGGACAGGGCATGGACAGAACAATGAGCCCCCGTGCCGGGAAACGTGAGGCAACGCCCGGTTGCGGGAAGAACAACGGGGAGGGCGGAGTCACCTGCACGGCCGGGACCGCCGGGCCGGGGACACCGCCCGACCGAGCCATGAGCCGCAGGAGGCCGGCACGTGTCGAGCGCACCCGAGCAGGAGGCGGTGGCGGACGAACCACTCGCCCCACCCGCGGACATCCGCCCCGGCAGTCCGACGCCCCTGGGGGCCCGTTACCGCACCGGGCCCGATGGCGTCACAGGAACCAACTTCGCCCTGTGGGCGGGCGGCGCCGAAGCCGTGGAGCTGTGTCTCTTCGACGACGCCGAGCACGAGACCCGCCATCGGCTGACCGAGCTCACCCATGAGATCTGGCACGGCTTCGTGCCCGGTGTCCGCCCCGGGCAGCGCTACGGCTACCGGGTGCACGGCCGCTGGGACCCCTGGACCGGCGCCCGCTGGAATCCGGCCAAGCTGCTGCTCGACCCGTACGCCAGGGCCGTGGACGGCGACTTCGGCGCCCTTACCGAGCCGTCCGGCACCGGGTCCGCGCTCCCCGCCCAGCTCTACGGACATGTCCGCGACTGGCCGCAGCAGCAGATCGCCGACACCGTCCGCGACGACCGCGATTCGGCGCCGTACGTCCCCAAGGCCGTTGTGGTCGGCGACGACACCGGGGACGACGGAAGCCACGACGAATGGCAGGATGACCGCCGCCCCAAGACGCCCTGGCCGGATTCCATCCTCTACGAACTGCATGTGCGCGGCTTCACGATGCGCCACCCCGGTATCCCGGAGCAGCTGCGCGGCACCTATGCCGGCCTGGCGCACCCCGCCGCGCTGGAGCACCTCGTCCGGCTCGGCGTCACCGCCGTCGAGCTGCTGCCCGTCCACCAGTTCGCGCACGAGGACCACTTGGTGCGCCGGGGGCTGCGCAACTACTGGGGCTACAACTCCATCGGCTACTTCGCGCCACACGCCGGATATGCCGCCACCGGTACCCGGGGGCAGCAGGTCGGCGAGTTCAAACGGATGGTGCGGGCGCTGCACGACGCCGGTATCGAGGTGATCCTCGACGTCGTCTACAACCACACCGCGGAGGCCGGCGAGCTGGGCCCGACGCTCTCCCTGCGGGGCATCGACAACCGCGGCTACTACCGCCTTGCCGGCGACGCCCGCCGCTACGCCGACTACACCGGCTGCGGCAACACCCTGCATGTCGTACAGCCCCATGTGCTGCGCCTGATCACCGATTCGCTGCGCTACTGGGTCACCGAAATGGGTGTGGACGGCTTCCGCTTCGACCTGGCGGCCGCGCTGGCCCGCTCCATGCACGACGTCGACATGCTCTCCCCGTTCCTCGCGGTGATCGCCCAGGACCCGGTGCTGCGCCGCGTCAAGCTGATCGCCGAGCCCTGGGACGTGGGTTCCGGCGGCTATCAGGTCGGCGCCTTCCCCCCACTGTGGACGGAGTGGAACGACCGCTACCGCGACACCGTCCGCGACTTCTGGCGCGGCGCCCAGCACGACGTCCGCGACCTGGGCTACCGGCTCTCCGGATCGAGCGACCTCTACGCCTGGGGCGGCCGCCGCCCGTACGCCTCGGTCAACTTCATCACCGCGCACGACGGTTTCACCCTGCGCGACCTGGTCACCTACGAGCACAAACGCAACGCGGACAACGGCGAGAACAACCGCGACGGCAACAACGACAACCGGTCGTGGAACTGCGGCGCCGAGGGCGAGACCGACGACCCGGCGGTGACCGCGCTGCGCCGCCGCCAGCTGCGCAACCTCCTGACCACCCTCCTGCTGTCCACCGGCGTGCCGATGCTGGTCGCCGGCGACGAGATGGGCCGCACCCAGCACGGCAACAACAACGCCTACTGCCAGGACAACCCGACCAGTTGGCTCGACTGGTCGCTCCTGGACGACCCGGGCTGGCGCCCGCTGGCCGATCTGGCCGCCCGCCTGATCGCGCTGCGCCGCGCGCACCCCGTACTCCGCCGCCGGGCGTTCTTCTCCGGCCGGCCGGATCAGCAGGGCGGGCTGCGCGACCTGGCCTGGTTCACCGCGGACGGTACGGAGATGACCGAGCGGGACTGGTACACCCCGGGAGCCACGCTGGGCATGTACCTGTCCGGGAACGACATTTCGCAGCGCGACGCCCGGGGCATCCGCATCGTCGACGACAGCTTCCTCGTCGTGCTGCACGCCGGCGCCCATCCTCGCCCCGTCACCCTCCCCGGCCCGCCCTGGGCCCGGGCGTACGAACTCCTCGTCGACACCGCACGGGAGGAGCAGCCGGGGACGGCGGAGACCGGGTACCCGGCCGGCAGCACGCTCACCCTGCCCGGGCGGTCGGTGATGGTGTTCCGGGCGGTGCCGGGCTGAGGCCGGCGGCCCGGCCGGGCTCAAAACAACAGCCCGGCAAGGCCGTTCGGGAAAATTCACAGGAGCGTTGTCAGTGGTGCGCCTTACGCTCGCGAGTGATGGCCGAGACCACGCGAACGCCCGAGACCGACCGGACCGACCCGACCCGACACTCCGCAGTGCGCTCGCTGTTGCGCCTGTGGCCGTTCGTCCGCCCCGTGCGGGCGCGGTTGATCACGGCCGCGTGCGTGGCGGTGATCGCCTCGTGCATCGGGCTGGTCATCCCGCTGGTGCTCAAATGGCTGGTGGACGGGCCGGTGGCGGAGCGCGATCCGGGCGGGGTGTGGCTGGGCGGCGGGTATGTGCTGCTGCTCGGGCTCGCGGAGGCGCTGCTGTTCGGGCTGCGGCGCTGGCTGGTGGCGCGCCCGCTGGCCGGGGTCGAGGCGGCGATGCGCGAGGCGCTGTACCGCCATCTCCAGCGGCTGCCGGTCGCCTTCCACGACCGCTGGCCATCGGGCCAATTGCTGTCGCGCGGCACGACCGACCTTCAGCTGCTGCGGATGTTCCTCACCTTCCCCCTGACCTTCCTGCTGGTCAACGGCACCACCATCCTGGTGGGCGGGGTGATCCTGCTGGCCCAGCGCTGGTCACTGGGGCTGGTGCTGCTGGCGCCGGTGCTGCCGCTGATGGCGCTGTGCTCGGTCTTCGAGGCGAAGTACGGGCGCGCGGCGCGCCGGACCCAGGACCAGCTCGGCGATCTGACGACGGTGGTCGAGGAGTCGGTGCTCGGCATCCGCATCATCAAGGGCTTCGGCCGCCACCGCAGCCAGGCCCGCGCCTTCAAGGAGCTGACGCAAAGGCTCCGTGCGTCCGAACTCCGCAAGGCGCGACTGCTGGCCTGGATCTGGGGGTTCAACACCGCATTGCCGGAGATCGCGATCGGCGGCGCCCTGGTGCTCGGCACGCTCCAGGTGGCCGACGGCGCGCTGTCCGCTGGCACCCTCGTCGCCTTCCTCTCGGCGGCGCTGGCGCTGCGCTGGCCGGTGGAGTCGATCGGCTTCCTGCTGGCCATGAGCAACGAGGCGGCGGCGGCCACCGACCGGTACTTCGAGGTCATGGACGAGCGGGCGAGGGCGGACGACGACGGCGAGGGCGACGCAAACGGTGACGGCGGCGAGCGGACCGAGGGCAGCGACGTCGGCGACAGCGACAGCGACAGCGACGACGACGCAGCCGGCGGCCTGGTCTTCTCCGGCGTCGAGTTCCGCTACCCCGATGCCGCGCCGGACAGCCCACCCACCCTCAAGGACATCACTCTGCACATCCGGCCCGGCGAGACCATGGCGCTGGTCGGGGCGACCGGCAGCGGGAAGACCACCCTGACCGCGCTGGTGCCACGGCTGTACGACCCCACCGCCGGCCGCATCACCCTCGACGGGCGCGACCTGGCGACGCTCAGCCGGGGCGAGGCCCGCGCTCTGGTCGCGGTGGCCTTCGAGGAGCCGACGCTCTTCTCGGCGACCGCCGCGGAGAACGTCCTGATGGGCGGGGAGCACGCCCAGGAGTCCGATCTCCGGCGGGCGTTGCGGGTGGCGCAGGCCGACGGCTTCGTCGACGCCCTGCCGAACGGCGGCGCGACCGAGGTCGGCGAGCAGGGCCTGAGCCTGTCGGGGGGACAGCGGCAGCGGCTCGCCCTGGCCCGCGCCGTGGTCGGCCGGCCGCGCTTCCTGATCCTCGACGATCCGCTGTCGGCCCTCGATGTCCACACCGAGGCGTTGGTGGAGGCGGCGTTGCGCCAGGTCCTGGCGACCACCACCGCCCTGGTCGTCGCCCACCGCCCGTCCACGGTCCTGCTCGCCGACCGGGTGGCGCTGCTGTCCGACGGCAAGATCACCGCCGTCGGCACCCACCACGAACTGCTCCGGGACAACCCCGAGTACGCCACGCTGATGTCCGGCGAGGGAGAGGGCGCCCGATGACGACCACCACGACCGGCCAGCCACCGCACCCACAACAGCCGGAGCCCGGGGACTCCTTCGCACAGGACCATCTCCCCACCCCCAAGGGCGCCTCCCGCTCCCTGCTCGCCTCCCTGCTGGCGCCGCACCGGCGCCGCCTCTGGGCGGTGGCCGTCGTCCTGCTCCTCCAGCAGGCCACCGTGCAGGCCGGTCCGCTGCTGGTCGCCTATGCGCTCGACCGTGCGGTGCCGGCGCTGCGGGCGGGCGACCACGGGCCGCTGATCGCCGTGGCGGTGGTGGCGACGCTGTGTGCCGCGCTCTCCGGCGGCCTGCAGCTCGGCTTCATCCGGATCTCCGCCCTGGTCAGCCAGGATGTGCTGCTCGACCTCCGCGGCCGGATCTTCCGGCACGGCCAGGCGCTGAGCCTGGACTTCCACGAGCGCTATACGTCCGGCCGGCTGATCTCCCGGGCCACCACCGACGTGGAGTCGCTGCGCGAACTCCTCGACGAGGGCCTCCAGGAACTGATCACGATCGTCCTCTCGACGGTCTTCATCACCGCGACCCTGCTCTACCTGGACTGGGGTTTCGGCGCGGCCGCCCTCGCCTCCGCCGGGCCGCTCCACCTCTTCGTACGCTCCTTCCGGCGGCGCTCGCAGCGGGTCTACAGCGCGAAGTCCACGGCGATGGCGGGCGTCATCGTGAAGTTCACCGAGACCCTCAACGGCATCCGCCCGGTGCAGGCGTTCCGTCGCGAGCGGCCGAACGACGCCGCGTTCGCCCGGCTCAACCACCACCACGAGCGGGTCAACGGCGCCGCGCTCCTGGAGATGGCGCGCTATGTCGTCTCCTCCCGGCTGGTGGCCAATATCGCGGTCGCCGCGATCGTCCTGTGGGGCGCCTACCGCGTGGCCTCGGGCAGTCTGGCGCTCGGCGTGCTGGCCGCCGTGGTGCTCTATCTGCGCCGGCTCTACGACCCGATCGACCGGCTCGGCATGTTCCTCAACTCCTACGAGTCCGCGGCCGCTTCACTGCAGAAGATCGCCGGGCTGCTCGCCCAGCGGCCCACGGTCCCGGAGCCGGCGGCGCCCGTCACGCTGCCGGCCGTCGCGGCCACCCGGCCGGGCCGCGAGGTCGCCTTCCGCGACGTCCGTTTCGCCTACCGCACCGGCGGCGAGGTGCTGCCCCGCTTCGGGCTGACCCTCGCGGCCGGCACCACCGTCGCCGTGGTGGGGGCCACCGGCGCCGGCAAGTCCACCCTCGCCAAGCTGCTGGCCCGCTTCTACGACCCCACCGAGGGCCGGGTCCTGCTCGACGGTGTCGATCTGCGCGAGCTGTCCACGGCCGAGCTGCGCCGGGGCGTCGTCATGGTGACCCAGGAGGCGTTCCTGTTCTCCGGCACGGTCGCCGACAACATCGCCATCGGCCGCCCGGACGCCACCCGCGAGGAGATCGAACTCGCCGCGAAGGCCATCGGCGCCCATGACTTCATCACCGCCCTGCCCGACGGGTACGACACCGACGTCCGCAAGCGCGGCGGCCGCATCTCCGCCGGACAGCGCCAACTGGTCGGCTTCGCAAGGGCCTTGCTGGCCGACCCCGCCGTTCTCATCCTCGACGAGGCCACCAGCTCTCTGGACATACCCGGCGAACGCGCGGTGCAGCGCGCCATGGACACTGTCCTGCGGGGACGTACGGCACTGGTGATCGCGCACCGCCTCTCGACGATCGAGATCGCCGACCGGGTCCTGGTCATGGCCGACGGACGGATCGTCGAGGACGGCTCACCCGCCGAACTCATCGCCGACCGCGGCCGGTTCGCTGCGCTGCATCAGGCGTGGCGGGACAGCGTGGGGTAACGGGCGGAGCCGATGCGGGGGGGGCGGATGAGATGACGGACACCGCGAGGGAGCCGGGCGTCCCCGACCACCGCAGTGCCGGGCGCTATCTGTGGTGGCTGGTGACCAGTCAGCGCGGGCGGGTCGCGGCGGGGGCGTCGTACGGGAGTCTGTGGATGACCGGGCTGATGCTGCCGCCGTATGTGCTGTCACGGGCGATCGACGAGGGGCTGGCGCCGGGGCGGATGCCGGCGCTGATCGGCTGGACGGCGGTGCTGCTGGCCGTCGGGGTGCTGAACGCCTGGCTGGGCATCATGCGGCATCGCACGATGACCAGGGTCCGGATGGACGCCACCTTCCGTACGGTGCGGGCCATCGTCGCGCACACCCTGCGGCTGGGCGCCGCGCTGCCCCGCAAGGCGACGGCCGGGGAAGTCGTCACGATCGGGATCGGCGATGTCGGGGTGATCAGCCAGACGCTGACGATGACCGGGCCGGGCGTCGGCGCGGTGCTGGCCTATGTGGTCGTCGCCGTGCTGCTGCTGGCCGTCTCACCGCTGCTCGCGGTGGTCGTGCTGCTGGGCGTACCGCTGCTCGCGGTGCTGGTCGGGCCGCTGCTGGGGCGGCTGCAAGGGGTGGAGACCCGGTACCGCGAGCGGCAGAGCGGGCTGGCGGCCCGGCTGACGGACCTGGTCGGCGGGCTGCGGGTGCTGGGCGGCCTCGGCGGGAAAGAGGTGTTCGCCGACCGCTACCGGCGCGAGTCCCAGGCGCTGCGGAGCGAGGGCTACCGGGTCGGCTCGGTGACCAGCTGGATCCAGGCGCTCGGCGTCGGCCTGCCGACGCTGTTCCTGGCCGCGGTGACCTGGCTCGCGGCGCGGATGGCGGCCCAAGGGACCATCACCGTCGGCGAGTTGGTGGCGGTCTACGGGTATGCGGCGGCGCTGGTGGTGCCGGTGTCGTTCTTCATCGAGGGCGGCTACGACCTCACCCGGGGGCTGGTCGCCGCCCGTCGGGTGGTGCGGTTCCTGGATCTGGAACCGGATTCCGCGGACGGCCGGAGAACGGCGGCCGCCGCGCAGGACGCGCCCGAAGCGGCGTCCGTGCTACGGGATCCGGCCTCGGGCGTCGAGGTGGTGCCCGGGCTGCTGACCGCGCTGGCCGCCACCCGGCCGGCCGAGTCGGCGGCGGTGGTCGACCGCCTGGGTCGGTTCGCGGATTCGGCGGCGACCTGGGGCGCGCTGCGCCTCGACGAGATCGCCCTGTCCCGGATACGCGACCGGATCCTGGTCGCGGACAACGAAGCGGATCTGTTCGCCGGGACGCTGCGCGAGGTGGTCGGCGGACGCCAGGACCGCACCGAGGAGGCGATCGACCGTGCCGTCCGTGCGGCCCTGGCCGAGGACATCGTCCGCGGTCTGCCGGACGGCCTCGACTCCGTGGTCGAGGCGCAGGGCCGCAATCTCTCCGGCGGGCAGCGGCAGCGCCTCCGCCTGGTGCGGGCGCTGCTGGCCGACCCCGAGGTGCTGCTCGCGGTCGAACCGACCTCGGCGGTCGACGCCCACACCGAGGCGGGCATCGCGGCCCGGCTGCACTCCGCCCGGGCGGGCCGTACGACCGTGGTCACCAGCACCTCACCGCTGCTGCTCGACCGGGCCGACCTCGTCTACTTCCTCGTCGACGGCAAGGTCACGGCCGCCGGCAGCCATCGTGAACTCCTCGCCGGGCAGCCCGGATACCGCCGCCTGGTGTCGCGCGGCGAGGACGGAACAGAGGGCGGGGCCGAAGTGGCCGTGACCGAGGAGGCCGCGCGATGACGGCGAGAACCACCCGCACCGCGGGGGCCGACGACCTGCCGGACGGTGCGGCGCTGCCGGTGGCCGACCCGGCCACGACCCGTCGGGCGGCGAGGCGGCTGATCCGGCTGGACGGGCGGGCGTTCGCCCTGATGCTGGCGCTGAACGCGCTGGCGGCCGGCGCCGGTCTGGTCGGCCCGTGGCTGCTCGGCCGGATCGTGGACACGGTGCGCAGCGGCGGCGGGGTAGGCACGGTGGACCGGCTGGCGCTGGTCATCCTGGTGTGTGCGCTGGCGCAGCTGCTGCTGGCGCGCTACGCCCGCTATGTCGGGCACCGGTTCGGCGAGCGGACCGTGGCACGGGTCCGCGAGCAGTACGTCGACCGGGCGCTGGCACTGCCCGCGGCGGCCGTGGAACGGGCCGGTACGGGCGATCTGACGGCCCGCGGCACGACGGATGTCACCTCGGTCGCCCGTACGTTGCGGGACGCCGCGCCGGAGGTGTTCATCGCGGCGGCGCAGGCGCTGTTCCTGCTCGGTGCGGTCGTGGTGCTCGATCCGCTGCTCGGGCTGTGCGGGCTGGGGCTGCTGAGCGGCCTGCTGGCCGTCCGGTGGTATCTGCGCCGGGCACACACCGCGTATCTGGCGGAGGGGGCGGCGACCTCGGCGCTCGCCGAGCTGCTCGCGGCCACCGCCACGGGCGCCAGGACCGTAGAGGCGCTGGGGCTCCAGGAGCGCCGGACGGCGGCGAGCGAGCGGGCGATCGAGCGGTGCCGCCGCACCCGTACCCGCACGCTGTTCCTGCGCAGCGTGCTGCTGCCCGCCGTGGAGGTCTCGTACGTCATCCCGGTGGTCGGCGTGCTGCTGGTCGGCGGGGCGCTGCACGGGCGGGACGGGATCAGCCTGGGTGTGGTCGTCTCCGCGGCGCTGTATCTGCGGCAGTTGTCGGAGCCGATGGCGACGATCCTGCTCTGGATCGAGCAGTTGCAGAGCAGCGGCGCCGCCTTCGCCCGCGTCGAGGGCCTGGGCCGGACCCCCGCCGCCACGAAGGCCGTCCCGCACCAGTCCGCGGCCCCCTCCCCCGCCCTCCCCGCCGACGACCGCATCGACGTCACCGCCGTCCACTACGCCTACGACAACGGGGCCGTCGGCCGCGGCCCCGACGGCGACAGCGCCCCCGATCCCGCCCCCGACCGCGACGTGCTGCACGGCGTGGACCTGACCATCCGCCCCGGGGAACGGATAGCCCTGGTCGGTCCCTCCGGGGCCGGCAAGTCCACCCTGGGGCGGCTGCTGGCCGGAATCGACGCGCCGCGCAGTGGCTCGGTGACGGTCGGGCGGGTGCCGATCGCCGAGCTGGACCCCGAGGTGCTGCGCCGCCAGGTCGTCCTCGTCACCCAGGAGCACCATGTCTTCCTGGGCACCGTCCGCGACAATCTGCGGATCGCCGCGCCCGACGCCGATGACACCGCGCTGCGCGCCGCGCTGGCCGCCGTCGGAGCCGAGTGGGCAAAGGAGCTGCCGGCCGGTCTGGACACCGAGCTGGGCGCCGGCGGGCACCGCCCCGACGGCACACAGTCCCAGCAACTCGCCCTGGCCCGCGTGGTGCTGGCGGATCCGCACACGCTCATCCTCGACGAGGCGACCGCGCTGCTCGACCCGCGCACGGCACGNCTGGCGGATCCGCACACGCTCATCCTCGACGAGGCGACCGCGCTGCTCGACCCGCGCACGGCACGGCACACGGAGCGCGCACTGGCCGCCGTGCTGAAAGGCCGTACGGTCATCGCCATCGCCCACCGTCTGCACACTGCCCATGACGCGGACCGTGTGGCCGTCATGGAGGGCGGCCGGCTGACCGAACTCGGCACCCACGACGACCTGGTGGCGACGGATGGTGCCTATGCCGCGCTCTGGCGGTCCTGGCACGGATAGCCGTACGGCGGGGCCCAGTTACCCGTGAGGACGATCACAAACCGTCCGGTTTCCGGACAGCGATTTCGCGCAACGGACGGTTTCCGGCCAATTAGTTGAGCGGACCCTGACAACAAGCCAGGCGGGGTGGGACTCTTCCCGGCAACCGCCGCACGGGTCCCCACAGCACCACACCCCGCGGCAGCCGATTTCCACTGCACCATCCGTTCCACCAGTACGTCAGGAATTTCGCGTACGTCTCCCCCCACACGCTCCAAAGTGTTCTGCCTCGCTCTGCCCGGACGGCCGCTTCGCCGCCCGGTCCCCCTCGGCCGCCGTCACGTAGCGGCCACCGCAGAAGGAGTCAGTGTGAGACGCACCCCCCATAGACGCGCCGTTGCGACCGGCGCGTTGGTCGCCGTCACGGCGATGCTGGCCGTCGGTGTTCAGGCCGGTACCGGCACGGCGGCCGCCCCGCGGCCGGGCACCGCGCATGCCACGCCCGACCCCGGCGCACTGCCGGCCAAGCTGTCCCCGTCCCAGCGTGCGGAGCTGATACGGGCAGCCGGCGCGACCACCGCCGAGACCGCGCGGGAGCTCAAGCTCGGCGCGCAGGAGAAGCTGGTCGTCAAGGACGTTTCCAGGGACGTCAACGGCACCACGCACACCCGCTACGAGCGCACCTACCAGGGACTGCCCGTCCTCGGTGGTGACCTCGTGGTGCACGAGAGCAAGAGCGGCAAGCTCAAGGGCGTCACCAAGGCCGTACGGTCCCAGCTGAAGGTCGCCACCACCACCGCGAAGGTGAAGCCGGCCACCGCCGAGGCGAAGGCCGTCAAGTCGGCCCAGGCGCTCGGCTCGAAGAAGACCGAGGCCGCCAAGGCACCGCGCAAGGTGGTCTGGGTCGCCGACGGCAAGCCGGTACTCGCGTACGAGACGGTGGTCGGCGGGCTGCAGGAAGACGGCACCCCCAACCAGCTGCATGTCATCACGGACGCCACGACCGGCGCCAAGATCTTCGAGTACCAGGGGATCGAGAACGGCGTCGGCAACAGCGAGTACAGCGGCAAGGTCACCCTCGGGACGTCGGGCTCGGCGCCGAACTTCTCGATGACCGACCCCACCCGCGGCAACCACAAGACGTACGACCTCAAGCACGGCTCGTCGGGCACCGGTTCGCTCTTCACCGACGCCGACGACACCTGGGGCGACGGCACACCGCAGAACGCCCAGACGGCGGGTGTCGACGCGGCCTACGGCGCGCAGGAGACCTGGGACTACTACAAGAACGTGCACGGCCGCAGCGGTATCCGCGGTGACGGCGTGGGCGCCTACTCCCGCGTCCACTACGGCAACAGCTACGTCAACGCGTTCTGGGACGACGGCTGCTTCTGCATGACGTACGGCGACGGCAGCGGCAACGCCGCCCCGCTGACGTCCATCGACGTGGCCGGCCACGAGATGTCGCACGGTGTCACCGCGGCCACCGCCAACCTCACCTACAGCGGTGAGTCCGGCGGCCTCAACGAGGCGACTTCGGACATCTTCGGTACGGCGGTGGAGTTCTACGCCAACAACCCCGCCGACCCCGGTGACTACCTCATCGGCGAGAAGATCGACATCAACGGTGACGGCACCCCGCTGCGCTACATGGACAAGCCGTCCAAGGACGGGGGGTCGGCGGACTACTGGTCGAGCAACGTCGGCAACAAGGACGTGCACTACTCGTCCGGTGTCGCCAACCACTTCTTCTACCTGCTGTCCGAGGGCAGCGGCCCGAAGGACATCGGCGGCGTCCACTACGACAGCCCGACCTTCGACAATCAGCCGGTTCCGGGCATCGGCCGGGCCAACGCCGAGAAGGTGTGGTTCAAGGCGCTCAGCCAGTACATGAGCGCCAACACCAACTACGCGGGTGCCCGCGACGCCACGCTGAAGGCCGCGGCCGACCTGTTCGGCCAGGGCAGCGCGTCGTACAACACGGTCGCCAACACCTGGGCGGCGGTCAACGTCGGCTCGCGTGTCCCGGACGGCGGCGTCTCCGTCACCAACCCGGGCAACCAGACCAGCACCGTGGGCCAGGCGGCAAGCCTGCAGATCAAGGCCACCAGCGGTACCGCGGGCGCGCTGTCGTACGCGGCGAGCGGGCTGCCCGCCGGGCTGTCGATCAACGCGAGCACCGGTCTGATCTCCGGTACGCCGACCACGGCCGGCACCAACGCCGTGACGGTCACGGTCACCGACGCCGCGAGGAAGACCGGTACGGCCGCCTTCACCTGGACGGTCAACCCGGCCGGCGGCGGCAATGTCTTCGAGAACGCCGACGATGTACAGATCCCGGACGCCGGCGCGGCGGTCACCTCGCCGATCACCGTCAGCCGCAGCGGCAATGCGCCGAGCACGCTGAAGGTCGGGGTGGACATCGTGCACACCTACCGCGGTGACCTGGTCATCGACCTGATCGCCCCGGACGGTACGGCCTACCGGCTGAAGAACTCCAGCGCGATGGACTCGGCGGCCAATGTGAAGACGACCTACACCGTCAACGCCTCCTCGAAGGCCGCGAGCGGTACCTGGAAGCTGCGGGTCCAGGACGTCTACGCACAGGACAGCGGCTACATCAACGGCTGGAAGCTGACGTTCTGACCTGACGGCAGCACTTCGGCGTCACCCTCGTGTGACATAGGCGGGCCGGAAGAGCACACCGAACCACAACTGACCTGCCGGACAACCTAGTTGGGCGTCGTTCCCGGAACTCCGGGGGCGGCGCCCAACTCCGTTATGCGAACAGCGATCACCTCCCTGCGGACGATTTTCGGCCAAGTTGTTAACACCCTCCTGACATGAACGCGTTCGAATGGCAGTCTTCCGGACGCAGTCACACCCGCATCGCTTTGCACCCCCACCACTTGGCAAAGTTGAAGGAGCACGAGTGACCCCCCACATATCCCGTAAGACCCGTGTGACCGGTACCGCCCTCGCTGCCGCGGCCCTGCTGGCCGCCGGCATCACCGCGGGTACCGCAGGCGCCTCGCCCGCACAGACCCCCACCGCGGACGGTTCGCCTCTCAAGCTCAGTGCCTCGCACCGCGCGGAACTGCTGCGTGACGCGAGCGCCGTCAAGGCGCAGACCGCCAAGGAACTCGGTCTCGGCGGGCAGGAGAAGCTGGTCGTCAAGGACGTCATCAAGGACGCCGACGGCACCACGCACACCCGCTACGAGCGCACCTACGGCGGACTGCCGGTCCTGGGCGGCGACCTGATCGTGCACACCGCCAAGGGCGGCGCGATCAAGAGCACCACCAAGTCGACCGACAAGACCATCAAGGTGGCCTCCACCACGGCGAAGATCGCCCCGCAGGCCGCCGCGAAGTCGGCGCAGGGCACCGCCGCCAAGTCGCTCGCCGCGAAGAAGGCCGACGCGCAGGCGCCCAAGAAGGTCGTCTGGGCCGCCTCCGGCACGCCCGTCCTCGCCTACGACACCGTCGTCAAGGGCGTCCAGAAGGACGGCACGCCCAGCCGGATGCACATCATCACGGACGCCAACAGCGGCAAGAAGCTGTTCCAGTACGACGAGATCCGCACCGGCAAGGGCGAGAGCGAGTACAGCGGCAGCGTCGAGCTGGGCACCTCCAAGGAGGGCAACGGCTTCACGCTGACCGACGGCGAGCGCGGTGGTCACAAGACCACCAACCTGGAGAACGGCGAGTCCGGCGACGGCAAGGCCTTCACGGACGACGACGACGCCTGGGGCACCGGCAAGCCCGACGACCCGCAGACCGCGGCCGTCGACGCGCACTACGGTGCGGCCGAGACCTGGGACTACTACAAGACCGTGCAGGGCCGCAGCGGCATCAAGGGCGACGGCAAGGGTGCCTCCTCGCGCGTCCACTACGGCAACAGCTACGTCAACGCCTTCTGGGACGACAGCTGCTTCTGCATGACGTACGGCGACGGCCAGGACAACAAGGCCCCGCTGACCGCCCTGGACGTCGCGGCGCACGAGATGTCGCACGGTGTCACCTCGGCCACCGCCAACCTCACCTACAGCGGTGAGTCCGGCGGCCTCAACGAGGGCACCTCGGACATCTTCGGCACCTCGGTCGAGTTCTACGCCAAGAACGACAAGGACCCGGGCGACTACCTCATCGGCGAGAAGATCAACATCAACGGTGACGGCACCCCGCTGCGCTACATGGACAAGCCCAGCAAGGACGGCCAGTCGCAGGACAACTGGGACTCCAACACCGGGGGCCTCGACCCGCACTACTCCTCGGGCGTCGCCAACCACTTCTTCTACCTGCTGTCCGAGGGCAGCGGCGCGAAGGAGATCAACGGCGTCAAGTACGACAGCCCGACGGCGGACGGCTCCAAGGTCGAGGGCATCGGCCGGGACAAGGCCGAGAAGATCTGGTTCAAGGCCCTGACCGAGTACATGACCTCGAACACGGACTACAAGGCCGCGCGCGAGGCGACCGTCAAGGCCGCCACCGACCTGTACAAGGCCGGCAGCCCCGAGGTCAAGGGCGTCGAGGCCGCCTGGACCGGTGTCGCCGTCAAGTGACGCGATGCGCAGGAACGCGCTGATCGTCCCGGGGTAACGTGAACCCGGAGCGGGCGGTGTCCGGAGACCCTCCGGGCACCGCCTTCGCGTGTAACGGGGGTTCCGGATGAGCCGAATGACCAGAGTGCTGCTGGCCGACGACGAGACGATGATGCGGGCCGGTGTGCGCGCGATTCTCGGCGCCGCGCCCGATATCGAGGTCGTCGCGGAGGCCGCCGACGGCCGCGAGGCCCTCGATCTGGCCCTGCGTCACCGGCCCGATGTCTGCCTGCTGGACGTCCGTATGCCGCACCTGGACGGCCTCGGCGCCGCCGCCGAACTGGCCAAGGCGCTGCCCGGGACCGCCGTCGTGATGCTGACGACATTCTCCGAGGACGAGTACATCGCCGGCGCCCTCGGCTCGGGCGCCGCCGGCTTTCTGCTCAAGTCCGGGGATCCGCGGGAGCTGATCGCCGGAGTACGGGCCGTCGCCGAGGGCGGCGCCTGCCTCTCGCCGTCCGTCGCCCGGCGCGTCATCTCCCACCTGGGGGACGGGCAGTTGGGCCGGGGCGCGGCCGCCCGCGCCCGGATCGCCGAGCTGACCGGCCGCGAACGCGAGGTGCTCGGCCTGGTCGGCGCCGGACTGTCGAACGCGGAGATCGGCCGGCGGCTGTTCCTGGTCGAGGGCACCGTCAAGGCGTATGTCAGCGCGATCCTCGCCCGTCTCGGCGTCAAGAACCGCGTCCAGGCGGCGATCCTCGCGTACGAGGCGGGCCTGGTTCCGGCCTCATGACGCCCTGGCGGCGCCCGGACGTGCGGCGGCTGCGCGCACTGCTCCCCGGGTTCGCGCTCTGGCTGACGCTGTGCACTCCGCCCGCCTGGACGCTCGACACCCCCTCGGACCTCCAGCGATGGGCGACGCTGGCCGGCTTTCCCCTGCTCGGTCTGTCCGTGCTGCTGCACAGGTCCTGGCCACTGGTGTCGGTGGCGATCCCGCTGGCGACGAGCCTGGTGCTCTCGGTGCAGCTGTTCACCGCCGCGTACTGCCTCGCCCTGGCCGTGCTCGGCTATCTCGCCGGTGTCCGGATGGTGCGCGCCCGCCCCGCGCTGTGGTTCTTCGCCGGGACCGCGGCGGCCGGTGTGCCGCTGTGCGCGGTGGTCAGCCGCAGCCTGTGGCCCTGGTTCAACTTCTTGCTGGCGCTGCTGCTCAATGTGGTGCTGCCATGGCTGCTGGGCCGCTATCGCCGCCAGTACGGCGAACTCGTCCGCACCGGCTGGCAGCTCGCCGAGCGCATGGAGCTCGAACAGCAGGCGGTCGCCGACCGTACCCGGCTGCGCGAACGCGCCAGAATCGCCGGCGATATGCATGACTCCCTCGGCCATGACCTGGCGCTGCTCGCGCTGCGGGCCGGGGCGCTGGAGGTCGATCCCGGGCTGGACGCGGACCGCCGGGCGGCGGCCGGGGAGCTGCGCGAGGCGGCCGGCGCGGCGACCGAGCGGCTGCGGGAGATCATCGGCGTCCTGCGCACGGACGACGAGAGTGCGCCCCGGGTGCCGGCGGACGAGAGCGTGGAGCGGCTGGTGGAGCGCGCGCGGGCATCGGGGATGACGGTGACGCTGGAGCGGGTGGACGAGGAGGCCCGCGGCTCCGGTGAGGCGCCGGGCGGCGACCCCGTGGCCGCGCTGCCGCCCATGACCGGCCACGCCTTGCACCGTGTCGTCCAGGAATCCCTGACCAACGCCGCCAAGCACGCACCGGGCGCCGCCGTCCACCTCCGGCTCGTCCGGGCCGCCGGGCAGCTGCACCTCACCGTGGCCAACGGTCCCCGCCCGGCCGGTCCCGCGCCGGATCCGGTCTCCGGCGGCAGCGGGCTGGTGGGTCTGGACGAACGGGTACGGCTGGCGGGCGGGACGCTGCACAGCGGCCGGACGCCAGTGGGCGGGTTCGCGGTCACGGCCCGGCTGCCGCTGGCCGGCGGGCCGGTCACCCAGGCCGGGGCGCCCGAACCGACCGCCGCCGCACGGAAGTTGGCGCAGGCCCGCCGTCAGGTACGGCGCCGGCTGCGCCAGACGGTGACCGTCCCGCTCGCGGCGACCGCCGCACTGTTGCTCCTGATGGCCGTCTTTGCGCTGGTCAGCTCCCCGTGGACGGTGCTGGAGCGGGCGGACTACGACCGTCTGCACATCGGTATGCCGCGCGCGCAGGTGGCGGACGTGGTGCCGTTCTTCTCCCTGGACGCCCCGCCGGACGGCACCCCGCCGCCCCCGCGCGGCTGGTCCTGTGCGTACTACAGCGTCCACCCGGACACCGTCTCCGCCTACGAGCTCTGCTTCGCCGACGACCGGCTGGTCAGACGAGGCGTCGTATACCGCCGGGACCGCTAAGGCAGGCAACCGTCACCAACTCGCCTACTGTGCCCGCGAGTTGAGGGAGTGACCCGGGACCGGAACCTGCCCTACCGCCGCGTCCGCCGATATGGCTGATTCCACCCCCTCATGCGCTCTTGTACGGACTCCCTCCTGGGGGGAGGCTGCGGTGTGGCGTCGATGGGCCCCGGCGCGACACCGGACATCCGCACACCGCAACTCCGCTGTGATCACACCGAGTTGAGGAGGCGAACGCCGACCGTGTCAGCGCAGCTCCGCAGCCGCCCGCGAGCGGGCAGGGGTATGTCCACCGGGTCACATCGGCCCCTTGGTTACGTACCAGTAGTTCACATTCCGCCGGATTTCCCGGCCGTCGTCCGCGGGAAGGCTCACCGGGTACGCCGTTCCCCCCTCGCGATGCACCGACGACGCAGCACACATTCCACTGAGGGCGCTCCCGGCCACCGGCCGGCGCAGCATCGACTCGGCCGGCCGTGTCATCCGCCAGCCGAGTGAAAGCGGACACGAGCGCCCATGCCCGCACCCGGTCCCCCCACCGTGGAGCGGATACAAAGGACAAAACCCAGCAAAGCATCACAAGCCCAGGTGAGCCCATGATCGGTCGCATCCCTGTTCTGGACATCCGCCCGCAGATCGATTGCGGCCGCCGCCCGGCGAAGGCCGTGGTGGGTGAGACCTTCGAGGTCTCGGCCACCGTCTTCCGAGAAGGGCATGACGCGGTCGCGGCCAATGTGGTGCTGCGCAACCCCGCCGGCCGCTGCGGTCCCTGGACCCCGATGCAGGAGCGGGCGCCCGGTACCGACCGGTGGAGCACCGAGGTCACCCCGGACATCGAGGGCCGCTGGACCTTCACCGTCGAGGCCTGGTCCGATCCGCTCGCCACCTGGCGCAAGCACGCCTCGATCAAGATCCCGGCGGGCATCGACAGCGAGCTGATGCTCGCCGAGGGCGCCGAACTCCACGAGCGGGCGGCCGCCGACGTCCCCAAGAGCGACGGCCGGGAGTCGGTGCTCAGCGCCGTGGACGCGCTGCGCAACCCGAAGCTCCCCGCCGCCACCCGGCTCGCCGCGGCGCTCTCCCCCCAGGTCATCGAGGCGCTGGAGCGCCATCCGCTGCGCGAACTGCTCACCGTCTCGCGGCCGATGCCACTGGTCGTCGAGCGCCGGCGGGCCCTGTACGGCTCGTGGTACGAACTCTTCCCGCGCTCCGAGGGCGCCTTCGTCGCACCGGACGGCAGGCCCGTCAGCGGCACCCTGCGCACCGCCGCCGAGCGGCTGCCGGCCGTCGCCGCCATGGGCTTCGACGTGGTCTATCTCCCGCCCGTCCACCCCATCGGCACCGCCTTCCGCAAGGGCCCCAACAATGCGCTGTCCGCCGGCCCGGACGATGTCGGCTCCCCCTGGGCCATCGGTTCGGCCGCCGGCGGCCATGACGCCCTCCATCCGGACCTGGGCACCTTCGAGGACTTCGAGCACTTCGTACGCACCGCCCGCGATCTGCGGATGGAGGTGGCGCTGGACTTCGCGCTGCAGTGCTCGCCCGACCACCCCTGGGTCACCCTGCACCCCCAGTGGTTCCACCACCGCACCGACGGCTCGATCGCCTACGCCGAGAACCCGCCGAAGAAGTACCAGGACATCTACCCCCTCGCCTTCGACACCGACTTCCGCGGGCTGGTGCGCGAGACCGAGCGGCTGCTGCACTTCTGGATGGCCAAGGGCGTACGGATCTTCCGCGTGGACAATCCGCACACCAAACCGGTGGCGTTCTGGGAGAAGGTGATCGGTGACATCAACCGCACCGATCCCGACGTGCTCTTTCTCGCCGAGGCGTTCACCCGGCCCGCGATGCTGCACACCCTCGCCCAGATCGGCTTCCACCAGTCGTACACCTACTTCACCTGGCGTAACACCAAGCGGGAGCTGACCGACTACCTCACCGAGCTGTCCGGCGAGAGCGCCTCCTACCTGCGGCCCAACTTCTTTGTGAACACCCCGGACATCCTGCACGCCTACCTCCAGGAGGGCGGCCGCCCGGCCTTCGAGATCCGCGCCGTGCTGGCCGCCACCCTCTCCCCCACCTGGGGCGTCTACGCCGGATATGAACTCTGCGAGTCGACGCCGGTACGCCGCGGCAGCGAGGAGTACCTCGACTCGGAGAAGTACCAACTCAAGCCGCGCGACTGGGATGCGGCGGCCAGAGAGGGGCGCACCATCGCCCCTCTGATCACCGCGCTCAACCGCATCCGCCGCCGGCACCCTGCCCTGCAACAGCTGCGCAATCTGCGCTTCCACCGGGTCGACAACGACGCCGTACTCGCCTTCTCCAAGCGCGCGGGCCACGGCGACGGAGCCGACACGGTGCTCACGGTGGTCAACCTCGACCCGCACCACACCCACGAGGCGACGGTGTCGTTGGACATGCCGGAACTCGGCCTCGGCCGGCACGAGTCCTTCCCGGTGCGCGACGAGCTCACCGGCGATACCTACCACTGGGGCAGGGACAACTATGTGCGCCTTGAGCCGGGCCGCTCTCTCGCGCCCGCTCATGTGCTGTCGCTGCGACCGTCCTCACCGATCGGAGGGTCACCCAATTGATCGTCAATGAGCCAGTCCCCGACACGTTCGAGGACACCCCGGCGAAGGACCGCGATCCCGACTGGTTCAAACGGGCCGTCTTCTACGAAGTCCTGGTGCGCTCCTTCCAGGACAGCAATGGCGACGGCATCGGCGACCTCAAGGGCATCACGGCCAAGCTCGACTATCTGCAGTGGCTGGGGGTGGACTGCCTCTGGCTGCCGCCGTTCTTCAAATCCCCGCTGCGGGACGGCGGTTACGATGTCGCCGACTACACCGCGGTGCTCCCCGATTTCGGCGATCTGGCCGACTTCGTGGAATTCGTGGACGCCGCGCACCACCGCGGAATGCGGGTCATCATCGACATGGTGATGAACCACACCAGCGACCAGCACCCGTGGTTCCAGGAATCGCGCAACGATCCCGAAGGGCCGTACGGCGACTATTACGTCTGGGCCGACGACGACAAGCAGTACGCCGACGCCCGGATCATCTTCGTCGACACCGAAGCCTCCAACTGGACCTTCGACCCGGTCCGCAAGCAGTACTACTGGCACCGCTTCTTCTCCCACCAGCCGGATCTCAACTACGAGAACCCGGCGGTCCAGGAGGAGATGATCTCCGCCCTGCGGTTCTGGCTCGACCTGGGGATCGACGGCTTCCGGCTGGACGCGGTGCCGTATCTCTACGTGGAGGAGGGCACCAACTGCGAGAATCTGCCCGCCTCGCACGCCTTCCTCAAGCGGGTCCGCGCGGAAATCGACGCGCACTACCCGGACACCGTCCTGCTGGCCGAGGCCAATCAATGGCCGGAGGATGTCGTCGACTACTTCGGCGATTACGGCGTCGGCGGCGACGAATGCCATATGGCCTTCCACTTCCCGGTCATGCCGCGCATCTTCATGGCGGTACGCCGCGAATCGCGCTACCCGGTCTCGGAAATCCTCGCCAAGACCCCGGCGATCCCTTCCGGCTGCCAGTGGGGCATCTTCCTGCGTAACCACGACGAGCTGACCCTCGAAATGGTCACGGACGAAGAACGCGACTACATGTACGCGGAGTACGCCAAGGACCCGCGGATGCGCGCCAATATCGGCATCCGCCGGCGGCTGGCCCCACTGCTCGACAACGACCGCAATCAGATCGAACTCTTCACGGCCCTGCTGCTGTCGCTGCCCGGCTCGCCGATTCTTTACTACGGCGACGAGATCGGCATGGGCGACAACATCTGGCTCGGCGACCGTGACGCGGTGCGTACCCCGATGCAGTGGACGCCGGACCGCAATGCCGGTTTCTCCTCCTGCGACCCGGGCCGGCTCTTCCTGCCGACCATCATGGATCCCGTCTACGGCTATCAGGTCACCAACGTCGAGGCGGCGATGAGTTCGCCCTCCTCGCTGCTGCACTGGACCCGCCGGATGATCGAGATCCGTAAGCAGAACCCGGCGTTCGGGCTCGGCAGCTACACCGAGCTCTCGTCCACCAACCCGGCGGTGCTGGCCTTCCTGCGGGAGTCGCCGGGCACCGGTGGCGCGGACGACGACCTGGTGCTGTGTGTGCACAACTTCTCGCGCTTCGCCCAGCCGACGGAGCTGGATCTGCGGGCGTTCAGCGGCCGCCATCCGGTGGAACTCATCGGCGGCGTCCGCTTCCCGGCCATCGGGGAACTGCCGTATCTGCTGACCCTGGCGGGCCACGGGTTCTACTGGTTCCGGCTGCGCAAGAACGCAGGAAAGGCAGCCTAGCGCCGGTGCCCTGACCGGGCACGGGCGCCGAGAACACCGCCCGTACGCGGCCGCATGGCGCGTACGGGCGTTTTTTGACCTTTCGCTCGGGCAGGCTCCCTACTACCGCACGGGCCGGGTGAGCCCTCGTCGGTCCCCGGCTCGCGAGGGGGACCGACGCGCAGCGGAAGCGCGCACGCCGAAACACCGCTGCCGTACGGACGATCTCGCCCGGCGCTCTCGCCGGAGTACGTCCGGGGGGACCCCCACAGCGCCTCCGTCCGGGGGTACCGCCACCGCGCCACCGCACTGTGAAGGCCGCATTCCGGGACACTTTGCCCTACCTTCGTGTGCCCGGGGAAAGGACGCGACGCCATGTCGGACACCGCCCCGACCCGTGCCACCCGAAACAGCCCTGACCGCCGCCCGCTCGTCACCGCACCCGATCTGCTGTCCTCCCTGGCACCCCTGCTCGCCGAATGGGTGCCACGCCAGCGCTGGTTCGCCGGCAAGGGACGGCTGCTCACCGGCTTCACGCTGCTCTCGGCCACCGAACTGCTGCCGTGCACCGCCGACGGCAGCGCACCGGGCCTGCTGCAACTGCTCGTGCGCGCCCAGCAGAGCGCGCCACCGAGCCGTACGCCCTCCGGCGGCGACCGCTACCAACTCCTGCTGGGCGTGCACCCGGCGCTGTCGCCGCAGCTGGCGCCCGCGGTGATCGGCCGCCCGGCCGGCGGCCCGCTGCGTGGCCGCACGGTCTATGACGCCCTGCTCGACAACCGCCTGTGCGGGCTGCTGCTGGAGCGGCTGCGGGTACCGGGACGACTCGGCGCGCTGCGCTTCTGCCGGGAATCCGACGTGGACATCCCCTCCGGGCTGCCGGCCCGGCCGATCGCCGTCGAGCAGTCCAACTCCTCGATCGTCTTTGGAGATTCGTTCATTCTGAAGGTCTTCCGGCGGATCGAACCGGGCATCAACCCGGATCTGGAGCTGCCGCGGGCGCTGGCGGACGCCAAGTGCGCGCGGGTGCCGGCACCCGCCGCGTGGTTCGAGTCGGCGACCGCCGAGGAGAACGGCGAGGCGACGACGCTGGGCGTGCTCCAGCCCTTCCTGCCGGGGTCGGCGGACGGCTGGCAGCTGGCGCTCAATGCGCTGGCCGTACGCGCCGACTTCACCGGCTCGGCCCGGGCGCTCGGCCATGCCACCGCCGAGGTGCACACCGCACTCGCCCAGACGCTGCCCACCACCGAGCTGCGCCGCCCTCAGCTCGATGTGATCGCCGCCCAGATGAACGAGCGGCTGGAGGCCACCGCCCGCGCCGTGCCCGTACTGCAGCCCTACCGCGCCCGGCTGCGCACCGCCTTCGACGCGCTCGCCGCCATGGGCCACGACGGCCGCAGCTGGGCGGCCCAGCGCATCCACGGCGATCTGCACCTGGGCCAGACGCTGCGCTCCGCCGACGAGGGCCGCTGGTCGCTGATCGACTTCGAGGGCGAACCGGCCCGTCCGCTGGCCGAACGGCGCCGCCCGCAGCCGGCGGTGCGCGATGTCGCGGCGATGCTGCGCTCCTTCGACTATGCCGCGCGCAGCGGGCCGGCCGGTGCCGACCCCTGGGCGCTGGAGTGGGCGCGGCGCACCCGCGCCGCCTACTGCCGGGGATACGCCGAGGCCGGCGGGCTCGATCCGCGCTCCGCACCCGAACTGATGCGCGCCTACGAGACCGACAAGGCCGTCTACGAGGTGCTCTACGAGGCCCGGCACCGGCCGGACTGGCTGGCCGTCCCGATGGCCGCCGTCCGGCGGCTGGCGGCGGGCGGGGAGCGGGCCGTGGAGGTGGACGGGGCCGGCCCGTCCCGGACCGACGGCCGGGGGTGAGAGGGCCGCAGACGATCCGCCGCACCGCCGCCCGTACGACTCCCTGTGATCCGACCGACGCCCCGCCCCCTAGGAGGCACTTCTCGTGACCGCCCGTCCGCCGTCCCGCCGCACCACTCCCGACACCGCCGCTCCCGGCGACCCCGCGTCCGCCTCGCGACCGCCCGCTCCCCGGGAGGCGGCCGCGGCACCCGACGGGGCGGCCGAGCCCGCGG